>JBBROQ010000181.1:0-6494 GCA_038229115.1 Planctomycetota bacterium | reverse complement strand
GTCGAGCCGATCTGCGCTGGCCAATCCCACCCGATCTGCCTGCGCGTTTGGCCGGCCAAACCATCACCGGTGTGCGTCGACGCGCGAAATACCTGCTGATCGACACCCCCCACGCGACCGTGCTGTGCCATTTGGGCATGACCGGCACCTGGCGCTTGGCCGCACCAGGCGACGAACGCGCGCACGATCATGTGTATCTACATTTGCGCGACGGACGGCGCCTAGCGTTTCGGGATCCGCGACGTTTCGGCCTCTTAGATGTGCTCGATGCCGATGGCCGGCATCCGCGTTTGGACGCGCTGGGGCCAGAGCCACTAGATGACATTGCCTTCACGCCGGCGTATCTGCACGCCTTCTGCCGCGGCCGCCGCGCGCCCATAAAGGCCATCATTATGGACCAGCGCACGGTGGTCGGGGTCGGCAACATCTATGCGCAGGAAGCGCTGTTTCGCGCTGGCATCCGGCCACAGGCGCGCGCCTGCAGCATCAGCGCCGCGCGTTTGGCCGTGCTGGTCGAGCACATCCGCGCGGTTCTGCATGCCGCCATCGCCGCCGGCGGCTCAACCATCAGCGACTTCCGTCAGGCCGGCGGCGACAGCGGCTATTTTCAGCATGATTTTCGCGTCTACGACCGCGCCGGGCAACCGTGCACGGTCTGCGCCAGCGTGCTGCGCGGCGCGGTGGTTGGCGGCCGCGGCACCACCTGGTGCCCACGCTGCCAACGCTGAGCTGATGCTGGCTTTTGCTGCAAAGAGCGCTGAACGATTGCGGTGCGCCTGCGCTGGGGATAGGGCTTGCGCGCATGGAATTGACCCGGCTTTGCGCGGCGACAGTGGATGGCGTCGATGGCTACATCGTGCAGGTCGAAGTCAGCCGCGCTGAACCGACCACCGGCAGCGGCCGCACAACCGTGGTCGGCCTGCCCGACGCGGCCGTGCGCGAAAGCATCGACCGCGTCACACCCGCGCTGTTCGCCAACGGCCTGTCGCACCGGCCGGGCGATCATTTGGTGGTCAATCTCGCCCCCGCCGATCGACGCAAAGAAGGCCCGGCCTTCGACCTCGCCATCGCCTTGGGCTTGGCCGCGACCATGCCCGAAAACCGGCTGCCCGAGCTACCACGTGACGCGCTGTTTTTGGCCGAGCTCGCGCTCGACGGCAGCCTGCGCCCAGTGCGCGGCGCGTTGGCCTGCGCTATCGCCGCACGCGATGCGGGCCTGACGCAGGTGGTGGTCGCACCCGAAAACGCGCAGGAAGCCGCGGTCGTCAACGGCCTGTGTGTTCATGCGCCGCGGACCCTGGCCGAAGCAGTCGCGTGGACGCGCGCCGGTCTGGCCAGCGCACCGATAATTACTGCGCTGCCGCCACCGGACGAACCCCCGCACGGCCCAGATTTAAGCGACGTGCGCGGCCAGGAATTGGCGAAGCGCGCCTTGGTCATCGCCGCGGCCGGCGGACATAATCTGCTGATGCTGGGGCCGCCGGGTTCGGGCAAAACCATGCTCGCGCGTCGGTTGCCGGGCCTGTTGCCGGAACTCACCTTGGCCGAAGCGCTCGACGTTACCCGCGTGCAATCGGTCAGCGGCCTGCTGCCGGCCGGCGCGGGCTTAGTGCGCTCGCGGCCGTTTCGTTCGCCGCATCACAATGTTTCCGGCGTCGGCCTGATCGGTGGCGGTTCGGTGCCGCGTCCGGGCGAGGTCAGTCTCGCCCATCACGGGGTGCTTTTTCTTGACGAATTGCCGGAATTTCCGCGGCAAGTACTGGAAACGCTGCGCCAGCCATTGGAGGACGGCCACCTGACCATCAGCCGCGCCGGCGGCCGCCTGCGCTTCCCCAGCCGCTGCATGTTGGTCGCAGCAATGAATCCGTGCCCTTGCGGATATTTGGGCCATCCGACCCGCGGGTGCGTCGACAGTGCCGACGCCATCCACCGCTATCGCGGTCGGATCAGCGGCCCGCTGTTGGACCGCATTGATCTGCACATCGAAGTGCCCGCGCAGAAACCCGAACTGCTTTCAGCAACCAACGGCGGCGAAACCACCGCCGCCGCCCGCGCCCGGGTCGTCGCCGCACGCGCCCGCATGCTCGCGCGTCAGGGCACCGCCAACGCGCAACTCGACACCCGCGGCCTGCGCACCCACCTGCACGCCGCCGCCGACGGCCTCGCGCTGTTGGATCTCGCCGTCGCCGAACTCGGCCTCAGCGCCCGCGCCTACGACCGCATCCTCAAAGTCGCCCGCACCATCGCCGACCTCGACGCCCGCGACGCCGTCACCCTCGACGACATTAGCGAAGCCATCGGCTACCGCGTCCTGGATCGGCCAACCGGCTGAGCAGCCGGCGTTCCTGAAATTCCAGCATTCCCCTTCTCACAAACACCAAGCCGCTCGAATCCCCATGCCTGACGCCGATAGTTATTTTCTCCTCGCCAATCTTCCCAGCGATGGTGCCGCCATCGGCAATCAGGCACTGCGCGCGGCGCTCGGTTGGAATGAAGTACGTTATGCCACCGCCCGCGATGCTCTGATCGAAACCGGAGCGGTGCAGAAGGGACGCGGTCGCGGCGGCACGCTCAAACGCACGGCCGTGCATGCGGATGCATCCGCCACAGCGTCAGCCTCACTATCGACTCACGACAGCGTCGCCGCGGATGATAGCGATGATCCGATACCAAGATCCGTTCCGGCTGAGCGCACGTCACCTCCGATGATCAACGCGAAGGCGGCAGCGAACCAGACCGCCAATCTCGGCTTCGAGGCCAAGCTTTGGCTCGCTGCCGATAAGTTGCGTAACAACATGGATGCGGCGGAATATAAACACGTCGTCCTGGGTTTGATCTTCCTCAAATACATTTCCGATACCTTTACCGAACACCATAACAAACTGGTTGCCGGTAAAGGCGACTACGCCGGAGCGAATCCGGAAGACGCAGACGAATACAAAGCGGAGAATATATTCTGGGTGCCCGCTGAATCGCGCTGGACACATCTGCAAGCCAATGCGAAACAACCAATCATCGGTAAGCTGGTCGATGACGCGATGGTCTTCATCGAACGCGACAATATCAGCCTCAAGGGAGTCCTGCCCAAGGACTACGCCCGCCCAGGTTTGGATAAACATCGACTCGGCGAGCTTATCGACCTCATCGCGACCATTACGCTCACCGCTGCCAGCGAGGGCGAAAAGACCCACCGCTCTGTCGATCTGCTCGGTCGCGTGTACGAATACTTCCTTACCCGCTTCGCCAGCGCCGAGGGCAAAAACGGCGGCCAGTTCTATACGCCGTCCTGCATCGTGCGCCTGCTGGTCGAAATGCTCGCCCCCTATAAGGGCCGCATCTACGATCCTGCCTGCGGTTCAGGCGGTATGTTTGTGCAGTCGGAAAAATTCGTTGAATCGCACGGCGGCAAGCTGGGCGATATCGCCATCTATGGACAGGAAAGCAACTCCACCACGCGTCGCTTAGCGATCATGAATCTCGCCATCCGTGGTATCGATGCCGACTTCGGCCTCGAACACGCCGACACTTTTCGTCGTGATCTGCATCCCGATCTGCGCGCCGACTACGTCCTTGCCAATCCGCCGTTCAACGACTCCGACTGGTTCCGGAAGGACGACGACGTGCGCTGGCAGTTTGGTGTCCCGCCAAAGGGCAACGCCAACTTCGCCTGGGTGCAGCATTTCATTCATCACCTCGCGCCTAACGGTTTCGCGGGTTTCGTTCTGGCCAATGGCAGCATGTCGTCGAACCAGTCCGGTGAGGGCGATATCCGCAAGGCGATGATCGAGGCGGACCTGGTCGATTGTATGGTGGCCATGCCCGGTCAGCTCTTCTACAGCACCCAGATTCCCGTCTGTCTGTGGTTTCTGGCGAAGAATAAGAACGACGGAAAACGTCGCGATCGGCGCAAACAGACGCTCTTCATCGACGCGCGTAAACTCGGCACGCTCATCGACCGCGTTCATCGCGAGCTGACCGACGCTGACCTCCAGAAAATCGTCAGCACCTATCACGCGTGGCGCGGAGACAAAGGCGCGGGCACCTACGAAGACCTCGCCGGCTTCTGCAAATCCGCCACCACTGTCGAAATCGCCGCGCACGGCCACGTCCTCACGCCCGGCCGCTACGTCGGCGCTGAGGAAATCGCAGACGACGGTGAACCGTTCGAGGAGAAGATGCCGCGCCTCGTCGCCGAACTGAATGCCCAGTTCGTCGAGTCCGCGAAATTGGAGCAGACCTTTACAGCCAACTTGAGGGGGCTGGGTTATGGAGGGTGATTCAAAAGAAGTTGCCCGCGCTCATCTGGCCGACGCAGGCGTTGTTGAACTGCCTGACGATTGGGATGTCGTCACACTTGGCGACCTCTTCACCGAAGACCGAGGGATTGCCGTCGGCGTCATGTATCCCGGTGACCACGACCCGAACGGCGTGCCGCTCATCAAAGCAGGCGACCTTAACGGCAGCATCGTCAATCCGCGGCCTGAATTCAGAATCACCAAGGAGAAGCATCACGAATATCGTCGCACCGCATTGAGCGGTGGCGAGTTGGTGATGACCTTGGTTGGCCATGTCGGTCAATGCGCTGTTGTTCCTCTGCACATGGCCGGCTGGAATGCTGCGCGTGCCGTTGCGGTGATGCGTTTAGCCGACTCAACCGAGACGCATTTCGTTCAGCAGTGTTTGCTGAGTCGCCCACTGCAACATCTGATGGACGTTTGGTGTAACACCACGGTCCAAGCGACGCTGAACCTCAAAGAGATTCGCCAGCTTCCACTTCCATGGCCACCCAAGCAGAGCCGTGACGCAATCGCCGCGTTCGGTAAGGCGCTGGACGACAAGATCGAGTTGAACCGGCGGATGAACGCGACGCTGGAGACGATGGCGCGGGCGCTGCACCAATGCTGGTTCGATACGCATGCAAATGATGTTGAGGATAGACTCGTACAAGAATTAATCGACGATCGAATTTTACTGATTGGCGACGGCTATCGCGCGAAGAACACTGAGTTTTCGCCGGACGGCCTGCCATTCATTCGCGCCGGAAATCTCAAGTTGGACGGCCTCGACTTGGCGGGCGCTGAAGTCTTAAGCGCCCACAGTGTCGCCGCCGCAGGACACAAAATCGGAAAGGTTGGGGACGTCGCATTTACATCAAAGGGCACAGTTGGCCGCATCACTCGTGTCTCACCTAGGACCGGTCAGTTTGTCTATTCACCGCAAGTGTGCTTTTGGCGCTCACTCGCACCGGATAAGCTACACCCCAACGTGCTCTATCGCTGGATGAACACCGAAGATTTCAACCGCCAGGTTGCAGCAGTTAGTACACAGACGGACATGGCACCCTATGTGAGTCTGCAAGACCAGCGTAAAATGGTCATCCATTTGCCACCTGCCGGAGCACAGCAAGAAATCGCCAAGCTGCTTGTGCCAATTGACGAACGCATCACTGCGAATGCCGACCAATCCCGCACCCTCGCCACCCTGCGCGACACGCTGCTGCCGAAGCTGCTGAGCGGGGAATTGAGCGTGGGCGACGGCAACTATTCGGCGTTATCGAATAGTTCGAATCGCAGGGAGATGAAACCATGAGCGACAAACCATTGCCTCAATCGAACATCATCCTTTATCAGACGGAGGATGGTCGCACCCGTGTGGACGTGCGCTTTGCCGAGAAGACGTTGTGGCTGTCGCTGAATCAGCTTGCCGATCTCTTCCAGAGCACGAAGCAAAACATCAGCCTGCACATTCAGAATATTTTCCAAGAAGGTGAGCTGACTCCGCCGGCAACCGTCAAGGAATACTTGACCGTTCAAACTGAGGGAAAGCGGCAGATCAGCCGCCGGATCGAGCACTACAACCTGCCGATGATTCTGGCGGTGGGTTTTCGGGTGAAGAGTCACCGGGGCACGCAGTTCCGGCAGTGGGCAGCGGCCCAGCTCCAAGAGTTTCTCGTCAAAGGCTTTGTCATGGATGACGAGCGGCTCAAGAATCCACCGGGCAAGGGGCAGGTGGATTACTTCGACGAGCTGTTGGCGCGCATCCGCGATATCCGGTCCTCGGAACGGCGTTTTTACCAGAAGGTGCTGGATATTTACGCGACCAGTGTGGATTACTCGCCGGACGCGGAGGCGTCGCAGAAATTCTTCGCCACGGTACAGAATAAGATGCACTGGGCCACCCACGGACATACCGCCGCCGAAGTGATCGCGGAGCGGGCCGATGCCACGCAGCCGTTGATGGGCATGCTCAACACGCGGTCCGGCGGCATCGTGCGCAAGGACGACGCGATGGTGGCTAAGAACTACCTGACGGAAGATGAACTCCAGGTGCTCAACCGCATCGTGAACCTGTACATCGAATACGCGGAGTTACAGGCGCTGGAGCGCAAGCCGATGACGATGCAGGACTGGATGGTGAAGCTGGATGAGTTCCTGAAAATCTCAGGCCGCAAGCTGCTGGATCACGCCGGAAAGATTTCCGCTGAGGAAGCCCGG
>JBBROQ010000180.1:0-6531 GCA_038229115.1 Planctomycetota bacterium | reverse complement strand
GTGATCGAAAATGCGCGAAGGGTCGCATCATCAACCGCCACCGTGTTGATCCATGGCGAAACCGGCACCGGTAAAGAACTGATCGCGCGCTTGCTGCATGACAATTCTAACCGAGCCAACGGTGCGTTCATTCCGATCAATTGCGGCGCGCTGTCGGAATCCCTGCTTGAATCCGAATTGTTTGGTCATGTCAAAGGCGCGTTCACCGGCGCCGTCGCCGACCGCAAAGGCCGCTTCGAAGCCGCGCATGGCGGCACCATCTTCCTGGACGAGATCGGCGAAGTCAGCCAGGCCATGCAAGTGCGGCTGCTGCGCGTGCTGCAAGAAATGGAGATCGAGCGCGTCGGCGACAATCGCGTGCGCAAACTGGATGTGCGTGTGATCGCCGCGACCAATCGCGTGCTGGAAGACGAAGTCCGCAAAGGCACGTTCCGAGCCGATTTATATTATCGGCTGAATGTCGTCTATCTGCACATTCCGCCGCTACGCCAGCGGGTCGAAGACATTCCGCACATGGCCGAACATTTCCTGAACATCTATTGCCAGCGGAATGTGAAATATATCGAAACCATGTCCCGCGAAGTAGTCGAGGCTATGTGCCGTTATCCATGGCCTGGCAATGTGCGCGAACTCGAAAACTGTATGGAAAAAATGGTAGTAATGGCGCCCGGGCGCGAGATCACCCCGGATCTGCTGCCGATCGCGGTCATGGCCTACGACCCGCACCAAGAAACCGACCGCGCCCACGGCATGGCCAGTTTCGAAGCGCGACTGAAGAATTATATGCAGACCGAAACCACCACCTGCATCAGCCGCAACGGCAGCGACCTCTACGACACGGTGCGCGATAAATGGGAACGTCACCTATTTGAAGCCGTGCTGGCCGCCTGCGGCAACAACAAGAGCAAGGCTGCCACGTTGTTGGGCATCACCCGTAATACGCTCAGCACGCGCTTGAAGGAACTGTGCAATGTGACGCGGGAATGGACGGTCGAATGAGGGAGAAGAGCAAGACGAACAATATTCGCCGTGGAAAATTGCGCATTATTTCGCTTTTCGTGCTCGGCTCTCTTTCCTGTGTTTTGATAACCCCCGCAAACTTGGCGCGTTTCGAGCCTTTATACTGGCTCTTCCCGGCGACCTTTTTCGCACTGGCCACCATTGATCTGGTGAAATACGGGACCAGCTCAAAACTCATCAATACTGCCGTCGTAATGGCGTTGCCGTTCGTCATTCTAACGATTGTACGTTTGATTTATGCTTTCGCGGATTCACTGATGAAGTTTGCCGATCATTAACACTTAAACTATCGACCGGCCGTCCTTCGCCTTTTGCATATTTATTCCGACCAGACAACCCAGCATAGCAAAGCAGAGAACTAAAAGCATCAACACACCATTCGTTGTTCTCGCCGCGTTACCAAGAACAGCTTCATGATTTGATTCTATTTTTTTTATGACTTGGCCCTGTTCTGCGGCGTTCACTCCTTCTGATATCAAAAACTGTAGGTTTGAATGCAATGCATCTCGAATAGTCTGCGCACGATAAACGCTCCAGGACGAAACGAGCGTAACAATAGAAACCACCATTCCCGTAACTATCAACACCATCAGAAATTGTTTCATGCTCTATTAGCGCGCCATCGCCGCCACAAATCCGACCGCGGCCATGACCCACCCAAGAATCGCGATTACCAGCCATAGCCGGTTGCGCCAACGCATCGCGTCGAGTTCCTTTTCCAACCCGAAGATGCGTTCCTTCTCGGCGGTGATGACATTGATGATCTGACTGCGCGAAGTCGGCAGCGTGCCGTCGTCGGAGGCGCAATCGATCTTCAGCATCTCCAGATCTTTGATGACATCATCCGGACCCTGATAGCGGTCGATCGGATGTTTGGCGATCATCTTCACCAACATCCGCTGCATGCCTTTGGGCACATCTTTGCGCAGATCTTCCAGGCGTGGTGGCACGGTATCGATGTGGTCGCGCATCACCTTGCTGGCCGAACCGGCGTACAGGGTTTTGCCGCTAAGCATGTGGAACAAGGTCGCGCCCAGGCTGTAAATATCCGAGCGCACATCCAGATTACGTTCGCCGCGCGCCTGTTCGGGCGAGATATAATCCGGCGTGCCGATGGTGGTGCCTTCTTGCATCAATTCCGCGTCAAACGCGGACTGAATGAAACCGAAATCGCCCAGTTTCACGATGCCGTCTTTGGTCACCATTACGTTCGCGGGTTTGATGTCGCGATGCACGATGTCATGCGCGCTGAGATATTTCAGCGCTTCGCATACCTGCATGCAAATGTCGATCACTTTTTCGATCGGCATCGCGCCTTGATGGCGGATCAGATCGTCGACGGTGACGCCATCGATGAACTCCATCGAGAAATAGTACAAACCTTGAAATTTGCCCACGTCGAACACCTGGATCAGGTTTCGATGCGACAACTTTCCGGCGGCGCGCGCTTCCAACAGAAAGCGTTTGCGGAACTCTTCGTCATCGGCCCATTTCGCGTGCAGAATCTTCAGCGCGACCGTGCGGTGCATGGTCAATTGTTCGGCAAGATACACTTCGCCCATGCCGCCTTCGCCGATGCGCCGGATGATTTTATATCCGGCGATCTGCTTTTTCATCAGCACGCCGCCTTCGCTCTTCGCGCGCTCGTCGCGCATGATGCGGCGCAGGGCCTTGGTCAGGCGCTCGGCGGTGGTGGCGTCGATGGTGCCGTCGGCGGTCAGTACCTCGGCCAACGCCTTCTTCGTCTGCTTAACCCGATCCATCGCTGTATCGAACTGATCCGGTGTAATCAGCCGACCTTCGATCGCCAATTGGCCATAGCGAAAGTCTTCGTCGAGGTGATCGCTGGCGCTGGTGGGGCTCACGTCGTCATTTCAGCGTGCACGTGGCAGCAGATAGAACATACATTGGCGGTGGCGGACATGTGCATTTCGTGAGTAAAGGTAGCCCGCACGCCGCAGCCGCACCATCGCGGCTGCGCGGCCTTGGCCGTGCTTCCTGACACACGTTGAGCCGTACGTCTGGACGCGCCAGCAGCAGTCGCCCGCGACCCGCTTGCGCGCTCGATCAGCGATCCATCCTGCCCGCCCATGAGCAGCGAGCACTACCTTCCGACCCACGAATGGGCGCGCGCCGATGGCGACCTGATCACCATCGGCTTGTCCGCGTTTGCGGCCGGCGAAGTCGGCGAAGTCATCCATGTGCAGGTGCCGCCAGTGGGCACCGTACTGAGCCGCGGCAAGGCCTGCGCCGAGATTGAGTCAGTGAAATCGGTGAACGATTTTTATGCCCCGATCGACGGCACCGTGGTGACGGTGAATGCTGAATTGGCCAATCATCCTGAGTACGTGAATCAGGAGCCATCCGGCAAAGGTTGGTTCGTTAAAGTGCGTCCGAGCGCGGCGCAGCCGCTGGCCGGATTGCTGAATGCCGGGGAATACCTGGCAAAAGTGCAGAAATAATCTGTCCACTGCGATGACCCATCGCGTCGGCATCGGTTATGACATCCATCGCTTAGAGGCCGGCGACGGCATCATGCTGGCGAATATTCGCGTTCCCTGCGCCTATCGCGTGATCGCGCACAGTGACGGCGACGTGGTGCTGCACGCGCTGTGCGACGCGTTGTTGGGCGCGGTTGCGGCC
The DNA here is from genome assembly GCA_038229115.1 of Planctomycetota bacterium. Lineage (GTDB taxonomy): Bacteria > Planctomycetota > UBA11346 > UBA11346 > UBA11346 > JBBROQ01. The sequence goes on along the minus strand of JBBROQ010000180.1, from coordinate 2,868 downwards.
GGCGATCTGGGCGAGCATTTTCCCGACACTGATGCCGCGCACCGTGGCCGCGATTCCGCCGAATTCGTGCACGCGGTACTGAACCTGCCGGCACTGAAACCGTGGGCGCTGACCAATCTTGATGTGAATGTGATCGCCGAGGCGCCGAAGTTGATGGCGCACAAACCGGCGATGCGTGCGCGTCTGGCCGAGCTGTTCCATCTGCCAATCGGCCGCGTTGGTCTGAAGGCGCGCACCAATGAAGGTCTGGATGCCGTGGGCAATCGCTTGGCGATCCAGGCGCAGGCGGTGGTGCTATTGCAGCCGAAGTAACCGCCTGCGCCTGGACGCGGTTGCTTAGAGCGTCGTGATGTCGGTGACTTTTTCTTTCAGCGCCGCTTCAGCTTTTGCTTCGTACGTTTTCAGCAATTCGCTGACTTTTTCAGCGATTTTCTTGGTCAGGTCTTCGGGCAGCTTGTCGGCTTTGCCCTTGGTCTCGACGGTTTTGATTTCATCGCGGCGAATGTTACGCATCGAGACTTTGCATTTTTCGGTCGCTTCTTTGGCTTGGCCAGCGAGTTGCTGTCGGCGTTCAGTGGACAGCGGCGGCAGATTCAGGCGGATCACGATGCCGTCGCTTTGCGGGTTCATGCCCAGCTGCGCTTCGGATAGCGCGCGCTCGATCGCTTTGGCCAAGCCTTTGTCCCATGGCTTCACCATCAACTGCGACGGTTCGGGCACGCTTATCGACGCGCACTGCGCGAGCGGCAAAATCGAGCCATAGGCTTCGACGTGCACATGTTCGATCATCGCCGGCGAGGCGCGGCCGGTGCGGATGTGCTTGAAGTCGTTGTTAAGCGCGGTCAGCGCTTTTTCGAACTTGGTTTTGGTTTCAGCTAAAAGCGCGTCGAAACTCATGGTTTTCTCCGTAAAAAAATCAGCGAGCCGGCCCGACCAGCGTGCCGGGCGGATGATCGCCCAACGCGGCGCTGATGGTGCCGGCGACAGTCATATCGAATACGCGGATGCCGATCGCGTGGTCGCGGCACAGCGCGAACGCGGCCGTATCCATCACGCCATAACGCCCGGCGATGGCCTGATCGAAAGTCAGATACTCAAAACGCGTGGCGGTCGGATCTTTTTTCGGATCGGCGGTGTAGATGCCGTCGACCTTGCTGGCCTTCAGGACTTCGGCCGCGCCGATCTCGGCCGCGCGTAGTGCCGCTGTGGTGTCGGTGGTGAAGAACGGATGACCGGTGCCGCCGCCGAACACCACGATCACGCCCGCAGCCAACCAGGCGAGCACCTGCGCGCGATCGTAGGCGCGGCAGACATTCGGGATCGCGTGCGGGCCGACTACTTCGCAGCGTCCACCAGCACGCTCGATACCGCCCTTAAGCGCCAACGCATTGATGAGCGTCGCCAACATACCCATGTAATCGCCACGTGTCGGATCGGTGGCGACGGCCTTCACGTTCGCGCCGCGAATGATGTTGCCGCCGCCGACTACCACCGCGACCGGCGCGGCGGCCGAAGCCCCGGCGACCAATTCGCGACACACACGCATCAGTTCGGCGTCGTCGATGATCCCGTCGTCAGCACCCAGCGCTTCGCCTGACAATTTGAGCAAACGCGGACGTGTTGGCAGAGGCATCGACAAAGGCATGGGCGGGGATGTTAGGTGAGCGTCGAACCTCGCAAGACGGCCGGGTCTCACATTGACGCGCATGTTCAGTCCGGATTCACCTGCGCTTGACCGGGGCCAATCACCAGCGCTTTGACCGAGCGGCCGTCAACACGGCGCACCGCGATGGTTTCGCCGGTGCGGCCATCGGCCAAGGCCGTGCCGGTGGCCTGCACTTCGAAGCCAGCATGACGATAGACCAGCGTTACCTGACGCTGACTTTTCACTTCGGGCACAATGGTGATGCCACTGCGCGGTACCGGCGCGCCAGCGGCAATCGCGACCCGTGCGACCTGGCCAACCGGCGCGGATACATCAGTAAAATACGGTGTTCCGCTCAGCTTCACTCGCTCGACGCGCAGATCGGCGGCGGTGATGGTGGCGTCGCGCGCAATGGCGTTGGCGGCGACCGCGACAGTGGCGAAGCGGACCACGCGCACGACTACCAGCGCGCGTGCGAGCTCGGTCTCGACGCCCACCACGCGCACGCGCAGCGGCAAATCGCCGGCCACGGCGCTGTCGAGTGGCTCGACCACCAAAGCAGGCTCGGCGCCTTCATTGGGCACTGTCACCGCGCCGCTGCAGCGCAGCAAGCTGACTTCCGCGTCGGCACCAACTGCGGCAGTCGCGGCCTGCACCAACTCGGCTTCTTCGATTTTGCGCCGCGCGCGGGTGAGCGCACACGTGCCGGTGATCGTCACTGGCTCATTCGGCAGGCGCTTACCAATCAGCGGCCGGATCAATGCGACATCCAACGTGTGCGGTGCCGAGCCGGACAGTTCCAGCACCACCACATCGGCGAGCGCTGCGATCTGCGCGGCCTCGCCGGTGATGACGGCGATGTCCGACAACAGCACGCGGCGCCCAGCGAATTCGACCTGGCCGCGCAACGCGACTTGTAGCGGTTCGGCACCCGACGCCGTGGCGATGACCAATACCACGAACAACAACCCACGCATGTTTAGCGCACGATCTCATTGGCGGTCGACAGCATCTGATCGCTGGTCTTGATGGTCTTGGAATTCAGTTCATAGGCGCGCTGCGCGACGATCAGATTCACCAGTTCGGTGACCGCTTCGACATTGGCTTTTTCCAGCGTACCCGAACGGATGGTGCCGAAACCTGAGTCGCCCGGATTGCCGGTCTGCGCGGTGCCCGAGGCCGGGGTTTCCTGAAATAAATTGCGGCCGATGCCGATCAGGCCG
>JBBROQ010000179.1:0-6544 GCA_038229115.1 Planctomycetota bacterium | reverse complement strand
TTGCGCACCAGGTAGCTGTGCTTGACCACCGGATAGGTGATGCCGGTGACGTCGGCTTCTTGGAACGCGTCCTTGCCCAGCATCGAGGTGATGGTTTGGCCGGTAAGAACGATCATCGGCACCGAATCCATCAGCGCGGTCAACAATCCCGTCACGCAGTTGGTAGCGCCCGGACCCGAAGTGACCAAAACCACACCCGGTTTGCCGGTGGCGCGGGCATAGCCATCGGCCATGTGCGTCGCGCCCTGTTCATGACGGACCAAGACCAGCTTGATCTTCGAATCGACTAAAGCGTCGAAGATCGGCATGGCTGCGCCGCCAGAGTAGCCGTAAATGACGTCCACGCCTTCGCGTTCAAGGCACTGGATGACAACTTCGCCGCCGGTGGGGGTCTTTTGCAGCATGGCTTATTCCATTCCTGTCGAGTGCTGGCTTGAAGATGGGCTTTGTCGACGACAAGACCACCAAGTGCACGCTAAGGCCCGCATAAATGCCAAGTAAGCCAGGGAAGTCCAGCTTCATTTTACTTCCGGCCAGGAATTCGCCGGATTATTCTAGTAACTATTTTAGTAGTTTTTAAATCGGGTCGTCAAGTTGATGTAATGTTCATAAACTAATGTAATGGTATCTTAGCCTCGCCACGATGTGGCTCTGGAAATGTCCTGCCATCGTGCTCACCGCGCATGCCCGCAGCCGTGAAGTCGACCAGGCGACTGATCACGTTTTCCACTTCCTTCGGGTCATAGACCGCTTGGGCCATCGCATCCAGACGATGAACCTGGGCCAAAGTGTAAGCAATCGAACCGCCGGCAAAATGCAGACGCCAAAACAGCTCTTCAGATGACAACTTTGGCAGGCAGCGGGCGAGGGCGGCCTGGAAACGCGCGAGCATTGGCTCCATCTCCTCCTTATAGAGCTGGGCCAGATAGGCCCCGGGCTCATACAATGCGCGGGCAAGCAGCCGGATGAACACGTCGCCGCCTCCTTTGGGGTCATGCAGCAGCCGCAGCACTGGTGCAATGTACGCCAACAGCACGTCTTCCAGCTTCAAGGTCGTCCGCCGCTCGGCGCTATCGAGCATTTGCAGGCGTTCGGCGCTCACCGGCCGCAGCCGACGCACATAAACCGCCACTACCAAGCCCTCTTTCGAACCAAAATGATAGTTCACTGCCGCCAAGTTGACCTGAGCCGCGGTAGTGATGCCGCGCATCGAGGCGTATTCGAGCCCCTTCTCTGCAAACAGCACTTCAGCGGCATCCAAGATGCGCGCGCGGGTTTCCAGACTACGGGCGAGAACTTTGCGCTTCATACATATGTTTAATACCAGCAAGCCCTGTCTGTCACCTGATTTTTGGCTAAATCAAACAACTCTCGAACGCTTATACTTCCCACTGCGCCCGAGCTGTGGTCATGGGCACCATTTTATCAGGTTCGCTGTGCCATGCGTAATGGCCAATCGGCCGCTCACCGATCCAACGCTCATCCTTCGGATCACTTTGCCGCTGATAGCGCGCGTCGGCGCTTAACCGAAAGCGATCTGAAGTGTGTACCAACGACGCGTGCATGGTGCGCATCCCGAAGATCAGCGCGTCGCCGGCGCGAAACTCGCTGGTCGCCCACTGGCCGCCAAAGCGCTGCGCCAGCTCCAACGGCTGGTCGCTGAACCAGCCGTCGACGCGATCGCGATCCACGTCCATTTGCCCGTACGTGTTTTGCACTTTCGCAAATGACTCCAGCCGGTGCGAACCAACCAAGATAGCCAACGGCCCCTGGTCATAAGTGATGTCGCCAAACGGCGTCCACACCGTGAATAGGTTCGGCGTGCCGCGCCCCATGTAGACGGTGTCCAAATGCGCGCCGGTCGCCTCACCCGGGCCAACCAAACGCAGCCATTTAAAGGTGAAGGTCATTGCGGTGTCGCCCAGGAAGCGATCAAAGAATCGCAGCGGCCGTTCGCCATCCACCACGCGCCGGAATTCCGGCTGATCCTCTGGTTTGTCGACGCCTGCGAACGCTCCGCCGCCTTCGCCGCCGACGATACCATCCATCGGATCAGTGCCCGGTTTGCAGCGCGCGGCAAAACCCTGCATGATCGCTCGACGCGCGTCCAGGACCTCGGCGCGATCGTGGAAGCCGCGGATCAGCAAATAGCCGTCCTCAGCCATGCGAGCACGCAGCGCCGGCAAGTCATCCAGCAATGCGTTGGCCTCACGCAGCTGTCCAAGCTGTTCCGATGGAATAGAGCAAGTGGTCGTACCGAAGCGGGCGATGGTGGCCATGGTGTGATCCTTATGGCGCTGATTATCCCGATGGAATTGACTCATCACAATGGACGTCGCTGAATTATTTTTGTAGTTTCTGGTCGTCACCTGTCCGACCATCCCCCATGCCTCGCCGATCTCGCGACATCACCTATGTGCGCACCGACGCGCTGCTGCACGATCACGAAGGCAGTGGCGTGACCACCGTCGGTTACATCTACGACAAACCACGCGAATGGTGCCGCGATCGACGTTTGGACGAATACGCCTTCGTCTGGTTGTTGGAGGGCGCCGGGCGTTTCGTTACGCCGCAACTGCCCGAACGCGCGGTCGCAGCCGGCGATGTTTTGCTGCTGTTTCCCGGGATCGTGCACAGCTACGGCCGCGGCGAGCAGCCGCTGTGGTCGGAATGTTACGCCATGTATCGTGGGCCGCTGTTCGATCAGTTGGTGCGCGAAGGCGTGGTCACGCCTGAACAACCGTTGCTCTCGCCCGGCTTGGATCCGGAGCTGATGGCCGAATTCCAACGCTTCGCCACCGACTTCCGCGACGCCGACGACCGCGCGCAACACGTCCTGGCCGGCCGGATGTTGACCTTCATTTGCGCGTTGGCCGCGGCGCATCAACGCCGCGGACGCGAACAACGCGGCACCGACTTCATCGCCGTCGCCTGCGTGCGTCTGGGCGAAAATCTCGAGCTGCCGATGGACTACGCGCGGCTCGCTGCTGGCTTTGGGCTTAGTTACGAACGTTTTCGCAAAGTGTTCACCACCGAAGTCGGCCTGCCGCCGGCGCGCTGGCGACAACAACGGCGCATCGAGCGCGCGAAAGAGTTGCTGATCGCCGGCCGCCTGACTTTGCCCGCCATCGCCGAACGCCTGGGCTTCTGCGACCAATATTTTTTCAGCCGTCAATTCACGTCCGCTACCGGCCGCCCGCCTGCGCGTTTTCGCCGTGACTTTGGCGCTGAACGTTAAGTGCCCACCATCGCCACGATACCGCTCGTCATACAGCCGCCGCTGCCTGCGAACGCACAACGGATTCATCGGCGGCCGACGCACCTAGTCTACTCAGCCATGCTGCGCGCCGCCGTCTTGCTGTGGAGTCTTGTCGCTGCGGTCATCGCCGCGGATCCGGCGCCGTTGCCGGCCGACACGCGCACGCAGCTCGACACCTTTTTGATGCAACTCAAAGGCGTGAAGGATCCGGTGTTGCTGCAGTCCCCAGTGATGAACATCGGCAAATTGGGGCCGGCCGCAGTGACCGCCGCTGCCGAAGCGCTGACGCCGCTATTAAGTCATGTCGATGCGCAGGTGCGGCTACAAACCCTGCATGTGCTAGCGCCGCCGGCCGAACTACCCGAAGCCACCATTCAGCAGATCTACCGACTAAAGGCCGACACCGACGACGAGGTGCGCGCCGCGGCCAACGCACTGATCGACGCCATCGGCGTGTGGCGCGACCAACGCGAACGCGAAGCGAAACTGAACATCGCCGGGCAACTGCCGCTGCCGGAACTACTGACCGCGCTTGGCGGCGACGATCTGGCTAAGCGCGAGGCCGCGATCGTCATCGCGCTGCGGCGGTCACTGGCCGAACCCGAATTCAACCGTGCATTGGCCGATCAGACTGCGGTGTTGGCAAAACTGTGTGCGCATCCGGATCCACGCGTGCGCGAGGTTGCTCTATTAGCGATGGGTCGCGGCTATGACGTGTTGCCGCCACAAGCGACCGCGGCGGCGGTTCAAGCCAGCGAAGACCGTCGCGATCAGGTCGCGGTGGCGGCGCTGTTCGCCCTGGGCAAGGCGCAGCCGCGCGAGCGCGAGGCGGTCTCGGCGCTCAAACGCGAAGCGACCACCGCAACCAGGCCGCGGGTGCGCGGACAGGCATTAGCGACCCTGGCGCACATGCGCCTGGTCACGCCCGAGATCAGTGCGCAAGCGGTGGACGCGCTGACGCAGCCCGCTGCCGAAGCCTGGCCGGGCGCGTGCGCGGCACTGGTTTCCGCCGGCCAAGCGCAACCCGACGCCGTGCCTGCGCTCGAACGCATCAGCGCCGACCGCAAGCAATTGACGGAATCCCGCATCGAAGCACTGAAAGCCTTGGCCATAGCCGGCGAACCGAAGCGCACGCTGTCGCGTTTCATTACGCTGCTCAACGACCATTCCGAACCCGATCCGCGCCTGCGCACCGGTGCAATCACCGCCCTCATCTTGATGGCCGATGACGCCACTGAGGCGCTGCCGCTGCTCACTGCGCTCAGCCGTTCGGCGACCGAAAGCGACGACCTTCGCAACGCCGCCAAAGCCGCATTGGATGTGATCGGCCGGCATCGCGCGAAATAGTGCGCGCGCCGAAACGCAGGGAAATATCCCGGTTATTGGCTAAAAATACGGTCTAAGGCGACGCCATTATGCAGCGCCGATGGCCAGCCATTTGTGATACATGCCCATCAAGGACGTGATCACAAACAGGCTCTGCATGATCACCAAGCCGCGTCCGCCGCGATGCAGGCCCCAGGCGATCCAGCACACGTTGCTCAGGAGAAAACAGACGAAGCCGGCAAAGCCGAGCCGGGCATCGACATAGCCGATCAGCACCGCGCCGATCAGGCCCAATACCATGCCCGGCCATTGCAGAGCCTCACAGATCACAGCGCGGGTGAGCGTCGGCATGGGGCGAGCGGTGTAGCGACGGCCGCGCAGGTCGCCAGCAAGCAGGCGCCAAGCAGCAGCCAGCTCAGCCAAACGCGCTGGGTGTGCGCACGCCCGGATCCGGGGCCGGATGATCCTCATCGAGGCCGGCCATGCGCCGGATGTGCGGATAGATGAATTCGCGCATGACGATGCGGAAGGTCGCGGCCAACGGCACGGCCAGCAGCGCACCGACCGCGCCAAACAGCGTGCCGAAAGCGAGGATGCCGACGATCAGGATGAGCGGATGCATCTCGACCCCTTTGCCCATGATCACCGCGATTAATACCGGCTCGAGCCCCTGCACGATGGCGAAGGTCACGGCCGCGCCGACGTACTGCCATTCGCTGCCGCCGCTAAGAAACAGCATGATCCCGACCGGCACTAAGGTCAGACCCGCGGCCAGCGGAATGGCGGTGCCAATGCCCATCACGATGCCCAGCACCAGCCAGCTTGGCACGCCGCTGAAGCGGAAACCGATGCAGGCGAGGATGCCCAACAGCAAACAGATGGCGACGCGGCCGCGAAAGAATGCGCCAACCACTTGATTGATCTCGGCCAAAATGCGCAGCGTGCGTTCGCGGCTGGCGACCGGAATATGCTCGATGATGGTCGCGCTAACGCGCGGAAGATTCAGGCTGAACACATAACCGAACACCGGGATCAGTACCAGGATCAGCAGCCAGACACTAAACATGCCGAAGATGCCCAGCACGCGATTGAGCACCGTCCGATCGCCATGACGCAGCGAATCGACCAACTGCTTGAGCTGTGTTTTCAGCCACACTTCCGCATCGAAATCGTCGACTTGCGTCGTGGCCTCGTCGGGATCGCTGACGACATCTTTGTTCGGTGTCAGATCGATGATGCCGCGACTGGCGAGAAACTCGCGACCGGCTTTCAGATAACTGGGGTCACCGCGACCATTGCCATTGAGGTCGCGCACCAGCGGCTCGCCCGCTTCCCATCGACCGTCGTGATTCGTGTCGGTCCACACGTCGCCGCGGACCGTGCCCAAATATAATTTCCAGCCTTCCGCCGCGGCCTTCGGCACGCCCACCACCAACACGGCCAAGGTCAGCAGCGCGCCCACGCCAAACACCAGCGACGCTGCGATGCTTCGCGACAACCCGCGCCGAGCGCACCACGCCACCACCGGCTCCAACATGTACGCCAGCACCAAACCCAGCAGCACCGGCGTCAGCACATTCGACAGTCGCACCATCAGCCACACAGCCAGAACCAAGCCCAGGATTTCGAACCCCAAGCGCACATACGGGTTCGCCAACAGATCGCGGATGGTGATGCGGCGGCGGTCGGTCATGCGCGCATGGTGACGGCCAGCCGCTCTGCGGAAGTGCGCGCAGCACGCGCAGATGATTTATCTCAGGCGCCTACGCCAACAGCGGCAGCGGGTCGAAGTGCGCGTTGAAAGCCGCGTCCTGCGCCGCGGTGCCGAAGCCCAGCCAGGTCGCCGCGCTGGCGTACATGCGGCGGAAATCGACTTGAAATTGCAGGTTTCCGCGGCCGTCGAGCGCGGTGAGGCTGGGCTGTGCGCCATAGAGCCCTCCGACTACAGCCCCGCCCATG
>JBBROQ010000178.1:0-6580 GCA_038229115.1 Planctomycetota bacterium | reverse complement strand
GCGGGCGCTCGCCACCAATGGCGACAGCCGCACCTGGGGCACTCTCGCCAGCGTCGCGGCCGACGCGCCGCATCCGGAATTGCGCAGCGCCGCCGCGGCGACGCTGCGCACCTTGACCGGCTATCCCGCTGGGCCTGGCCAAGCGTGGACGTGGTGGTGGCGCGATCACGCCGCGACCGCCGACGTCCTGCTCGCCCGCGATGCGTTCCTGGCCGAATTGCGCGATCCCGCGCGCACGCCCACCCGCGCGGAATTGGCAGCGTTCACCCCGGCGCAATTGCTGCCGCTGATGGACGCAGCGCTGTCGCGTGAACCAGGCTGGTGGCCGGCGCGCGCGTTGGCGATCCTGCGCTTGGATGATCCAGCGCGTTGGCGTGAATCGTTGTTGGCGCGCTACACCGACAACGGCGATGAACTCGAACGCATCGGCGTGATCGCGTTGGTCGAAGCGTTGGCGCCGCCAGATGCGGCCGGATTGTTCGCAGCCTTCGCGCAGCAGCTGGATCAGCGCGACGTCGCCGATCGCGACGCGGCTAAAGCGGCGAACGCGGTGCCGCTCGATCACGGCGCCGAACGGATGGCGCTATCTTCTGCACGCGGACGTTGAGCGTCCGCTATTCGGTAAGCGCCGTTCGCTGATTTTTCGCCGGCAGTCTTGCCAGTACCGACCATCGGTCGAAGCTGCGCCGCCCGTGCGCTGACGTGCGGGCATTGGAGAGCTTCGCATGTCCGATCCGGTCCTGGTCGCGGTGCCACCCAAAGGCGGCAGCTTTGACGATGTGCTGAAAAAGCTGGTCGCGCTTGGCTGGCTGCGCGCGGAATTCGTTTCGGCCATCCGGCGCTTGATCAAAGACGACAAACGCCGAGTGAAATTGGAAGAAGGCCTGATCGCACTGTGGCGCGCCAACGGCCATGACGCGGACATGACCATGCGCGCCGCCGACCGCGCCGGCCATGATTTGGGCGACGTGGAAAACGCGCTCGGGCGCATGCGCCGGTATGCAGGCGACGACGGCAGCGCACAGCTCGACTACACCAACAAATCCGGGGTCGAACGGTTGCTCGACGCGCTGCGTCACGACAGCGACGCCGACATCAGCGAAGCCGCGCGCGCGCTGCATATCCAATTGGATCTGACCCGGCCGGGCAAACCGGCGCGGGTCGTGTTCAATTTGATGGAACTGGACATCGCCGTGCCCAGCGCCGGCGTGAATCGCGGCGCGACCGTGCGCACGCTGTTGTTGGGCACCGAGCACGAAGTCACGCCGACGTATCTGCCCAAACATAAGCGCGACTTGTCGCTGACCTGTTACGACGCTTTTCATAACACGCTGTTGGACGCGCTCGACACGCCAAAAGTGCGCAATTGGCGCGAGCTGACCGCGCATCTGATCCGCGCCAACACTGACGTGCGCATCCTCGGTAGCTTGGGCCTGGGTGATTATTTGGGCCATTGCGTGTTGATGTCGCGCGCGCGCGCGCAGCAGGTCAAAACCCTGAACGCATCGCGGCGCTGGGCCGATTCGGCGGCCGATCCGAAACTAGAGTTGCTGCGCGGCCAGCCGGTGTTGATCGATCCGCAGTACGAAGAGATTTACGGCCTGATTTTGGACGCGACCGGCCACGGCATTCGCTTCGAAGTCGGCCCAAAAGATATCGAGACCACCTGCGCCGAGCAGGATCGGGTCGCGATCTATATCGTGCGCTCGGGCTCGACCGTCGCGGTCACGCCAAACCTCTGCGTGGTTGGCGAAGAACTCATCACCAGCGAGACCATCGTCGCCGTGAATCAGGAACGCCGCGACCATCATCCCGGCATCGACCGCCTGATCGACAGCTTGGCGCCGACGCAGACTGACCACGCGCCGGCGTGGCGGACCAAGCTTGCGCAGAAACTTGGCGACCGACTGCTGTAAGTTTCGTTGCAGTTTTACTGCGTTTTTCGCCCCCTTTTCATCTGTAGAAAGTTTCCCATGAGCGGCGACAAAAAGATCATCGTCCCCGGCACTGAGAATCCTGGCTCGATCGCTAAGATCCTAGAAGCCTTCGTCGAGCAGCAGCGCGTCGCGACCGTAATCGTGCGCCGCGGCGAACGTTTTCTGCTGAAGATCGTCGAAGTGCGCAAAGAAATATTGGTCGGCGAAGTCCGCTGCCTGCACTGGTCGCCCGAAGCCAGCCGCAAAATCTACCAGGCCGCGAAACGTGAAGAACTCAGCGGCGAAGGCCGGCGCGAAATTCTGCTCGCCGATGCGATCGACAAGTTCGGCGCCGAGGCACATCGCTACCGCGTATATCTGCCGTTAGACGACATCACCGCGGTGTACGAAGACCTCGACGACCGTTTCGATCAGACGCCGTTTTTGCCGCTGCCCTGACGTCTGACCTGAAGCCAGGGCGATCCATGCTGCGCGTTAGGGCTTGAGCTTCTTCACCGCATCCAGATCGGCCTGGGTGGCGATGCTGAGGAAGTCCATGCCCCATCCCTTGTCCCAATCGAAAGTTTCACCCTTCCGTTCGACATGGACCCAGGGCTTCCATTCGCCGTTACCAAAGGAATGCATGCGGTGGCCGACGATGCTGACGGCGGAGTCCTTGACCGTAATGCCGTTGAGTACCTTCTCATCGAAGCTCCCGTACCAAAAGGCCCCCAGCAGCTCGGTCATGCTGCCATCCGTCAGTTCTGCTTTGGCCCCAGGATGCTCGATCTTGCTGCCCATGACCCACAGAATCCCGCCCTTGTTGGTCAGGCCGAGCTTCTCCTTGGGCGGCTCGTAATTGAGATAGCGGCACCAGGCGCGGCCGCCCGGTTTGGTCATGTACAGCTCGCCGCAGATATCCTCGACGAATAGATCGCCGGTCTCCTCCTGGGTGACCGAGCCACACAGGTCGCGCACAATCAGGGTGCGCTTGGTCTGCTGCACGATCAACAAGTGGGGGTTATCCCACCAGGGGATCCCGCGCTCAATAATCACCGCCGGCGCACTGCCGTCGCGGACGTAAATATGGTCGGCCGTAAGATAGGCTTCGCAGGTGATAAGGCGCTGAACCTTGCCGCGGACAATCACGTCCGTGACCATGTACTTGTTTCCGCCCGGGAAATAGACCGTGCTCGCGCCGCTGTCGATGGCCTTTTGCACCGCCACGGTGTCGTCGTTCTTGCCGTCGCCTTTGGCGCCGAACGTCATGACGTTGGCCCAGTCCTTCTTCACGTCGCCCCAGGGCACTTCGGGCGCCCATTTCACCGGCAGGTTCAGGGTCTTCTCGACGCAGTCGGGGAAGGCTTTGACGGTGGGCCCGGCGTTGTATTCGTCGATGTTGCCCTTGGCATTACGTTTATCGTTTTGCAGCCCCTTCACCGTTAATTCATATCCGGTAACCTTGATATTGCGCGCAAATAGGTGCTTGTCGTCGCCGCCGTCGATGATGATCGCGGGCTGGTCTTTGGCTCCGCCCAAGAGCTGAGAATCAATGATCGTGACGAAGTTGCTCCAGCGCGGACCGATGATCAGCGCAGGCACGGTGTTCTCGCTCTTCAGGTTGTGGATCATGAGGGTTTCGTTGGAGTTCTTGATGCCGGCCTTCTTTTGTCCCTTGAGCTCCAGGTCCCAAATGGTGAAGGAGTTCATCGACGCCGACCAGATACCGTAGTCAAAGCCGCTGACCGAAAAACGCCGCGCCGCGCCGGGGCCGGCGTCACCGGCAAAGCCGAGGTCCAGGCCCACCGCGCCCTGACCGTCGCCGCTGATGATGCTGAGTTCGTGGATGGTGCCCTGATTGCTGGCGTTGAACTGCAAACCGGTGGCGCCTGGGTTACCCTTACCGGTGTTGATGGTGAGGTTGCGCACCGCATTGCGGAAGCGCTGGGCCGGGCCGTCGCCCGTCCACATCACTGGATGGCCCTTGGGCTTCGCGATCTCCTTATCGGCGATGCCGGTCTCCTGGAAACCCGGGCAGGCATCTTTCAATTTGATGATGGTTTTGCTGCGGCTTTGCCCCTGCAGAATAGTCATCTTCCAGGCGTCGCCCCAGTCGCCTTTGTATTTGTGCTCAGTGTCCTTCAGTCGGCGCGAGGGCGGCCACTCGATGGTGCTGGTCACCAAATAGGTGCCGTTCGGCAGGTAGATGATGCGGTTGTTGGCACCGTGATCGTCCAGTGCCTTTTGAATCGCGTCAGAGCAGTCGGTTACGCCATCGGGCTTGGCGTTGTACGGCGCCTTAGTCACATCGATGACGCCGGCGTCGTCGGGAAAGACGATGTTTTCCTCTGGCGTGGTGGTCTGAGCCGCGGCCACCGCGGAGGACAGTCCTGCCAACATGGCGGCGAGTAGAAGAACGGTGGCAGGGTAATGACGCATGGCGTTTTTCCGGAAGGTCGAATGGAGGACGTGCAATCGCATTACACTCCAACGCGCCTGATTGCCGCTGTGACTAAGAAGTCTTTGCCAGCTCCACTGGTTTCTAGGTGAACCCCATGCTGACCGGGCGCGCCTGCAGTCACGCCGGCGCCAACCACCCACACGTTCCCGATCTGGTGAAAGCTAGAGCCAATCCGAGGCCAGCGCTCGTTGCGTGGCATCCGTATGCTGCGGTTTGCGCAAGCCTTCAATACATGTGCAGATCGCGGCCCGGCATGCGCAGGCCTAACAACGCTAACCGCTCGGGCGTCGCCCCAACCGCCGCCTGCCACGGCATCGAGCCGCGGTCAGCGAAGTACTGCTTCAGCCACCACCAGCCAAAATACAGGTAGATCGCGCGCCGTTGGCCCGCGCCGCGATTGCGTCCGCCGGTGTGCCAGATCGCGGCGTTAATCATGACCGCATCGCCGGCCTGGGCGGTGATTGCGATCTGACCCGGCAGCAGCCCGGCGCAGAGTTCGGTCGGTGGCACTTCGTGCCCACGATGGGTGCCGGGCACCACCCGCGTCTGGCCGCTTTCGGGCGTGATGTCGTCCAGGTACAGCAACGTGTTGGCAGCCAGGACATGATCGCCCGGGAAATGAAAATCCCGGTGCCATGCGTAGTCAGCGGACTGGCTGTCCGGGCCCTGGCGCAGCAAATCCAGCGACAGCAGTTGCACCTGTTCGCCGAACAGCGCGCGCTGCCGGGCCAGGATCGGCGGGTGCTCAATGAGACGGATAAACACCGGACTGGTCAGTAGCTGCTGATGGAACACTCGGCCCGCGGCACCGTGTTCGGCCCACAGGCGATCGAACTCGGCGCGCACCTCGGCCAATAGCGCCGCATCCAGCACGCTGGCGCAATGCACATAGCCGTCAGTGTCGAAACGCAGGCGCTCATCCGCCGTGAAACCAGCTGACAAATCACGTGTATTGGGCGGTTCAGCGTGTGGTTGCATGCACCCAGTGCAGCAGCCGCGGCCCCCGCTGCCATTGCTGCTGACCGATGATGGCATATCCATTTGCGCATGCGCCGCTCTGGCATCCCCAATCTGCTGCAATCGCCGCTGCTGGGTGCGTTGACGGCACTCACCTGCGTCGACGAACTGGTGCCGGCTGGCGAGGTGTTCGAGCAGGTGCTGCCCCAGAACACCGTGCAGATGACCATCACCGGCAGCGCCGACATCACTGTGAACGACCGGCCGTTCACGCATCGGCCCGGACGACTGTTTGCGGCTGGACGCGGCGCGGTGCTGCACGAGCGCTCGACGCGGCCGTGGCGGCTGCGTTATGTGATGTTGGACGGGCCGTGGTGTGAATCGTTGCTGACGGCCCTTCATACGAGCGGCGGCGCGGTGATGCTGGATCGACCACCGAAGGCGTGGTGCGAAGCCTTGGACACCGCAGTCGAGGCAGGTCTGGAAGGCGGGCCGGGGTCGACCTGGCGCATCGCCGCAGCGCTCGCAACGGTGCTTGGAGGTTTAGCCGCGGCCGCGCCGGGCGCCGGCGATCTGCTGGCGGAAGTCGGTCGCTTGATCGACGCCGCGCCAGAACGGCCATGGAGCGTGGTCGCGCTCAGCCGCAGCCTGAAGCTGTCGCCGCGCACGTTATTGCAGCGTTTCCGCGCCCTGACCGGCGATGGTCCGGCGCGCTGGGTGCTGCATCGGCGCATGGCGCATGCGCGGCTGCTGCTGCAACGCGGCGTGGCGGTCAACGACACCGCCATGCGCCTGGGCTTTGCCAACCCGTTCCATTTTTCGCGCGCGTTTAAGCGCTGCACCGGGATCCCGCCGTCGGCGTGCCGGCAGCCGCCCGCGCCCTGATCTGATCCCCGGCGCGTAAATAGATATGCCGGTCCCGGGCTTCCGGCATGGCTGCATCCGACCGTCGGCCAGCGTCACCGGCATGTTCTCGCTCAATGGAAAAGTGGCCTTGGTGACTGGCGGCGGCTCGGGCATCGGCGCGGCGATCGCGCGCGCCCTGTCCAGCGCCGGCGCACAGGTGGCGGTGCTGGATCGCGATGTGGACGCGGCGCGGAACATCGCCGACGAGCTGGGCGCGACCGCCAGCGCGCACGCCTGCGATGTTGCGGACGGCGCCGCCTGCCGCGCGTTGGCGGCGCAGCTGCTCGCCCAACACGGGCGCTGCGACGTACTGGTGGCCAACGCCGGCATCGGCCATGTC
>JBBROQ010000177.1:0-6609 GCA_038229115.1 Planctomycetota bacterium | reverse complement strand
GGTGATTTCAAGATCTGCGATCACGCCGTCTTTCATCGGCCGGATGACGTCAATGTTGCCGGGACTTTTGCCGAGCATCACCTTTGCCTGATCGCCAACCGCATTGCCGTCCATCAGCACCTGTTTGGTGCCTTTTCTCACCGCGACCACGCTGGGCTCGGAGATCAACACACCTTTGCCCTGTACCGCGACCAAGGTGTTGGCGGTGCCGAGGTCGATGCCGAGGTCGACGCTGAACATGCCTAAAAAACTGTCGTACCAGCCCATTGCGGCGCGGTTATCGGGCGACCACGTACGGGCACAAGTCGGTTTAAGCCTCAATGCCGTTTAGCGATCATCCGCGTCCGAACCGCGATTTGCTTGGCCTTTTCCGACTATTTTACTTTGAGCGTGCTCGGTCGGCCGGCGTTCGGGGCGCGTGAGTGCGTCCGCTTCTGCCCCTACTTCGATCGCATCTCAGTCACCATTGGGAATCGATTGAAGCGCCGTTGGGTGTATCGGAGTTCAACGCCTGGCCGGTTGCAGACGTTGCGGACCGTGATTCCGATGACGACCTTCGACAAGCAAGTTACCCAACGATTTCGCCTGATGATTGACGAATAGGCTTTGAACTTTTGACAGTAATCGTGAGGTCAGTTCAGGTCGTCGTACTTGCCGCTCAGAGGTGACAATTCGGCAGGCCGTGTTTTTCCAAGTAGCGCTGATGGTATTCCTCGGCGCGGTAAAATGGCTGCGCGGCGACCACCTGGGTGACGATCGGACGCTTGAAGCGCTGGTCGGTTTCCAGTGCTGCTTTTGCCGCGATCGCGGCCTGCTGCTGCTCGGATGAGTGAAAGAAGACCACCGAGCGGTATTGCGTGCCGACATCCGGCCCCTGCCGATTTGGCGTGGTCGGGTTGTGGTTGGCGAAGAACACTTCCAACAGTTTCGCATAGCTGACCACGGCCGGATTATATTCGACCTGGACCACTTCGGCGTGATCGGTGTCGCCGCCGCAGACTTGGTGGTAGGTCGGATTGGCGAGCGTGCCGCCTTCGTAACCAACCTGAGCATCGACGACGCCCGGGATTGCGCGGAAGGTCGCCTCAACGCCCCAGAAACAGCCGGCGCCAAATGTTGCCAACATTGAGGTCGGCTTGGTCGCCGCTGAAGGTGCCGGCTCTGGCACGAAAGTCAGCGACACCGCGTTGATGCAGTAACGCTTGCCAGTCGGCGCTGGGCCATCGTCAAATACATGGCCCAAATGTCCGCCGCAGCGCGCGCAGTGCACTTCATCGCGCTCCATTCCGTGACTGCTATCGGTGGTACTTTCCACGCGGCCGGGCAGCGGCTGGAAGAAGCTGGGCCAGCCGGTGCCGGAATCGAATTTGGTCCCCACGGCAAACAGCGGAGCAGCGCAACCCGAGCACACATAGGTGCCAGCGGCGTCGTGCTTCAAAGCTTGATAATTGGCGCAAAACGGGGCTTCCGTGCCGTGACGGCGCAGCACCGAAAATTGTTCGGGGGTCAGGCGCTTTTGCCATTCGGCATCAGTAAGGGTCAGCTTGTCACCCACAGGAGGTACTCCGGAGGTAAGGGTTGCGGAGGTAACAGCCGCAGGCGATGCCGGCGACTTAGCGACTGGCGCCTGCTCTGCGGCCTGGGCTTCCTGCCGACGTACACACGCGAGCAGAATCCACACCGCAGTTAGGGTCACCAGAAACAGAACGGGCAATTTCCACATGCCCACCATACGGGCGCAACTGGCTGTCCGTTTGCATAAGCTGAAAAATCAGCAACGGGATCGGCGAATGCCGGTCCCGTTGCTGATTGCGAAGATCCATATGTGACGGCGAATGCGTGACGGCGAGGCCGCCGCAGCGTTATTTCGTCGCAGCGCGGTTGACGCTCGAAAACGACGCGCTGAGCGTATCCAATTTGGCGATCAGGTCGTCCGCCTTTGCCTGTACTTTTTCGCCATCCGCCATCGCGGTTTCGGCTACCGGCTTGATCGATTTCGCTTCGGCGGGAGTTAGGTCGTGGCTGAGTGAGAGTTGGATCTCGCTCAAGTTCTTCAGGAATGGCGTGTAAAGGTCATTGAGCTCTTGATAAGCCCTGGTGGTTTCGGCGAACTGCTTTTTCACGTCCGCTTGGCGATCGATGTTGGCTCGCTTCAGATCATCGTTGGAAAACTGCGCGACTTCGGTCTGCCACTCACGGAGATATTCTTCGCTATTGGCCTGCATCTTTTCGCGCTGCGTACGCATGCGCTTTTCCTGGGTTTTGATCTTAGCCACATTATCAGTGAACCCGTCAAAGGCCGGCTTCAAGTCAGCTTGATGGATGATCAGGTTCAGATTCGCACTGGCAGTGCCGATCTCGTTTTTCGCTTCGACGATTTCGGCGCGCGACTGCTTGATGCTAGAGACGGTCGACGACGCGCGCTCGTTGCCCTCGTGACGATCGGAACAACCGGAAAAGCCAATGGCGGACAGCGCCATGCCGGTGCCAATGCAGGTGGCGAACAACGGAGTAAACAGACGCGAGGCGGTAGGACGAAGCAGCATGATCGGAATCCTGGGCTGATGTGGGTGCAGTGCTAAAGCTTAACAGAGCTATTGGCGTACCAGCAGCGCAAACGTCAGCAAGAGCTTTGCAAACTGAGCGAAAAGCCTGATTTTTTCAGTCTTTTCTTTGGTGTTCCAAATTCCACGCAGCACGCGCAAAGCGCCGCGAGCATGGCGAAGTTCAATGGCGATTGCGCTCAACCGTGCAAAGCGCAGGGCACCGGAAATGAACGCACCAACGTTTCGGCGCATCGCGTCAGATCGGCGTCAGCCAATCCCGGTACGCCGGATTGCGGCCATAGACCGCGTCTTCGTACAGCTGCTGAATACGTGCGGTCAGCGGCCCGCGCTGACCGTTGCCAACGGGACGCTGGTCGATCGCGCGCACATAACTGACCTGACAGCCGGTGCCGACCAGAAACACTTCTTCGGCGCTATAAAGTTCGGTGCGCGCGACCGCGCGTTCGCAAACCGCGATGTTCAGATCGCGGGCCAGGCGGATGATCGCTGCGCGAGTAATGCCTTCCAGAATGTCGGCGGTCTGATCGGGCGTGATCAAGACGCCATCGCGGACCAAAAAAATGTTCTCGGCCGAGCCCTCACAGACCTGGCCGCGGTCGTTCAGGAAGATCGCTTCGTCATAGCCGTTCATCACCGCTTCGCTTTTGGCCAACGCACTGTTCAGATAGCCGCCGGTCGCTTTGGTGCGGGTCGGCAGAGCGTTGTCGCTCAATCGCCGCCATGACGACACACACACATTCAGGCCTTTGCTGGTATCCAGATAATCGCCAAGCGGCTGCATATAGCACAGAAAGCCGTCGGGCACGTTCAGCAGCACCGGGCCCATGGTCAGGCCTTTTTTGTAAATCATCGGTCGCAGGTAGACGTTGTGCTTTGGCGCGTTGCGGCGAATGACGTCGACGGCGATGGCCAGCATGTCCTCAAGCGGCGGTGCCTGCATCAGCAGCGTCGTGGCACTGCGCGTCAGGCGCTGGAAATGCTCGCGCAGGAACAGGCCGTTGCAGCGCGCGCCATCGAAATAGGCACGGATGCCTTCGAAGCAGCCCGTGCCATATTGGAACGCGTGGGTGTTCACCGGCACCTGGCACTGCGTCAGCGGCAGCCAAGCACCGTTGAAATAGGCCAAACTGTCATTCACGGCGGCGGACTGGCTCACGGCAAAGCTCCCCAAAAGTGGCGCGCGGGGACGCTAACCATGACCGTCATGAGCACCAGCAGGGCGCGGTCAGCGGGGAATTGACCCTGGCGACTGGTCCGCTACGGTTCCGCCCCGCATCGCGGTGGCCCCCCACAACCGAGGGCCCTGCGCGGACAAGGATCGTCATGACGTTGGTCAACACGCAGTACGCCGAAGCCATCGCCAAGGTGGGCGGGTACTACAACTTTGTCACGATGATCAACCGCCGCATGAAGGAACTCAACAATGGCGCCCAACCGATGGTGCTGCCGCCCGCAGGCGAAAAGAACTGGGACAAGATCGACCTGATCGTCAAGGAAATCGAAGCCGGTTTCCTGGTCCTTTCCAATCGCGCCTGAATTCCCGCTGCTTCCTCATCCATTCCACCAAGTCCACACCAGTTAAGTAGAGATTCGAGATCGTCATGCAGACCACCTTCGCCAAGCAGGAAACCGTCAACCGCGCCTGGTACATCGCCAGCGCCAAGGGCAAAGTCCTGGGCCCCCTCGCGGTGCGCGCAGCCACCGCCCTGATGGGTAAACTCAAAGCCAACTGGACGCCCGCGGTTGACGCCGGCGACTTTGTGGTCGTGACCGACGTCGATGACCTGGTGTTCACCGGCCGGAAGACCGAGCGCAAAACCTACCGCTTTCACAGCGGCTACATGGGCGGCATCACCGAACTGTCGCTGGGTACGCTGCACGCGAAAAAGCCCGAGATGGTATTCGAGCTCGCAGTGAAACGCATGCTGCCAAAGACCATCCAGGCCCGGCACATGCTGAAGCGCCTGCGCGTGTTCCGTGGCGCAGCCCACACCCAGGCGGCGCAGAAGCCCGTCCCTCTGCCGTAACCTTTCGTCGCCCGAATTCGCGCGCGGGGTCATACACCGCGCCGTCCTTCGACACCCCGCCGGCTGTGCCAGCGGGGTGTTTCCTTTAGGGTCGCCGCCCATGAAGCGTTTTCTGCCTTTTGTGCCGGTCTATTTCAGCTTGGCCTGTCTCGGTGTTCCGCTGGCCGGCGAAGACGCCGCTGCTCCGGAAAAAAGCACAAAAAAACCGGCAAAAGAAGCCGTGATCGCCGCGCCCGCGCTAACCGGCAACGAAGCGATTCTCGTCGCCGCGCGTGCCGCCGATGACATTTATCACCACCATATGCAGGTCTTGGCGCAGCGCCTAAAAGCCGGCGAAGAAGTTCAGCGTGTGACCGCCATCGACGGCATCGCGCTGCAGGCCGATCCCGAAAGTGCCTATCTGCTGTTGCCGTTTCTCGAAGCCGGTAGCCGTTCGCCAGCCGAACTGATCGCCGCCACCAGCGGTCTGGGCCGAATCGGCTCGACCTCGGCGGTGCCCGGCCTGAAGACGCTCACCACGCATCCCGATGCCGGCGTACGGGCGGCGGCGCTCAATGCGCTCGCCACGCTGAAGCAGGATGGGGCCGCTGATTATATGGGCCGGGCGAAGGACAGCGACGCCACCATTCGTCTCGCCAGCTTGACCAATCTGGGCACGATCGGCCAGGCCGAAGCTGCGCCGCTGCTGATCGCTGGGCTCAAAAAAGAACGCGATCAGGTGACGCGTCACATGTGCGCAATCGGCCTGGGCAAACTCGGCGACCGCAGCCAAGGCCAAGCGCTGCGCGAGGCGCTCACTGATCCCGATCCGGTGGTGCGCCGCTACGCCGCCGAAGCTCTCGTGAAGCTGGATTTTACTCCGGCGATTCCCGACTTACTGATGGCACTTGAGGCTAATCAAGGTTCACGGCCGCTGCTGTATTGCCTGAAGCAGCTGACCAAGGGTCAGGACTTCGGTTTCGATCCGCACGCCACCGACCTTGATCGGCGCGCCGCAGTTGATCGCGGCTTCGCGTGGTGGGCGGTGCATGCTGGCGAACTCGATAAGTAGACTCTCTGCCCAGTAAACGCAGCGCAAAGCCGCGTATGCCGACCAAGCCGCAGATTTATCCGTGCTCCCGAATCACCTCGGCCGAAGCTTGCGCGGAAGCGCTTTCACCGCAGCTTTCGCCCACCTCGCAGCGATGACCTCGAGCGCATGCTCTGGCACCTCGCTCTTTTCGCCTCGTGCCTCGCACGCTCAGAAAGCAGAGCTTCCGCATGCCTACTAAACCCGTCCTCAACGTCGCGCTCATCGGCTACGCTTTCATGGGCCGCGCGCATTCCAACGCTTATCAGCAGGTCGGGCGATTCTTCCCCGACACGCCGTTTGACGTGCGCCGCAAAGTCCTGCTCGGGCGCAGCGCCGGGCCGTTGGCCGAGGCCGCCGCCACCTGGGGCTGGGAAGAAACCAGCACTGATATCGACGCGGTTCTGAAACGCCCCGACATCCACGTCATCGACATCGGCACGCCCAACGACAGCCACTACGATCTGGCCATGCGCGCGATCAAGGCCGGCAAGCATGTGCTGTGCGAAAAGCCGCTGACCATGACGGTGAAAGAAGCGCGTACCTTGGCCGCCGCGGCCGAGAAGGCCGGTGTACGCCATCTGATCTGGCACAACTACCGCCGCGCGCCCGCGGCCAGCACCGCCGCGCAACTTATCGCCGAGGGCAAGATCGGCACCGTGCAGCAAGTCCGCGCGGTCTATCTGCAAGACTGGCTAACCGACGACGCCTGTCCGTGGCTGTGGCGCATGCAGCGCAAGATCTGCGGCTCGGGCGCGCACGGCGATCTCAACGCGCATCTGATCGACATGACGCGCTTCATGACCGGCCTGGAATTCAGCTCGGTTTGCGCGCTGGAACACACCTTCATCACCGAACGCCGGATGCCCGACGGGAAAGGCCCCAAGAAAAAAGAAATGGGCAAGGTCGATGTCGACGACGCCTTCCTGTTTCTGGCTAAGCTGTC
>JBBROQ010000176.1:0-6627 GCA_038229115.1 Planctomycetota bacterium | reverse complement strand
GCCATCTTTGAGTACATCGAAGTGTTCTATAACCGCACCCGACGCCACACCTCTATCGGCAATATCAGCCCGATAGACTTCGAACTCCAGCGGGCCAAAGCCGCTTAACCCCCAGTACGGTGAATCGGGGGAGGATCAGTCGAAGATGCGCGAATGGATGCGCGCTTTTGCGACAACCCATTAGTGACGGGCGAACCGCATGTCATTTTCTATGCCGGCATTCCGCTGCGAATCGGACCGGATCGGCTGCCGAGGGGCACTCTGTGCGTGATTGATCATCACCCCCGCACACTTTCAGCGGAGGTGGTTGCCGACCTGCAACGGATGGCCCGACAAGTCGAATATCATCTCGAACACCGGTCACGGGCATTCGTCCTAGAGACCGCGTTAGAGGCAAAAGTTCACTACACGGCGCGCGAGGAATTGCTGACCAAAGTCGCGGCGCAGTTGCCGGGTATGGTCTATCAGTTTTTGATGGAGCCCTCGGGCGCTGCGTGCTTCCCGTACAGTTCCGACGGCATTCAGGCCATCTACGGCTTTTCTGCGCGCGAGGTTGAAAGCTCGGCGCAGGCAGTGATCGATCGCATTCACCCTGATGACCGGCCGCAGGTGATGGAAAGTATCGCTGCTTCGGCCGAGAGCATGACCCATTGGACGTGCGAGTACCGTTACCTGCATCCTTCATGTCAGACGCTATGGCTGCTGGGCCAATCGAGTCCGGAACGGCGGCCAGATGGAGCGGTCCTTTGGCATGGGTTCATTACCGACATTTCGCAATTTAAGCGGATGGCGGAATATTCTCGCCAACAAGCAGAGCTGGTTCGCCTCGCCACCACCACCGCCGGGCTTGGCA
Organism: Planctomycetota bacterium; assembly: GCA_038229115.1. GTDB lineage: Bacteria > Planctomycetota > UBA11346 > UBA11346 > UBA11346 > JBBROQ01. The sequence goes on along the minus strand of JBBROQ010000176.1, from coordinate 5,774 downwards.
TGTGGATCTACGACGTTGCGACCGCTCAGCTGATTTGGGACCAGCGGATGCACGAGATGTATGGCTACGCCAAGGGCGAGACCAATGGCTTGTACGAGGATTGGGCCAGTCGACTGCACCCAGAGGATCTGCAGCGAGCAGAAGCCGAATTGCGGGCGAGCATGGCCAGCGGCGAAGATTTTCGCAGCCAGTTTCGACTGTTGCTGCCGGATGGATCGATCCGCCACATCGCGGCCAGTGCGGCCGTCACCATGAGTGGCAATGGGTCACCGATTGCGATGGTCGGGGCTAATCTGGATATTTCTGAGCAGATCGTGCGCGAAGAGCGCTTGACCAAGGCGCTGGCAGATCAGCAACGCAGCAGCGCCGAGGCCAACCGTGCGCGCGACATGGCCGAGGAAGCCGGCCGAGCCAAATCCGATTTCCTCGCAATTATGAGCCACGAAATCCGCACGCCGATGAATGGCGTCATCGGCATGGCCAATCTACTCGCCAAGACCCCGTTGAAGCCCGATCAGCGCGAACACCTCGACACCATCCTGACTTGTGGCGAGGGCTTGTTGACCTTGATCAACGACATCCTGGATTTCTCGAAAATCGAAGCGGGAAAGATCACGTTAGAGCAGATCCCTTTTTCGCTTCAGCGGGTGGCCGAGGAAGTTGCGCTGCTGATTTCCAGCCAGTCTCACGAACGCGACATTGAGATGGATTTTCAGGTGCCCGCGGATTTTCCGATGCAGGTGCTGGGCGATCCGGTGCGGGTGCGGCAGGTCATCCTCAATCTGGTTTCGAATGCCTACAAGTTCACCAAGCGTGGGACGGTAACGCTGCAGCTTGAAACCGTCGCCGTCCACGTCGATCAGCTGCGCTTCGCGATCGTGGTTCGCGATACCGGCCTGGGCATGACCGCACGGCAACTGGCGCATATCGGCGAACCTTTCACGCAGGCTGATGCCACCACCACCCGTCGATTCGGCGGTACCGGATTAGGTCTGACCATTTGCAAACGCCTGATCGCGCTGATGGGCGGATCGCTGAGCGTTGTCTCTGAACTCGGGCGTGGCTCGGTCTTCCGGGTCGAACTCGCGTTGGCCATCGCGCCGGAATCCGCACTGGCCCCCGCGATGCCATCGTTGGCCGGCTGTCAGGTGCTGTGCCTTGATGAGCAGGCCAGCAATCTGCGCGTGATGCAGGACCTGTGCGAATCATGGCATATGCAGGTGGTCACGTTCACGTCGGCACAGGGCCTGATGGAGCACCTGCGCACCCATCGCGAACTGCCGAGCGTGGTGCTGACGGACCATGAAATGCCCGGCATTGATGGCGTCATGCTGTGCAAATTATTGCGCGCCGAACCCCGTTTCGCGCAGGTGCCGGTGGTGATTGGCAGTTCCAATAGTGATCGGGCGCGGCGCGAAGTCGCCAACCTGGATCACCTGGCCGTGATCGAGAAACCCCTACGCGCCAGTCAGCTGCTGGAAGCGATCTGTCGCGTGTTGAGCATGCGCGTACCGCCATCGGACCAGCTGCCGATTATAGCCAAACCAAGGCACTTGGAGCGCGTCCTGGTAGTCGACGATTCGCGCATCAATCGGCGTTTGGCCAGTCTGATGCTGCGCGAATATGTGACTCAGGTTGACCTCGCGGAAAACGGGCTCGAAGCCGTACAGATGACCGCCACTACTGCCTACGACGGCGTCCTGATGGATTGCCAAATGCCAGAAATGGACGGCTACCAAGCGACCGCAGCCATCCGGCAACGCGAAATCGCCGCGGGCCGATCCCGCCTGATCATCATCGCTTTGACTGCCCATGCCCTGACCGGCGTCCGTGAGCGGTGTCTCGGTGCGGGCATGGACGGCTACCTAACCAAACCACTGCGCGAGGACGCTCTGGTCCAGGTGCTGCGTGATCATTTTCCCGTGTCGGAATCGGCAAATATCCATGAAAGTTTGAGCGAATATTTAGACCCAGAGACTGCGATCCAAGTGGCGGAAGCGGTGCTTGATGATTGGCCCACCTGCATTGATCAGCTGCGCGCTGCGCATGCGAATGGCGACCGCACGACCATCGCTCGGCTTGCGCACCGCATGCGCGGATCTGCGGCCAGTCTGGATCAGAACGATGTCTTTCGGGCCTGTCAGCATTTGGAGGAGCAGGCCAAACGTGATCCGCCGCTAGCGTTGGATGCGCAGGTTCAGGAATGCTGCACGCGAGTGGAACTGGCTGTCGAGCAGTTCAGAGAGCTCCTGAAGAGTGTGCGACCATGAGTCGTAGCCCATCCGACCAACGCGGCACCGACCCGTCGGTTGAAATGGCAGACCTTGGCCTCGCGGATGCGTCTCAGCAAGAAAACCGCCTGGTGCTGCTGCTGATTGAAGACGATCCGATTTATCGTCAGGTCCTTGAAGGATCGTTGCGCAAGCAGGCGATGGCGGAAAAGCTTGAATTAGTCATTCGCAGCCACGCCACATTGGCATCGGCGCAGCAAGAATATGATACTGAAAGCATTCCGAATGTAGTCGTCTCAGATCTCAATTTGCCGGATAGTGAGGGCTCGGCTACCTACCGGGCACTCGCCGCGTGGGATTTACCCCTGGTGATCATTACCGCGAATCAGGACGAACGCTTAGCCATAGAAGCCCTGTCGAGTGGGGTCATGGAATATCTCTATAAACTGCCTGGTGAGCATCTGCAGGTGCTGCGCCAAGTGCGTCGAGCGCTCGAACGCCATCGCGCACGGACCATCAGCCGCGCCTTCAGACGCAAGGCCGCGCGCGAGCAGCGGATTTTGGCCCTGGGCACCATGGCCGCCGGGATCGCCCATGAGTTCAATAACATTTTCGCCGTGGTTCGCGGATCTCTGGAATTAATGGCGCGTGATCAATCGTTGTTGCCGGCGGGTCAGGAACGAATCCTGCGTTGCCTCAGTGCGTTGAAGCGCGCAGACAGCATTACCAACGGGATTCTGGATCTCTCGCATGAACAAGAGTCGGGCAAGGCACGCTGCCGGCTTGACGAAGCCGTACGCTCTGCGGTGGGTTTCCTTGCCGACGACATCGCGACCGCCGAGGCATCCGTGGTCGTGGACATTCCCGTCGGTCCGCTGTGGGTTCGGGGCAGCGCTAACCAGATTGCGCAGGTGGTGACCAACCTCTGCAAGAATGCGCTTCAGGCGCTAGCGGGTCGAAAAGTCAGGAGTCTTGCTGTGCGCGTATTCGCCAGCGGGGCCGAAGGGCATGTGGTGGTGTCTGATACCGGCGTGGGGATTTCGAGTGAGGCCCTACCCAGGATTTTCGAACCGTTCTTTACCACCAAATCCCCGCTCGCCGGACCGCATTCGTCCACAGCCTCGACCCATGGCGCCGGGTTAGGTCTCGCGGTTTGCGAAGCCATCGTCAAACGTCATGGCGGACGGATTCAGGTCATAAGCACGCTGAATATCGGGACCACCTGCACCATTAACCTGCCGCAGTCCGAGCCCGAGCTGGCGACGCCCGAGGTCGTGGCCCCAGCTCGCCCGGTGGCGGACGCGGCCAACGGATCGACGTCCCGAATCCTCATCGTCGATGACGAGGCCCATATGCGGGAATTGGTATGCGAATTGGTGTCGGATTTGGGCTTTCAGACGATCCAGGCCGCGAACGGGCAAGAGGCGCAAGACGCGCTTTTGCACGAAGCTTGGGCCGCCATCGTGCTCGATTGGCACATGCCAGTTTGTGATGGCCGCGGGTTCATTGCCCAGGTTGGCGCAATGCTGGCTGCACGAAACATCCCGGTCTTAGTAAGCACCGGCCTGCGGAGCCGAGTCGAGCAGGAACTTCCAGCGATTCCCGGATTAGTCCTGCACATCATCAGCAAGCCTTTCGACCTAGACCACTTTGAAAAAAGTCTGCGTGACGTCATCGCCAAAGCCGGGCATGGCGCGGCAACTCAATAAGTTCTCCGAATCCACGGGTGCGACGTCAGCGTCAGTAAGTCGGGCGGCGGGGTTTGCGTCGCGGTCGACGTAACGTTGGTCGAGATGGGCCCTGCGATCGTCCATGCCGATGATGGTGTAGATCGCGACCGCTGCTGGGCTGCCGCACAGCTTTGACTTGCTCGCCGCGGTCTGCATCGCGCTGCTGCTGAGCACCGGGAACGGAACGCCTTACATCGGCGCAGCACCTTCCGGTTCGTCATTCAACGAATGCGCAGGTGGTTGAATAGGTTACGCGCACCGCCGCGTGCGCTGCCGGCCGAGCGTCGATTCGGACGCGTCGGCCGGAAATCGTCAGGCGGTGATCAGCTTAGAAATCTCTGCCAGTTTGGCGTCTTTCAGCGCTGCGGTGTCAGCTTCGAGGTTCAGGCGCACCACCGGTTCAGTGTTCGAGGCGCGGACGTTGGCCCACCAATCGGTGAAGCGGACGGTGACGCCGTCGAGTTCCTGTACCTGCGCTCCGGGCAGCGTGCGTAGGCGCTGCATGACGGCGTTCGCGTCCTTGACCTTGAAATTGATCTCGCCGGTGTGGAAGTATTTCAGCAGCGGTTTGATCAGCGAAGACAGCGACGGCGCTTCGCTGATGATGTTGCCCAACAATAGGAACGCATAGAGCCCCGAGTCGGCGTTGAAGAAGTCGCGGAAATAATAGTGCCCGGACAATTCGCCGGCGAACACCGCGTGTTCCTCTTTAAGCGTCTTCTTGATATAGCTGTGGCCGACGCGGGTTTCGACTGGGCGGCCGCCAAGGCTGGTGATGAATTCCGGCACCACTTTGGACGAGCGTAGGTCGTACGCGACTGTCGCGCCTGGTTCTTTGGCCAGAAAATATTTCGCCAGCACGGCGGTGGTCAGGTCGCAGGTGATGATCGCACCGGTCTCATCGACCAACGCACAGCGGTCGCCGTCGCCGTCGAAACCAGCGCCGAAATCCGCCTTTTCTGCGATTACTCGCGCGACCAGATCCTTGAGATTTTCATTCTTCAGCGGGTTGGCTTCGTGATTCGGGAAGCGACCGTCGGGATCCATGTACAGCGGGATCAGGGTCAAATCCGGCAGCATCGGCGCGAGGTGCTGAAACATCGTGCCGATGATGCCGTTGCCGCCGTCGATCACGATTTTCAGCGGCCGGCGCGGGGCCCACAGGCTTGAGAGGAAACGCGCATACGCCTCGATGGTGAACGCTTCTTCGACGCGGCCGCCGGGCGCGGTGACGATCTTCGCTGAGCGCGCGATCGCTTCGATTTCTTCCATGCCGCTGCCGCCGCCGATCGGCTTAAAACCAGGGCCGGTCAGTTTGATGCCGCCGTACACGGCCGGGTTGTGGCTGGCGGTAATCATCGCCCCGCCTTCGGTGCCAAGATGGTGCATCGCGAAGGTCACGCCCGGCGTCGACAGCATGCCGACGTCGATGACGATCACGCCGGCGTCGACCAGACCCTTAATGAACGCCTGTTTCAGCATCGGCCCGGACACGCGCATGTCGCGGCCGACGGTGAAGCGCTTGCCGGTCAGGCCCAGGAATTGCGCCGCGGCGTTCGCGGTTTGATAGGCCAGCGATTCGTTCAGCTCTTGCGGATAGAGGCCGCGGATGTCGTAGGCTTTGAACGGATCGGGCATGGGGGTCTCGGTGGTTAGATGAGGAAGAGGGCAGCGTCGTAGCGCTGACCGAGAGGCTGCCAACCACCGCAAAATCGCTGCGCGCCGGTGCAGCGGAGCGCTCTGGCCCAACCGGGAAGCGCCATACCCTCCCCGGCCCATGACCGCGACCTTCCGCATCGACGTGCTGCCCCTG
>JBBROQ010000175.1:0-6641 GCA_038229115.1 Planctomycetota bacterium | reverse complement strand
GAGATCGTCGAGGGTCGCGGTGCGCCCGAGCTCTGCCGACCGATCCCACTGCCACGTCCGAATATTGAGCTCGTACAACTGGTGCATCGCGGCGAAGTATGGCCTACGTCAGACGAAGGAGCAACGCTGCGCGTGGGACCGAACCTGAACGTTGGTCGCCAACACAGCCGCCGTGGTTTATGGACCCTGAAAACTCCAGCACTGGGACAGCAAATGTTGCAACACCTCAGCACAGGCCGGGGCTTCGGGCGAGCGGGCGCGCAGCCGCACCAGGGCCTGGTCGATGGCGTCATCGAGGATGGTCCAAGCGCCCGGGTTCTGCGTCCGCAGCGTTTTTTCAGCGTCATCCCACGCGCTTTCCAGGTCCGTGATGCGCGCCTTCGCGCCGGACAGATCCGCCGCTTGAACCAAGCGCAGGGTTTCGTCGGCGATGGCGATGAACGCGCTGAGATCGCCCAACGGTCGTACCGGCGCGGAGGTCGCGATGGGCGTGGCGGCGGCGGGCGCGACGACCGCGTTCGCCGCCGCTGCCTCCGCGGACGCGCCGCACATCGCGGCCACGGTGCGCAACGCGCCGGCGCTGGCGACCGGATCCGGGCTGCCCGAGCGCACTAGGCGCAGCGCGCGGTCGATGGCTTTGTCGAGCGCCATCCAGGCCGCGGGATCTTTCGGTTCGAGCTGTTCCTGCGCTTGGTCCCACGCGCTTTCGAGCTCTTTGATGCGCACCTTCGCGCCGCTCACCTCGCCCTGATTAAGTAGTCGCTGCGTGTCCTCAGCGATGACCTGGAACGGCCGCAGATCGCCCAGGCCGGCAGCGCTCTGCGCCGGCGCGTTGATGGCGAACGCGTGCGTGGTCGACCACCACACGCCGCCCCCGGCCACCGCGAACAACGCCAGCATGATCGTGACCTGCGCCACGCGCGCCCATGCCGGTCGCACGCCGCCGGTGCGAGCGCTGGTCAGGCATGCGATCCACACCGGGGCGGTGAGAAACAGCGATGAATAGCAGCCGATCAGCAAGCCCAACAGCAGCGCGAGCGCAAACATTTGCAGTGGTTCGCACCCGAACAACAGCAGCGCCGCGGACGCCAACACCACGGTAAGCACCGTATAGATCGAGCGCCCAAGCGTCTGCCGAATGGCCAAGTCGGCGCTCTGCTGCAAGCGCACTCGCGGCGATGCCGACGCGGCGCCAGCATCGGCGTCAACATGCTGACGGATGCGGCCAAAGATGACGATCTTGTCGTTGAGCGAATAGCCCAGGATGGTGAGCATCGCCGCGATGTAGGTGACATCGATCTCGCAGCGGAACAGCGCGAACAACGCGGTAACCACGATCAGATCGTGAACGATGACGATCAGCGTGGCCAGGCCGACCGCCCAGGTGAAGCGTAGGCCGAGATAGCCGAAGATGCCGACGCACGCCGCCAGCAGCGCATACACCGCGTGGCTGGCGAACGCGCGCGCGACACCGGGGTCGGCGGTGTTCTCCTCATAGACCACGCCGCCGCCGTAGCGGGCCTGGAACGCGGCAATGATCCGCTGCAACGCCGCGGGCGCGAGGATCTGATCGAAGCGCGCAGCGATATGCCGGTGGTCGGCGCCACCAATGGTGACCGTCGCCGGCACGGTGCCGGCATCGCTGATGACGGTGGTCGCCTGATCTGCGGTGATGCCCTGCGCCACTGTGCTGACCTGCGGAGAGGTGCTGGCCTGCGGTAGGTCGATATCGAGCGCCGTCCCGGCAGTGAAATCGATGTCGAGGTTGAGCCCGTGTCGGCTGTAGCTCCACGCGCCCAGGATGACCACGAGCACCGAAACGATGGCTAAACGCCGGCCCCAACGCACGAACGACCAAGCGCCTTCCGTCCTGGTCTCCGGGTCAGTCGCCGCGTCAGTCGTCGGCGTGAACGGCCGCTGCACGAACCACGCCGGCGCCACCGCCGTCAGGGCCAGACCCAACGTGCGCACGACCACAAAGCAGGTGATGAAGCTGATCACGATGCTGGCGAGCATGGTCACCGCGAAGCCCTGAATCGGACCGATGCCGGCGACGAACAGCGCGGCCATCGCCAAGGCGGTGACGGCGTTGGCGTCGACGATCGTGACCAGCGACGCGCGGAAGCCGATGCGGATGGCGTCGCCGGCCGCACTGCCGTGGCGCTGCGCTTCGCGCATCCGTTCTAGGCAAATGATGCTGGCGTCGGCGGCCATGCCGAGGCCCAACACGAACGCGACCACCCCCGACAGCGACAACGTCGCATGCGCGGCCGTGAACCCGAGCACCAACAGCCACAGATACACCATCAGACTGAACGCCGTCACCAAGCCCAAGCCGCGATACAGACACAGCAGCAACAGCACGATCGCGGCCACACCGATGGCGCCGCCGAGCAGCGTTTCCTGCAAGGCGGTCTGACCCAACACGCTGCCGACGGTTTGCGAATAGCGTTCGATGAGACGCGTCGGCAAGCCATCGGAAGCGCTTAGGCGCGACCGCAGTTGCTGTGCGTCCGTCGTGCCGACGAGTTTCAGCCGGATGTGGTTGGCGCCTTCCAGATGCAGTTCGGGCTCGGCCATGCCGATGCCGTCACAGCGCTGGCGCAGCACGTCGGCGGTCGCCAACAATTCCGCCGGCGTCACCGCCGCAGCGGATCCGTCCTTGGGCGTGACGGTGTAGGACAACTCATAACCACCGCGAAATTCCAGGCCGAAACGCACGCTGCGCGCTAACGCCGGCGCGCTCCACGCCATTATCGCGGCAAGCAAACCGGCAACGCACAGGACGATCAGGGCGCGGGTTCGGGACATGGTTCGCTCGTAGCAGCAGGGATGCGTTCGGGATTGTTGCGGATCACCTTGGCCAGCTGCACGGTGGCGATGACCTGGCTGCCGGCTCGTTCAAGCCGCAGCGCGCCGCCGATGACCTCGGCCAAGCGTCGACACAGCGACAGCCCGATGCCGACATGCCGGCCGGCATCGGTGCGCGCCGGATCCGCACGCCACAGACGCTGACCGGCCAATGACAGATCCGTCGGCGCGGCCGTGGCCGCATTCGCGATGGTGATGGTTAAGCCAGCAGCAGTGGCCGCAGTGATGACTACTTCCGCGTGCGCATCGCCGTGACTGACCGCATTATCGCACAGATTCACCAGGATCTGCCGCAGCAAATCACGGTCGGTGTCGATGCTAACTCCGGATAGCCCGACGCTGCGGCAGGTGATGCCGCGCGCCGCGGCGGCGGTGGCGACCGTGGCCCAGGCCTCGGCCATCACCTCGGCCACCACCACCGGCTCGGGTCGCGCCCGGACCAATCCGCGATCAAGCCGCGCCAGCGCCAGCAGCGCTTCCACCAAGCGCTGCAAGCGCAGAGCCAATGCCAACGCCGCGGTCGTGTCCTGACGGCGGGCGTCGGGCGAATCGGCCTCGCTCAGCGACACTTCCAACAGCAACCGCAGCGCGGCCAACGGTGTCCGCAGTTCGTGCGCAGCGTCGGCGGTGAAGCCCTGTTCGCGCGCCAGCGCCGCTTCCAGACGCGCAAACGCGGCGTTGAGCTGCACCATCACCGGCACCAGTTCGCGCGGTGGATCGGGCACCATCACCGCCTGCATGCGGCCCGGCGCGCAGGCGGCCAATTGTTCGTGCAAGGCCGCCAACGGTCGCAGTGCCTGCGCGACCACGCCGGCCATCAGCAACGCCGCGACCACCGCGCCGACCGCCGTCGACCAGCCCAACAGCCACGCCAGGTCGGTAATCGCGCGGTGCAATTCGGCGGTGCCGGCAATCACCACGATGGTGGCTTCCGGCAACGACGGTGCTGACGGCGCGGCGGCCTCGTGGTCGGGAACGAACGTCCAAGTCTGCACCCGACCAGCACGGCCGTCGGGCAACATAGCCCAGGCCGACCGCGGCGCTGGCGAGGATCGCGGCGGCGGCCCCGGCAGATCCTTTCCGGACAGCGACGGCGACCGCGCCACCACCGTCGCGCCGACCCAAATCTGATAGAGTGCCGAGGTCGGACCGAGAGCGAAAACGGCCATGGTCTCGGAGCGCTCTTCCAAATCCCAACCATCGTCCTGATATTCCAGGGCCGCGCCCACCGCGGCGCCGCGCGCCTGCCAGGTGCGGTCGAAATCGTCGATCATGCGCCCACGCGCGACCACGAACACCAACAGCGCGGTGCCGAACAATACCACCGCCGCAGCCGCGCCTGCCGCCAGCGCCAGCCGTCGCCGCAACGACCAGCGGCCGACCAGCACCGGCTCGCTTCGCTCCGCAGCGTTCACGCTGCACCATCACGTTCGGCCAGCACATAGCCCTCGCCGCGGCGGGTGTGCAACAGGCGCGCGCCGCCGGTGGCTTCCAGTTTCCGGCGCAGGTTGCTGACGTGGACTTCCAGCACGTTGCTGATCGCCGATTCGTCGAGCGGATACAGCCGTTCCAGCAGGTCGCTACGCGACACCACCTCGCCGGCGCGCAGGGCCAAATAGTGCAGCAGGGCGAACTCGCGCGCGGTCAGCTCTAGCCGCTGCCCATCGCGACCGGCGGTGCGGCCCGCAGTGTCGACCACCAGATCGGCAACGCGCAGCAGCGGATCCTTGCGGTCATAAGCACGGCGCACCAACGCCCGCACCCGCGCCAGTAATTCGGCGAGCGCGAACGGCTTCACCAAATAATCGTCAGCACCCAGATCCAACGCCTGCACCCGGTCATCGATCGCGTCGCGCGCGGTCAGCACCAAAACATGCGCCGGATGGGCCGCCGCGCGCAGCCGCCGCAGTACCTCTAATCCGGTCACTCCCGGCAGCATCAGATCCAGCACCACCACGTCGTGAACCGCGTCCTTCAGATGATAAAGCGCTTCGTCACCATCCCCGGCGCCGTCGACCGCAAAGCCGACACCCTGCAACGCGCGTTGCAGGGTGTCGCGCATCGGCGCAAAATCTTCGACCACCAGAATGCGCATGCGCGCTGCCTTTACGCGGTCAGATCAGTGTTGCCCGTGCGGTCCATGTGCTGAGCCGGCTTTGCTGTCGTCGTGATTATCGTCGTGATCGTCGTCCTTCTGCACCTCACGCGAGCGCTCGGTACCGTCAGCAGCGAAATGAATCTCGACCTCGTCCGCGCCGATCTCACCTTCGAGCGCATACGACGTCTGCGCGCCGGCCGTTTCCTGCTCGCCATGTTTGGGCGTGCTAGCGCCGAAGGCCCGCTTCGCCGCCGCCTGTACTGCGGCCGGCATGGCGGTGAGCGCCAGTTTGGTTTCAGTGCGCAGCAACGTGCCATCGGCGGCGATCACTACCGTTACGGTGCCGGTGGGCAGCTCGATCTCGGCTTCGTACACTTGGACGTCGGCTTCTTTGCGCGCTTCGATCTCCTCGATCTCGGCCTTGCCGGCCTGCGCGCGCAACGTCGCGGCGACCGGCGCCGGCAGCTGCGCGATGGTCAGATCATCTTTTGATTTTTCTTCAGCCGCCGTCGCCGCGGTCATTGCCGACAGGCACAGCAAGGCCAGCAAACCGGGGACCAGCGGGATCGATTGAGAACGCGACATGAAACCTCCAGATAGGTTGGGCCGCACCGTCATGGCGCGGCCAGGGCGCAACATAGTCGCGAGCTTCGCGATCGTACCTTAAGCAGACGTGAAGCGGCTGACGGACCGTCCGCGTCATCGCCGTCACGGCATCGGATCGTCTTCGTGCCGATGCGGCGCACTGCGCAAACGCGCGTACAAACCGTAACGCGGGCTGATCAGCGCCGAGGCGATGAACAGCGCGCCCAACACCAACACCATGCACGGGCCGCTGGGCAAGTTCGCGTGATAGCTGACGTACAGTCCGATCGCCCCGCCGACGCCGCCGAACACCGCCGACAGAAACAGCATCGGCGCGAAGCGCTCGCACCACAGATACGCCGCCGCCGGGGCGAGGATGAACACACCCAGGGCCAGGACCATGCCCACCGACTGCAACGCCGAGATCAGGTTTAGCACCGCCAACACCAGCATCAGCACATGCGTCAGCAACGACCGTCCGCCGGACGCGCGATGGAAGGCAGGATCGAAGGTTTCCAACACCAGCGCGCGATAGCCGACCAAGGTGCAGAACACCGTCGCGGACGTGACCGACGCCACTAACCACAGATCGTTTGCAGTGACCGCCAGGATGTTGCCGAACAGGTAATGCAGCAGATCCATCGGCGTGGCGACGCGGCTCATCAAGGCCACACCAGCAGCGAAGGTGATGACGAAAAACGCGCCAAAAGCAGCGTCTTCTTTCAAGCGCGTCAGGCGATTGGCGAGTGTGCCCAAGACCGCGGTCAGCACTCCGGCCGCGACTGCGCCACCCAACAGCGGCGCGATGCCCGGCCCGAAAAACAAATACGCCAAGCCCACGCCCGGCAGCAAGCAGTGGCCGAAACTGTCGGCCATTAAGGCCAAGCGGCGCAGCAGCAGGATCGAGCCAACGATGCCGCCGCTGATGCCCAACAGCACCGACATCAACAGGCCACGGCAGACGAATTGATATTGGAGCGGCTCGACCAGCCACAGCCACAGCGTGTGCAGCATCAGCCGCTCGCTTTCGCGGCTGTGGTTTCGCCCGCAGCCGAATCATCCGCAGGAAACAGCTCGTTCGGCAGAT
>JBBROQ010000174.1:0-6647 GCA_038229115.1 Planctomycetota bacterium | reverse complement strand
TTTAGCGTGGCCTGCGCCTGCGCGTCGATGGTGGCGCTCGCCCACGTGTCGCCGGCGACCGGCAGCGTTAGCGCGCCATTGAGCGCAACGCGGCTGTCGCCACAGCCGAGCGTCAACGGGGCACAGGTCAGTCGCGGTCCGGCGCCGGCGACAGTCAGTGCCAACGACACCGCCTGCGGCACGCGCGCGACGTTCGGCCAGCGCAGCGCCAACCAGGGGCGCAGATCGTCGACGGTGGCGCTCACGCGTTCGGCCCCGGCCAACCACGGCGTCGTCGGCAGCAGGCGCGCGTTGCTGAGCGCCAATGCGATGCCGGGGCCGTCCGCTCGCGCGGCATCGACGCGCAATTCAGCGCCATCCCACACTGCGTTGAAGCTGGCAGTGGTGAAGGTGGCTTCGCGCCAACGGAAATCGCGCACCGCCAATTGCGCATTGGCGCGGTGATTGATGCCGATCAGCGCGCGCCCGTTCACCACCCCCGCATCCGGCAACGACCAGCGCCGCAGCCACGCCGGCAACTGTGCCAGATCCAGCGCATCGAACCGCAGTGCGACCGCGCCATCCGCGACCCGCACGCCGGCCGCGCCGCCGGCGGCCAGGAGCTCCAGGGTTAATTCATCACCGACATGCGCATGAGCGATCTCGACTCCTGCGACGGCCCCGACGGTATGAAAATCCAACCCATCGCCGACGCGTTCCGCTTGCAGTTCCAGGCGTTCATCGGGCAGACCAAATCCAGGAAAACATGCGTGCGCGACGGTTAAAACCGCAGTTTCACCGTCGCCATCCAAGCTGAACGCGGGCAGCGCCACCGCGCCGGCCGCGGTCTGCACCCGCACGTCACCGATGATTGCTAGCGTCGGCCGGAAGCGCTCGGGCAGTTGTGGCCTCGGTACCGCGGTCAGCTTGGATGAAGTCGTTGTGGTCGCGGGCCGCGCGCGCGTCAGATCCAAATCGATGACCACGCCGTCGGCGTTGATCGCGCTGATGCCGGCCAGCACGTCGCGCGCGCGCAGCATGCGCCATAAACTGTAATCGACTTCCAATCGCCGGCATTCCAGCCGCACCAACGTACCCGTCGGCGGCGCGGTCACCGTGCGCAGGTCTTCCAACACTGCGCCAGAGAGCCAGCGCCCACGCACGCGTGCGACACTGAACGTGCCGCCCAGATGCCTGGTCAACTGATTCGCAACCAACCGACCCAACGGCCGCGCGATCAGCGCATCGCGAAAAATGTACAGCATCGCCAGCAGCAGCGCGACCACGCACAGGCACAGCAACAGGCGGCGACGCCAACGGACGGCAACAACAGGCATCAACGCATGCTGACCCGCGAGCGCGGCGGCTCAATCAGAGTCGCCGTGCGGCGATGTTCAGCGTGCTTCAGAAATCCCGATCAACGCGGCCCCCATGGTTGTAGTGACCGTTGATCAGGTCGGCGTCGTCGACTGCCTTCGACCGAGGTTCCTACCAGGCGCGCAGGTTCAGCTCGGCCGACAAGGCGGTGGTGATCTAAAACACCGACGTGCGGTCGCTACCAACAGAAAAACCCCTGATTTTTCAGGGGTTTTCTTGCGTCATCAGCAGACGTTAACGGTTCCGCCGCCCGGGACGCGTGGCCGCGTCCCGGGCGGCGTGGCGCGTCAGCGGCCCAGCAACTTCTTCGCCGCGGCCACAATGCCGGTCGCGTCGATGCCGTGCTTTTTATAGAGCTCATCGGCGGTGTAAGCGCTCTGGCCGAATTCGCCGTGCACGCCCAGGATCGCGACTTTCGGCTGCACGCCGGTGACCGCGAGCGCGGCCACCACCGTCTGCCCGGCGCCGCCGGTGATCTGATGGTCTTCCACCGTCACCAACACGTTGCCGGCCTTCGCCAGCGCCGCTGCATGCGCGGCCAGATCCGGATGGTTGGCGCTGGCGTTGTTCAGAACCAACGCGCCGATGCCGTCAGCGGCCAGTTTGGTCGCAGCGCTGATCGCGTGCGCGACCAACGAGCCATTGGCGCTGATGACCACGCTCGCGCTCTTGCCCGCGGTCGTATCAGCGACGGTCATCGCTTTGCCCCAGGCGTACTCGACGCCCGCAGGCTTCAGCGACACCGGGAAATTTTCGCGGCCGCAGAAGAACAGGATCGAGTCGGGCGATGCGCCTTTGGCGCGCGCGTCGACGAAATGCTGAATCGCGGCGCCCATCGCCCATTCCGCCTCTTCGGCCGAAGCCGGGCAGTAGGTCTGCACATGCGGGATCGAACCGCTCATGGCCAGATACATCAGCGCCTGATGGCTGGCACCGTCGGCCGCGTCCTGAAAGCCGCTGTGGGTGAACACCGCGATCACGCCGGCCTGGCTGAGGTTGGCCATGCACAGCGGCAGCGCGCCTTTGGTCACGCCGAACTGCGCGAAGGTGTCGACTACGGGAATGAAGCCCTGCTTCGAAAAGCCGGCCGCGACCGAGACCATGTTCGCCTCGGCGATGCCGACCTCGAACGAAAACTGCGGATATTTCAGGCGAAACGGCGCGACGCCGGTGGAACCCTGCAAGTCGGCGCTGACCGATACCACCGGCAGCCCGCGATCGGCGGCACTGATCATCGCCTTCGGAAAGCCGCCCTGGATCTTGTCCTTTTTTATCGGAACTGGCGCGACTGGCGCTGGCGCGGTGGCGGGCACGCCGGCATTGCCGTCGCGTGGCTGCATCGACTGCGCGGCCTTGGCCGCGGCGGCGTCTTCCTGCGCTTTCAGCCAGGTCTCGAATACCGGCGCCAACGGTTTGCCGCTGGTGATTTCCAGCGCGAATGCGCGCAGTTTGCCGTTGGCGATATCACCACCGGCAAGCGGATAGCCGTGGCCGCCGCTGGCGGATTTCACCGTGCTGGCAACGCCGAAACCCTTCACCGTCTTGGCCCAGATCAGCACCGGTTTGGTCGGATCGGCGGCGGCCGCAGCCAGCGCCTGTTCAACCGCGGTGAAGGCTTGTTGGAGGTTATTGCCGTCGGCGACGGTGATGACGTTCCAGCCCTGGGTGGCCAATGAGGAAAAATACGGATGCATGGAAAAGGCATCGGCGTCGATGCGGCCGGACAGCTTGGTGTTGTTGTCGCTGACCACCAAAACGAACGGCGCGAGCTGGCCCTTCGCGGCCAAACCTGGAATCGCCGACACCGCTTCCTTCGCCTCGCCTTCCATCATCGCGCCGTCGCTGATCACACAGATGGTGGTGCGCTTGATGTCGGCCAATTGATCGGCCATGGCCAAGCCCTGCGCGATCGGGATCGACGAACCCAACGGCCCGTTGGATACCATCACGCCTTCGGGGAACAGGTGGCTTTCGCCATGCCCCGTCAGCTTCGAACTGATCGAGCGGAAGTGCGCGAGGTCGTCGATTTTCAGCCCGGCGAAACCGTAGATCGCCTTCAATGCGTACAGGCCGTTCTCGGTGTGGCCGGCGTCGTTCAGGACATTGAAATGCCCGTGCCACGGCGTCTGCGCGAACACCAAACCATGGATCGAGGACATCAGTTCGGCCAAGGCCGCCGGGCCGCCCCAATGGCAGGCCGCGCCGCCGACCACCGCGTTCATGTCCATCAACGCGACCGCCACGCGGGTCGCGACCGGATCGACCACGTTCAACGTCGAGCCATCCGCGCGCTTGACCGGCACCGCGAATTGCGGCTGGCCCGGATTGCCGGCCAATGGATTCGGATAACTGAGCCCGCGACGGTGACGGTGTTCAGGAGCGATGGTGGCGGCGGCGCCGAGATCTACGGCCATGGATGCCTCTTTGCTTGGGGAGTGGTAAGGAGAGTGAGTCGGGGTTTGTTGAAGGTTTGGAGCAAGAACATGACTGCCGATCGTGAATCGTGCAATCGCCCGCCTGCCACTGTTGGCCATACACGCCGACGTTTGCGAGCATCGCCGCGGATGACTCGTGGCGGGCGACCGCTAGATCCTGGTCATGCTGCGCACGCCCATTCTTCCCACGTTTTTCATCATCGCGCTGGGGCTCGTTAGCACCACGCGGCTGCACGCCGGCGATGCGAAAGCAGCCTTCGTCAACAGCTCGGTATCCAGCCGCACCGTCGCGTTTAATCAGGCGGTTAGGGTTGAGTTCACCACGCTGCCGAAACAGATCGACGGCGTCGACATCGTCGCCTCGGTTGCCAATGCGTTGGCGATCGGCAGCGGCAACCATTGGCGGCCGCTGGGCCCGCCGGTGGTAACCGAATTGTCGAAGCCGCGGCCGGCCCCAAAGCCGGCCGTCGACGGAGAACCGGTCACGCCGCTAAAAGCCGAAGTGCCGATGCCTAAGCCGATCAACGTGGTGTTTGTGCTGCTGCCGCGCGCGTCCGGCGACGTCGCGCTGCCACGGATTCCGCTGACCTGGCTCCAGGGCGATCAACTGGCCGACTTCGGTTCGGTCACGGTCAAGCGTGAGATCCAGGTCGCGGGCCAAGTTCGCGACCTGCCCAAGGAATGCACCGGCGTGGCCGGATTCGCCTGGGGCTCGAAACTGCCTGAACTGGTCACAGCGGGAAAATTATCAGAGAGCCAACTCGACCGTAGTAATCCCGCGCAGTTAGTCGCGCGACCGCAGCCCGGATTAGAACTCTTGTTCAAAGCCGACGAACTGGCCGCCGCCACCATCACTACGCCCGGCCTGACTATCGACCGCGCGCGCATCAGCTTCCTTGATCGTTGGGGCCTGCCGCAGGTCGACACCGCGCAAGGCGTCACCTGGTTCCTGGGCTGGACTCGCATCACTGCGACCACGGTCGGCGACACGGTGAAGATCGACTTGGTGCGCGAAGACGTGCAGGCGCGCCTGGATTCGGGTCAAGTGCAAAGCGGCGTGTTCACCGTATTGGATCCGCCGGTCGCGCCGGTTTCGACGCCGGCCATGGATGTGCCGTCCGCACCGAAAGCCGACCTGCCGCCAGCGGGGAAATAAGCTGACGGCAGCGAGGCTAACGACACCGATCACAGGGCCGGCGCGTCGCCGACTTCGGTACATCATCTTGTTGGGCAGATTTGCTAAACTTCATTGCTATAATATCCCATCTCGATTGAAAGTCCTGCCTTTGAACATAAATGAATTAATTCAAGTGGGATGGTGTCATTTTGATTAACAATATTCTTATCGCCGCCAAGTCGTGAATATAAAGCGAAATCAATATACGCTGACTTTGATTCGTGGTTGCGAATAATTTCAAAAATGTCTTTGTGGTTATTGTTAATGAACTCGATCGCGTCGTTAACTTGTTTTTCAAATTCATCAAAATCAGCCCCTGAAAATTCAATTGTTATGCCGTATTTATCATTGATTTTTCCGCGCTTATCAATATCACCCTTTTCTCGTATCGATCGAATGTTAAACATTTTTGCATGCAAAACATCATTAAACGACATGGTGTCCGAATTGATTTTAATATACATAAAATTATTTCCTTGAATTAATTGCTGTCCGCCCAGCAGCTAGGCGAGTTGCAGCCGCGTCATCAATGGGGCGGCATTTTCCGGCGCGAGTGAACACATCCCCGGTTGCCGGCGGCCCAAAAAATGCAGGTCGCTTCCTGCGCTCATCAGCAGCCCGTGCGCGCGCGCATGCGCGATCAGGTCAGCCTGTAAATTACAGTCCAAATTCGGATGGCTGACTTCCAGGCCGTCGCAGCCCAGGTCGAGCAATTCGCGGATAATCGCGAAGGTGCCGTAGACGCCTGGATGCGCGAGGATCGCGACGCCGCCGGCGGCGCGGATCGCGGCGCAGACGATGCCAACATCGGGAAATTGCGGCAGGTCAGGATCGGTGACGTGCTCATCGCCCAGATGATGGGCGAACGCGGCGTTGACGTTGGTGGCCGCGCCGCAGGCGACCATGGCGCGCGCCAGATGCAGCCGGCCCAATGATTCGGTGCGCCCGTCATCGACCTGCGCCAACTGCGGCCGGTGATGGGCCGGCAGCCGCGCCAACAGCGCATCGATGCGTACGCGGCGCAGTGCGCGGATGCCGAGCAGCAGCGCATCCAATTCCGGGTGGTCGGGATCGATGCCTAAGGCAACGATGTGCACTTCGCGGGCGTGGTGCCCGGCGGTGATTTCGGCCCCGGGTATCAGCCCCGGCGCACCACGCAGCCGCCGCCATGCCGCGACGCTGTCGTGATCGGTGACTGCCCAATGGCGCACGCCGGAACGGCACACGGCCAAGTGCAAATCGGCCGGGCTCAGAGCGCCGTCGCTCAGGTACGTGTGCAGATGAAAATCGAATGGTGCGACCATGACGTTGGCTTGTCTCAGTACTTCTGCGTCAGTGCCGGAGCGCCAATGCGGTCAGCAGCACCGCGCCCAACACCAACGCCACAGTGATCAAAATCATCAGCAGCCACGACGATGACCAGCCGCCTGATGGTGTGACCGGCGCCCGTCGACGTACCGGCGCGCGCGTCGGCTCGGCCAGAGTTGCTTCGAGTTCGACAATCAGCGCCGGCGCATCGGCCGGACGCGCCAACGCGTCCTTCGCCAACATGCGCTCCAACAGCGCCAGCACGCCCACGGGCACGTCGGCGGCCAGCGGCGTCAAATCCGGTAGCGGATCGTTAAGGACGCTGCCCATGACTTCCGCTGCCGAGGTGCCGGTATACGGGCGTTTGCCGG
>JBBROQ010000173.1:0-6658 GCA_038229115.1 Planctomycetota bacterium | reverse complement strand
CTCCGGCTGCGCCGTCAGTCGCGCCGCGGATCAGATCGCCACGCTGCTGCCGGCGCTGCCGGCAGCGCCGGCAGCAGCGTGGCGATCTGATCCGCGGCGCGACTGACGGCGCAGCCGGAGAACAGGGTTCCGACCGCGATTGCCAGCGCCAGGATCAACAGCGCCAACGGTACGTATTTGGTCCAGCGCGTGGCTTGGTAGCGGCTCATTCGTGCAGTCCCGATGGCTGTTTGCGTTTGTGCTGATCCAGCGCGCATTGCTCGCGTTGGTGCGCCGTAAAGCGCTCACCAATATCGTGAATTTGCTGGTAAATCGTTTCGCGCTCATGCGCCCGCGCGGCCAGTACCGCGTTTTCGCTCGCGAGGCCGGCGACGCGCTCAAATTGCGTGCTGCGCATCTCGCGGATTTCCGCCTGCAGGACCTTGCGGCCCTCCTCGCACTCCGCGTTGCTGCGGTCGATTTTCGCCCACAGCACCCGGCCGGTGGCCAGGACCGCCGCCGCCACGGACGCCGCCGCGCCACCCAGCCACTCCACGGGGACGTCCATCAGCCACCCACCCGGACCGGCATGGCCTCCGTGCGTGCCAGGGTGCCGTCCGCATGGTCGAGCGCCGCGGTCGCAATCGACGGCGACACCTCGCGGAACAAAAACAGCAGCGCTTCCAGCGTTTCCGGCTTCAGCGACAGCGCGTCCAGGTCCGCGGGATCAATCAACGGCGCGGTCACGTCGTGCTGGTGTGACAGCAGTTCGTTGAGGTCGCGATTGAACGCATCGGCATCAGCGACGCGCACTGACCCCGGCAACGGCTCGCCCTGTTTGTCCACTGCCGGCACCATCGCGCCGGCGGGGTCGCGCATGGCGTGGCTTTCGACCAAGGATTCGCGCACTTGCTCGATGCTTTCGGCTTCGGTTTTCAGGCGGCGCCGGATCTGCGCGATCGGCAGCGCGACGCGCACCGGCAGGCGCTCGCGGCTGATTTCGTCCAGGGCCGGCAGTGCGTTCAGGATGGTGGTGGAGCTCAGCAGCATGTCAGCGCGCCGCCGTGAACACGCCGAAGATATCGACCAGGTCGATATCCACGGTGCGATTGGTGGTGCCGGCCGATTTGACGATTTGGCCCAAACGCAGGCCCAGGCCAACGGTCGGAATAGTCGCGGTGATGGTCGCGACCAGGGCATCGTTCACGTAGAACGATACCGAGGTACCGGCCGCGTTCACTTCGATATCTAACGCCTGCCAGTTGCCAGTGCTGCCGACCGTCGGCCCGACGCCGGCGTCGGCGGTGGTTTCTGTGCCGCCCGAGCGGCAAAAGCACAGCCACCAGCCTGCGTTCACGCTGTGCGTGTACCGCCAGCCGATGCCGTCGGTCCATTCGGTGCCGCTGGTATTGCCAAACCCGTGGCGCAGCACGTAGGTGTCGGTGGCGTCGCTGACCGCCGCAATGCGGGCGCGGATGCGCTGCCGGAAGCGCGCGCCGCCGACGGCCAGGATACCTTGCAGGCCGATATTCGCATAGCCGGTGGTGGTGGTGCCGGTTTCGCAGCGGGCGATCCCGAACGCGCCGGCTTCGCTGCCGACGATGTTGCTGCAAATCGCGCCGGTGCCGATGGCGGTAGCGGCCAGGCCTTCGCCCAGCGAACCGCCGCCGGACGCCGGAAAGTCGTGGAAATAACGGTAGTAATTGCGCGGATTAACGCCCGGCAGGTTGCGCAGCTTCGTCGTACGCGCGGCCGCTGCGCCGGCGTTCCAATGCGCGATGAAATCGTCGTAGCCAGGGGCTTCGTTCGCCGTCAGCGCGGGCAAATTCTGCGCCGCGGCCTGGATCTGCGCGATCGTCACCTGATACGCATTGCCGCCGTCTTCGACCTCCCACAGCGCCGTCAGACTTTGCGTCCAGGCGGTGAAGTCGCTGATCTTTTTATTGGCCATGATATTCTTTCGAGTTCGTTAGGTGTACGGCAGGCCATTGACGGGCAGCGGCGTCGGGCCGCTCCAAACAGAAATCACATTCGCGCCGGTGGTCAGATTCTGGAAACATCCGGGCTTCGCGGTGCCGTCAGTGGGCACCACATTACCGAGCAAGTCATAGGCGATCGATGACAGCGCGATCGCGCCCACGCTGGCCGGATTGTCGCTGCCGGTGTTTAACGTCAGTTGCAGCGTGGTATCGTTCCAGGAATAGGTGACGCCGGTCCAATTCTGCGCGTTCTGGTCGCGGTTGGTTTCGCCGACGCCTTGCAGAATGCCCTTCCATTCGGGCAAAAGAAACCGGGCGCGCCCGGCAATGTCGTATGTGCCGCGGTTCGGCGGCGACGCATACGAAGCCGCCATAAAAGCCGCGTCGATCAGATCGTCCAATTCGCCGGCGCCGGTGTTTGACGGCTGTGGAGTCGCGTACAGCGACGAAAAGGTCAGTGCGCGGGTGCTGCCATTGTCGGCGTACACATTCCGCTGCAGGCGACGCCCTGTCGCACTGCTGCCGGCCTTTGGATAGCCGATGTCGTAATGCAGAGCATTTCCGGCCAGAAGATTGTTGTATGATTCGTTGTTCTTCGAATTAACGCCCACGCCACGGTCGCCATCGAAGCGCCAGCAAATGCCTGCGCCGCGATAGAACGTATAGCCATACGTGCCATAGCTGCTGCCGGCAGTCGTGCCCAAAATGATATTATGCGCACTGGTCCAACCGCTGCCATCATTGGAATGAATCGCGTTGAAGCGCGCGCCGATGATCAGGTTGTTGTCGGTGATGCAGTCGCCGTAACCCTTGTTCGACATTTCATTATGAATGCCGAATTCATCCGGACGGATCAGGATATTGCGACGGATGCGAACGGTATTGTACCACCCGCCGTCGACCCAAATGCCGCGGCCATTCTGATCAATGATCAAATTGCGCTCGATCACGCACGAACGCGAAAACAACTTGATGCCGCATTGTTCAGCGCGCTTGTTGCCCTTCATGCGCAGCACCGTGTTGCCGCGCGTGATCGCGTTCAGCTGCACCAGGTTGCCGACGCCGTGGTAGTCGATCACGCCGATGGTGCAGCGATCGCACCAGCCATTGATGACGGAGTTGTAGCCGGTCAGGCCATTCAGGCTTTCGGCGGTGCGCTCGACATCGTTGGTGTCGGCCTGCGTGCCGATGTCGAAGCCAACATTGCAGGCGATCGCAGCGCAGCCGTTGAAGGTGATGTGATTGCCGGCTCGGGCGCTGAACATGCCGTTCTGCACCCAGTTTGAATTCGCCCAGAAATTCTTTGGAAATTGATTGGCGCAGTATTTGCCGATCAGCCCGATTGCCTGGATATACTGCAGGCCGCGGTGGTGCGGTGCGAACAGGGTGTGCCTCACCGTCAGTTCGACGGTGCCGGCCGCGGGCGCCGCGCCGCCGGTGTTAACGCTTAGGCGATCGATGATCGCATCGTAATACCACGATTGCGCCACGCCTTCGCATGACATGCCGGCCTGCGTGAACGGCGATTCCCAGCCCGGCGTCACGCCGCTGTTGGTGATATTCGACGGGCAATCCGAAGTCAGCAAGAACGGCCGCTGCGTCCAGATGCTGTCGCCGACCACCACCAGGCCGGTGTTGAATTTCACCGCGGCATTGCCGGTCGAAATGGTATATCCCTGATTGAACGAGGAATCGCTTTCGGCGAAGCCGTCAATGCCGTACGGCGACGCGCTCAATAGATTCCGGAACGGGTTCTTGTCGAAGACGTAAAAATCGTCATCGAAGATCGTCTGCGGAACGGCCGCATACCATACGCCCGCCGCGGTCGGGTGCGCAATCCAGGTGGGCGAGAAAATCGCGCAGCCGTTTAGGATCACACGCTTGCCGGGCTGCGCTTTGAAGATGATCGGATTGGCCGCGGTGCCGCTGCGCGGTGGCGCGACGCGTTCGCGATACACGCCGGGATAGATCAGCACTGCGTCGCCGGCGACGGCCAGATTCGCGGCGGCTTGAATAGTTTTCAGCGGTGCGACGGCGGTGCCGGCATTGCTGTCGCTGCCGGTGGCGCCGTTGACGTAATACCGCGCGCCGGTGTTGGTGACCTGCCAATCAATCGCCGGCGCATCGGGCAGACTGCGGAAGTCACCGGCGGGGGTGACGCGGTAATCGCCGGCGGGGGTGACGCGCAAATTGCCGGATGGGGGCACGATGGTCGATTCGCTGCCGGCCAGATTCGCGCGAATCGCGACGGCCAGGGCGGCTGCGATCAGGTCGTTGCCGGCGTCGTTAGGGATATAGATGCCCGACCGCAGGGACGACGGCGTGCAGTCATTGGCCAGATCGATCAGGTCCTGCGCGCCGCCGTTGGCGCCTGCTTGCAGGATGGCTTTCAGGTCGACGAACCGGCTGGCGTATTTGTTCAGCAGCGCGACGTTCACCGCGTCGAGCTGGTCTCGGGTCGCGGGTTGCTGCGTTTGATTCTCGTCGCTGCGCATCAGCAGCGACAAGACCAGGAAGCGTTTCGGCTCGGTCAGCGTGGCCACGATCGCATCGATGTCGGCGGTGATCGCGGCCGGATCCCACGCGGCGTTATTGCGGCCGCCGGAAATGATCGTGAACCACCCGCGGTGCACGGTATCGGCGACCGCACGGGCGCTGATCTGCGCGCTGGTTTCGCCGTTGGCGCCGCCATTGAAAATATCGCAGTGTGTCAAGTATTTTTCGCGCAGCAGATCCAGCCAGGACACCGACCCGGTGTTGCCCTTGGTGAGCGCATCGCCCCAGCCCACGATGGATGCCGGCGCGGTCGGGCGGGCCAGTAGGTAATCATTCACCCACTGCATTTCGGTGTCGCTGAGTCGACGGCCCGGCCACGCCAGGCCCAGCACCGCGCCGGCATAATTCTTGCCGCCGACGCCGTCATCGCCGAGCGATAGCGCGGTGACGGTGGACGACGGCAGGGTCAAGGTGCGATCGACGGCCAAGCCGTTTTCAAAGAGCCGGGTGCCGGCCATCGCATCGCCAACGCCAGAACCCACGGCCGGGCCCCACGCCATGCCGAAGCTGTTCCACTGGCCGCCGTGTTCGGCGCGGGGATTCGCGAACGTCACGCCACCGACGGCAAAGGTGCCCGCAGTGGGGTCGACGACCAGGGTCCCGGGCGTGCGCACCGGCACCGGCGCTGCGTCGGCGATCGCCAGATTGTCCGACTCGATCAGATCCTTCGCCGCGGTCGCGCCGCCCTGGCGATAGATCAGCGTTGGCAGCGCGCCGGCAGTCGCAAACAGCCGCGCCCCGCGATTGCCGCTGGCCGTGATCAGGGACGAACCGGCATCGAAATACAGACACGCGATCGGATAGCTGCTGCATGTCGCGCTGCGCACCAAATTGGTCAGCAGGTTGTTTTTGATGGTCGTTAGCGGCTGCCGGCCGGTGACGTAGATCGCGGCGCCGTCGGAAAGCTCCTGCATGACGTGATGCACGTAATTGTCTTCGACCCCGGTCACGCCGGCGGCCGTCACCGTATAATCAAGGCCGCCAAACGACGAAATTCCGGTGTATCTGCCATACGCGACTTCGCACTGGCGGCATGAAATATTTTGCGCCGCCATCAAATTGATGCCGACGCTGCCGGCGTAGTCGATGCCGTAGTTCGTAACTTTGCTGCGATCGATGGAGACGCCGTCGGTGATATAGGTGTCGCCAGCGGTGTAGCGCATTTTCTGATTTACGACGATGCCGCCGCCGGAAAGGTCATCGGCGGTAGTGTCCGACCCCGAGCAATTGCGACAGTCGTCAGAGAATGACAGGGCCATCGCGCCAATGCGCGCGAAAGAACAGCCCTGCACGTTGCAGTTTGCCGCGCTGGACAAACGCACGGCCGCATCCTGGAAATCATTGCCCCCGCCGACCGTCAAAATTTCGTCGGCTTGATTGCAAAACATGCCGGCATTGGGCACGGTCCAATTACTTTCGGCGAACGAAAGATTGTACAGGCTCAGATACGGCGCGCGCGTGCCCAGCGCGGTGCCGGTGACGCTGATCAGCCGCGTCACCGCCGGCACGACCGCGTCGCCGCTGGCCATGGTTTCGCCGGTGCGGGTTTTGTACGACAGCAGGAAGGTTGCCGGGTCGCGATAGAACTGGCCGGCCGCCAACGTTTGCAGCGACGAATTCTGCACCCGATACGCTTGTCCGGCGTAGCGATAACTGGCGGGGTTGCCGTAGATCTGCGCCTGCTGTCCAGACGTGAATGCAATCGCGTAATTCGCGCCGCTGACGGTCTTGCTGGCCACGATCAAGACGTGTTCGCGCCAGTGTTGCTGCAGAATGATTTCGCAGCCGACGGCGATGTCGGCCGCATCGGCGGACGTGACCAGCAGGCGCTGGCCGGATTCGTCCCAGCCGGCCACCGTGCGCAGATTTGAGCGCACAATCGTGGCGCGCACGCCCTTGACGTACAGCTGCCGGAACGCCGTGCCGGTGCTGTCGCACGTGACCACGCCGGCGCTCGGCGCGCTCCAGCCGTTGAGCACGCGGCCGCCGCTGACGATCGGCGTCTCGCCAGGATACGGACGCCAACTGACCGGCGCTGCGGCCGTGCCGCCGTCGGCGTTGGTCAACGCCAGGGTGCTGGTCAGGCGGTGCGTGCCGGCGCGCAGATAGACCACGATTTCAGCGGTTCCGGGCGCCGCCGCGCG
>JBBROQ010000172.1:0-6673 GCA_038229115.1 Planctomycetota bacterium | reverse complement strand
GGCACGGGCGCCGGCGATGATTCACGCCACCGTCAGTGCCCGCGGCGTGTTTACTTCAACGCGTGGTGCCGGTTCCAGCCCCAGTGCCGGTGGTCCCAGGCTTGGCTTGATTGCCGGATTTTTCCGGCGTTTGGCTACCAGTGTTGGCGTTGCTGGGGATGGCCGAGCTGCTGTCTTTGGCTTTGGACGAGTCGCTCTTCGAATCTTTCATCTGATCTTTCGTCTGATCTTTTTTCAGATCTTTTTTCTGATCCTGCATCCGATCTTTGGTTTGATCATTCTGCTGATTCTTGTTTTGATCTTTTGCATCCTGCTGCGAATTATTGAGCGTTCCGTTCAAACCATCAGCGGTGGACTTGTCGCCATCTTTTTTATCGATCCCGGTTTTGCCGGTGTCTGAGGGGCGCATGCCGTTTTGGTCATCAACCGGTTTCATCGCCGGACCGTCGGCTGGTTTGAGTGGCTTCGTGTTGGCGTCGCGGGTCGGATCGCTGCCGATGACGGTGCCCGCGCTCATGTCGCCTGGGGCCCGGCTGCCGGGAGTGGTGCTGGTTTGAGGAATCGTGCCGGCTCCCGGAATGACCACCGTGCCCGCGCCAGTACCGGTGCCAGGAACGACCACAGTTCCTGGGCCGCTCGTGGCGGGTGTACGGACCACGCCCGGCTGACCAGCAACCGGATCTTCCGGTCGCCATGGACGAACTGGATGCGCGGCATCGGCGGGGTTCGCATCTTTTGGCGTAGCTTCGATCGGCGGCGGGATGACGGTTTTGCCGTCGGTGGTCGGGGGCACGTTCTCGGCCGCGACGGAAGCTCCGACACAGGCAAGAACGGCGAGTAGGGGCAACAAGGGCAGCTTCATGATGACTCCAAAAAACAGGGGGAAATCAGTGTGGAATCGCGGCGGATCGGCGGCCCGGCAGAATGCCGGTGCATGACGCCAATGGGCTGACGGCATCAGCTACAGTGCACTGAACGTGCCAACACAGCGCACCGCTTGGACGCGAACGGCGAAACCGGCTCAGGTGCCATCAGTACGGAGGTTGCAGGCCGAAATCGACACCGGCACCGATCACTGCAGCACGGACGATATCCGGAGAACTTCCTGCATTTTTAACGATTCGCCGCTGCGTGCCGTGGCGTCACGCAATGGGCCGCTGGCGTTTGGTGGCGTGCGTACGCGTTGTTCAGGAACTCGCGCGGGCGGACCAGTGCTGTCGCGCCAACATTCCCGCGCGCTTGAGCATCGCCGGATAGTCATCGAAGCGCAGTGGCTTGACCCAGAAATCCAATGCGCCGGCATCCAAGCAACGTTGCCGTTCAATCGGATTGTCGGTGGTGGTCAGGATGATGGCTGGCAGTTGTCCGCGCAGCGACTTCACCACTTCCAGTCCATTTTCGCGGCCCAGGTTCAGATCAACCAGCAACAGGCGCGGCTGCGGGTCGCGCGCGCTCATCGACAGCGCCTCGGTCACTGACGCGGCCAAACACAACTGCACCTCAGCGCATTCGCGAGCGGCTTCCTGCGCCAATTCGCGTTCGGCCGGACTGTCATCGACCAACAGGATCAGCACCGGGGACAACCTCACGGTTTCGGTGTCAACCACGGTTCGCTTTCAGCCAACGTTGATCCAGACCTTTGACGATCGTCAGGAGATCCTCGAAACGCGTAGGTTTTACCAGGTAATCATTGGCCCCGGCCGCCAGTGCGCGGTCGCGGTCGACGGGATAGTTCGAGGTCGACAGGATCACTACCGGCATGGTGTTGTAGGCAGCGATTGAGCGAATCCGCCCCAACACCACCAGACCAGAAGCGCGCGGCAAATTCAGATCCAAGAGTGTCAATATCGGCCGCGTGGCGGCGTCGCCCGCGCGACGTTCGATTTCGGAAATGGCGACGTCGCCGTCGCGGGCCAGGATCAGTTCGATGCTGATGTCGGATTCGGCAAAGGCGGTTTGGACCAGCTCGATGTCAGAGATGTTGTCCTCGACCAATAACACGCGAGGGATCATGGCAGCGGCGCGTCCGTGGGCAGGGCTGACTGAACATGGTTGGGCGCGTGCCGGTTGGCATCGGCCTGGCGCGCTTCATCCACGAGGCTGAATTCATCGGCTCTACTGTCTTCGTCGCCCAGGCCATCTTCGCGCAGGGTGAAGCGGAAGGTCGCCCCGTGGCCCACGGTGGATTCGACCCAGATTTCCCCGCCATGTTGTTCAACCACCTTACGGCAGATCGCCAGGCCAATGCCAGTGCCGGGGAAAGCTTCGCGGTCATGCAGGCGCTCAAACACTTCGAAGATGATGCGGTGGTGTTCGGGACTAATACCGATGCCGTTATCGGCCACCGCGATCGCCCACACACGACCGAGCTTCCCGGACGCCGATGATGCCGTGGACGGAAGTGGCATCGCTGACACCACCACCCGCGCTGGCTTTCCGTCGCGAAATTTCAGACCATTGCCGATCAGGTTCTGAAATACCGAACGGATTTGGCTGCGCACACAACGCACGGTTGGCAGCGGCCCCGACACCGTCAAATCGGCACCGGTTTCTAGCAGCCGCACGCGCAGATCCTGGCGCACATCCTCAATCAGCGTGTTCAGGTCAACCAACTCGCGTTGGTCCTGTTCGAGCGCTTCGGTCCGGTTCAGGCGGGAATATGCCAACAAATCATTCAACAGTGCATACAGCCGGGTCGCGCTTTCGGCAGCATAGCCGACATAGCGCGAGGCCTGCTCATCAAGCTGTGCGGAATGCCGGCGGCGCAGCAGATCCAGGTACTGGGTAATGGTGCGCAGTGGTTCCTGCAGGTCGTGCGAACTTACATAGACGAATTGCTGCAATTCCGCATTCACCTTCGCCAGGGCTTCGGCGCGTTGCGCGGCCAGTTGCTTGGCTTCGGCCTCGGCTTCAAAGAGCGTGGCGTTGTCGAGAGCGATCGCTGCCTGCGTGGCCAATCCGACGATCAGCCGTTCGTGATTGGCGTCGAAGCGCCCCGTTTCCAGATGGCTGAAAACCAAAGCGCCCAGGACCGGACCGCTGCGTGACACCACCGGCACTGCCAAATAGCTGCGCATCGGTGGATGCCCACCGTTCGCCTCAGGTTCTGTTGGGCTGTGGCCATAGGTGGGATCGGTAGGGACGTCAGCGATACGGATGATCTGCGGTGAGGTCAGTGAAGCGGCAAACAGTGCCGTCATGCGCGGCGTGGACAGCTTGGCAAAGTGGCTGTGCGTTAGGCCGGAAAGCGCATACAGCGTCAGGGTGTCGCCTTTGCCCGGCGTGAAAAATATCCCCATCGCGGCTCCGGTCAGTTCGCAGCCGGCATCGGTCACGGCCGACGCTACGCCCTTCGCATCTAAAGCCGAGGCTACGCGCCGGTTGATGTCTAGGTTCAGTTCGGCTTCGCGCCGGGCGGCGGTGCTGTTCAAAAATAGCCGCGCATTTTCGACCACCGCGTGCGTCTGTGACCGCGCTAACAGATACAGGCAGAGACTGAGCACAGTGCCGACAACGGCGAATACCGGGATCAAATGTCGCATCGATTGATGAAAGAATTCGGCAGTGGTGTGAAACTCGATATGCCACGTCTGCGTTAACATCGGCATGCTGTGCGAGGTCGCCAAGGTCAGTGATGGCTCGGCGGGCGACAGGGAATCCGTGCGGAAGATATGCGCGTCGGCTGTGGTAGGGCGGTTGGCAAACACAGTCCCGGTGTCGGTGGGCTGCGTGCTGATGGCGACCGTGATCAGCGCCTGATCGCCGCTGGGAAACAGACCTTCCAACAGTTCCTGATATCGAAACGGCGCATACACCCAACCGCGCAGCGACCTCGCCTGATCGTGGGAAAAAACCGGAAAAAAGACCAGAAACGAGCGGGTAGGGGGATCATTGGCAGTAGCGAAAAATGGCAAAACAGTGCCGGTGGCTACCGGCATTCCGGTATCAGCAGCGCGCTGCAGCGCGGCCCGGCGAACGGATTCAGATGCCATGTCGACACCGATGCGTAGACGGTTGCGCTCGTTTTCAGGTTCGAGCAACAACACTGCCGTGCGCAGGTGGCTGGCCGCTTGTTCAGGCTCGTTAACAGGCCACAGCCGCGGTGCCAGATAGCCCTGCGTTGATAGCCATGCCAGCAGCGCAGCTTCGGTATTGGGGTACGACAATGATGCATCGGCATCACCAGCCACCGGCACGATCCAGCCCATGCCGCCAATGCCGGGATAATTTTTATCGAGCCCTAAATGCGCCACATACGCGGCGAATTCTTGACGATCGACCGCCTGATTGGAGCCATCGAACAACCCGGCGGCGCCGCGCAGCATCGCTAAATAGGTGTCCATGCGCTGCTGCAGACGGTCTTCCATACTGCTGACCGCGACCGCGAATCGCTCTTCGTCGCCCACGCGCACCGCGCGAAATAACACCACGGTGGCGACGATAGTCAGCGCCATGGCGATCGAGAAGACCAGCAGCGGATACCATCGCCGGGCGGTGAGCGGCGTCAGATCGGGGCCAGGCAGCACTTTGCGCGGGGCGGGACTCATGCCTGAAAGCTAGCAACGCTCGTTCCGTTCAGCAAATCCCGTTTGCAGTGCAAAATGCAGGACGAGTGGGTTACGGTTACCGACGCTGCCTGCCGCAACGCTGCGCGCAGGTGATCGTGCAGGATGCAGCGCTAGGCCGATAAAAACCGGGTTGCAGCGGCACTTTGCTTGGCACGACATGTGTTCATGCCAAGGCAGGAGCCATCATGCACGCCATCACTTTTCTTATCGGCGAACACCAACGTCTGCGCGCCGCGATCCATGCGCTGGAAAAACAAACCGTGCGCGATCCGAGCGCTGCTTTCGCTGCGTTGGCCACCGATTTGGTGATTCATGCTGGGCTGGAAGAAGAGTATTTGTACCCGCTATTGGAAACTCTGCCCGACCTGCGTGAAGGCGCGAAACACGCTTATCACGAGCATCATTTGCTGGACGTGCAGATCGATGAGATCGCGCTGTTAGAACCGACCAGTCCAGCATGGGCCGGGAAGCTGCATGTCCTGCGCGAGACGCTGACGCATCATCTAGATGAAGAGGAAGAAGACGTCTTCCCGGTGATGGCGAAACAGTTGTCAGAAGCGGTACAGGTACAATTAGCCGATTCCTTCGCCGATTACCGGACCAGCGAGGAAAAGCGTTTGCGTGAGCATCCACCAACTTCGGCCGAAGCTGAAGCGCTGGCGCGTATTCAAGAACGGCAGACGCCCACATGAGCCCCCCGCCGATCACCGTGTCTGCAGAGCAGGCCAAACAGATTCATCCCGAATTAGTCCAGCAGCTTGCCGGAGTCATCAACGACAGTCGCGTAGCGATGTTGACCACCCGGGCCAACGATGGGCGGCTGTTATGCCGGCCGCTGTTGGTGCAGCAGATGGGCCACGACGGCACGCTGTCGTTTTTGATCGACAACGAGGGTGAGCTCGCGCGCGATGTGCGCGCGTTTCCTGCGGTCAATCTGGTGTTTCCGCGCAGCGACCGCGAGCATTTTACCTGCGCCAACGGCATCGCCCGGATCGACGACGATCGCCGCTCGCTTTTGGAAGTTTGGCACGCTGAGTTGTTGAATTGGTTTCCGCGCGGTTTGAGCGATCCAGGTTTGGTGGTCCTGCGGGTGCGGATCGATGAACTGAGTCTGTGGAATGGTCGAGAAAGCTGCGTGTTAAGTTCCGTCGATCCGTCGCCATCGACGCCGCGTGGCGCTAACGATGGCGTTGAAACATCGCAGCCGTGAGAGAGCTCTAAAACGTTTTAGGGAGCAGGCGCTCCAACGGTGGTGCTTTGGCTTTGCTGCTGCGAAGGCGATGAGTGATGGATCGATGTCGCCTGACCATGCACTACGGCGTGAATGAAACGCAGCTTTTCAATCACCGTTGGGGTAAGCACGAACGGATACCAATCGAGTAAACCGACGCTGCGGTTCAGGCTGTTGGCAAACCAGCACAACGCCGGCCACGCCGCCAATTTCGCATCGAACTCGCTTGGCCCGTCACTGTGCAGTGTGATGTTGCCGGCGGCTCCGGTTCGCGGCAGCTCGACACTGCGCGGCTGTTTATTGAGTTGTTCTTGATTGGATTGCTGTTGGCTGCTTGATTGGTCACCAACATGCGGCGACAGGGTCAGCCCATACGCGGCGGCCAGCTCCAACGCGTCGGCGATCAACAAACCATGCGCCCAGGTTTCTGCCCAGTCCTCCCACGGATGCGATGAGGCATACGCGCTGACATGGCGCTGCGTCCAATCGGCTGGTGCGCTGTTCTGGTAATGCTGCTTCAATGCAGCCGCGTAATCCGCGCGTTCGTCACCGAACAACGCGCGAAAGGTTTCGAGGTACGGCGAGCCAACGATCAGCCGATCGAAATAAAAGTGTCCGCATTCGTGGCGGAAATGGCCAATCAAAGAACGTGCCGGTTCGCCTAATGCAACGCGTCTGCGTTCGCGTTCGACGTCATCGGCCTCTGGCAACACCACGGTAATCAGACCATCAGCATGCCCAGTGAGCCCTTCAGCGGGGAAGGCAAAGGTCAATCCATCCAGCGACAGCCCGGCGCGTATGAGGCCGTACAGCACGCGCCGTTTGGCCCGCTCCAACGCGGCCCATCGCAGTCCGTCGGTGCCGCCCGTGGTGG
>JBBROQ010000171.1:0-6681 GCA_038229115.1 Planctomycetota bacterium | reverse complement strand
GGCGGTGATGCCGTTCGAGAACCTTAGCGGCAATCCCAATGCCGGCGCGATTGTCGCCGAATTGTTCCAGGCGGAATTGTATGCGGTCGGGGTGAAACTGGTGCCGGCCGAACAGGTCGTGGCGAAATCCGCAGCAGCCTCTGCGGCTGCGGACAAGTCAGTGACAGCGAGTACCGACAAGTCGCTCGCATTCACGGCGGTCGACGCGAACGCCGCCGCCGCGCCGCGTTCGCCTAGCCAATGGGGCGTTGATGTTGGCGCGCGCTTTGTCGCCGTCGGTCGCGTCACCGAATACGCCTACAAACGCAGCCTGGGCGAAGAACCGGCGGTGGGCGTCAGCATCCGTCTGATCGATGTCACCAACGGCGCGGTGGTGTGGAGCGGCGCGCGGTCGGATGTTGCCGGGGTGTCGCCGTTCACGGACGACGGCCTCAGTCGTCTGACGCAGGACGTGATGCAGCACCTCGCGCGTTCGCTCGCGGTAAAATAGGCGCACCACCATGGCGAAATATCACAGTGAGGTAGTGCAGTTGCGCGTCGGCCTGCTGGATGGCGACGCGACCAGTCGCAGCGTCACGGCGTCGATGCTCAGTTCGTGTGGATTCATGGTTAGCGAACTGTCGACCGCAGCGCAGTTGCTGGATGACGCGGAAAAACCGTACGAACTGCTGATTATCGCGCTGGAGCTGCCGAGTGCGAATGGCGGCATGGATGGGGTTTCAGTCTGCCGCGAACTGCGCGCCGAAGGTTTCCGCGGACCGCTGCTGACTCTCGGAGCACGGCCACCGGCGGAACACGAGCGCAAGTTGTTAGAAGATTGCCAAGCGGACTTCCTGCAGAAACCATTCGGGCCGCTGCAGTTGGTCAATCGCGTGCGGCAGTGCATCGCCGGGGGCGCGTAAGGCGTCGGCCACGCGGTTCCCTCCATGGCCACCGCTAGTCACTATAAAACTGCCGCATTGATTCGGCGCCGGGCGGCGCGCGCGTGGCTGCGGCCAACCGGCGAGCTTGCGGTGATGTTGGTGGTGATCCTGGCGCTCGGCTTCTTTGCGCATCGTTCCGATCCATTTTTTGTGCATGTCGATCCGAGTCCGTGGTGGGTGCCGGTGCTGTTGATGTCGGTGCGTTACGGCATGCCGTTCGGCCCGGCCGCCGGTGCGGCGTGCGCGGGTCTGCACCTGTGCGGGCTGTCGCATGAAGGTTTGTGGCTGCGCGAATCGTTTCAGTTGGGCGGCTATGAATTGTTGGTGCCAATGCTGTATGTGCTGGTCGGTGGGTTCGTCGCCGGCGCGATCGAACAACTTGATCGCCGCCATGACGTGACGGTGGCGCAATTGCGCGACACGCGCAGCCGTTTGGAAGTCATCGACAGCAAACGTGGGGAACTCGAACAGGCGTATCGCCAAGTCGAAGGTCGTCTGGCTGGTCGTGCTGACGCCGCGGTGGCGGTGATCGATCAGGCGCGGCATCTGACCGCGGCCGATCCGGATGAGATCTATGCTGGCTTGGTTGGTTTGTTGACACCGATCTTGGACGCGCAGCGCGTCAGCGTCTGGCGCCCGAACGCCGACGGCGTTTTTCACCGCATTTTACCGAGCATTGATGCAACCGCGTTGCTGCCGGCATTAGCGCAGGCGGTGTTGAACGAAGGCCGCGTGTTGAGCGCGGCCGAGGTATTCGCGACCGCCACCGCGCCCGCCGATGCAGGAGTTTTAGCTGGGCCGTTGCGCACCATCGGGCTGCGCATCGACGCGGTGGTGGTGGTGGAAGAACTGCGCTTTGTCGCGTTCACGCCGACCGCGGTACGGCGCTTTGAATTGCTGATCGATTGGGCCTCGCGCGCGTTGGCGTTGGCGGCGCGCGCGGCCGAACGCGAGCGCGCGCCGGAACAGCCGCGCGGGTTTGGGAGCGGCAGCGCCGGCAGCGTCAGCGGCCGCTTTCCGGTGCTCAGCACCCGCAACGAACTCGCAAGTTTGGAGCACGCCAGTGGCCCAGCGACGGTGCTAATCGCGCGCATCGGCGGCGACGCCCAAGCGGTGGCGCGTGCTCGACTGGAACAGGTGGTGGTGCGCGTTTGTCGGCATCTGTGTCGGCCCGGCGATGTAGTCGCGTATCGTGAACATGCCTGCGTGATGTATTTGCCCGGCGCAGTCGGCGGTGCCAGCCAAGCGCTGCGCAGCCGCGTGGAACGTTGCTTGGCGGCTTTCGATTTCCGTCCGCATGTCGACGGCACGGCTCTGCGTCTGGCTTGGTCGAGCAGTGAAACCGCCGGCGGCGTCGCCGCGGAAACACTGATCGCGCAGGTACTGGCGCAGCCGGTGGCGGAGGTGCCACCGTCGACCACCGCCCTGCCCGGTACCGCGAGCGGACTGCTGGCCAGCGTCACCGATGCGACCATTGGACACTCGGGATCATGAGCGCAGTGATCAGCATCACGAACCGTTGGCGTGGACCGCTGCTGGGCGGTCTCGGCGCGCTGATCGCGCTCACGGCGGTGCCGTTGGGTTTCAGCAGCCGGCCGTGGTTGGCATTAGCAACGCATCTCCTTGGAGCCGCGTTGGCGTTGACGCTGATGCGCGATCGTCGTGATTTTGCCGTGCTTTTGTGGGCGTTCACGGTTCCGGCATTGGGTCCGCTGATCGCGTGGCTGCATCAGGTCGGGGCGCAGGCCGCGCGCGAAACCGGGCTGTTCGCGAACTACCTGGATTATCTGGATGTCAGCGCGCGCGTCGGCAATGCGGCGGTGAATCGCACCGACGCGACACCGACGCCGGCGCAGGTTGCGCCCTTGGCCGAGGTGCTGGATTCGGGCGCCGACGACGCACTCAAACGCAGCGCGATCGAAGGTCTGGCGCGGCTAGAAACACCGGAGGCGATCGACCAGTTGCGACATGCGTTGGGCCATGCGTCGGTCGAGGTGCGCTTCTACGCCGCCGGCGCGCTCGAACATTTGGAAGCGCGGTTGAGCACACGCCTGGAAATCATGGAGCGCGCGTACGCCCGTGCGCCGGATGGTGATCCGCAGGCGCAGCTGGATCTGGCCCGCGCCTGTTTCGATTTTTCCTGGTACCGTTTGGCGCGCGATCAGCGCCATCGCGATTTAGTGAAGCGCACGCTGCAACACGCGCTGCGCGCGGCTGAACGCGGGGCCGGCGCTGCGGCGCTGTTGCTGGCCGGGCGCGCGTGTTTGGAGCTACGTCAGTTCGAGCGCGCTGCTGGATTATTTCAGCGTTTTCACGAACAGCAGCCGGGTGACGGCAAAGGCCTGCTATGGCTGGCCGAGGCGCGCTATCACCTCGGCCAATATGCCGAAGTGCGCGCGTGTTGCCGCGATGCGTTGGCCGCCGGTGCGGTGCCCGCCGCGGTGCAGGCACCGGTGTGGATGTGGGCGGGCGAAACATGACCGACCGCATCCATGCCGCGTTGCAGGCGCTGCTTGATCCGGTCGCGTCGCATCGGCGCGAAGTGCTGCTGGAACTTGAGCATCACTGGCCTGTGGAAGAGCTGCGGCGGTTCGCGGTGACGGCGCGCGCGTGCGATGTCCCGATCAGCATCGAGCTGTGCACGGTACTGGCCGGCTGCACTGCGACGCCGTTGGTCGAACTGTTGGGCGCATGGGCGGCGGCGGGCGAAACCGCACTGCGCTCGCGCGCGTTGGCGGCGCTTGAGAACGTGCCGCCGGCGCGACGCGTGCGCACGGTGCTGACGTTGCTGACGCATGACGACGCGGTGGTGATCGTCAGTGCCTGCAAATTATTGGGCGCGGGTGGCGATCGCGGCGTCGGGCCGGAACTGGTGAAACTGCTGAGCCATGTCGAGCGCAGCGTGGTACGCGCGGCCCTTTCGGCGGTGCGGCAGTTGCAGTGGAAGGACGCGACCGCGGCGGTGCAGCCACTGCTGAATCACGCCGACGTCACCGTACAGGAACAGGCGATCGAAGCGCTAGTCGAGCTGGCGCCGTCCGAGGGCTTTCCGGCGGTGGCGGTGGCGTCGCTGTTGGACGCGGGCCGAGTTCCGCCAGTGCGCACCAAAGCCGCGTGGGCGCTGGGCCAACGACCTTACGACGCCTGTCGCGCGGCGGTGGTCGAGGCGCTGCTTAGCGATGATGACTTGGGCGTGCGCTGCGCGGCGGCCAGAGCGCTGAGCGCCTATCCGCATCCGGAGGTGGTATTGGTGCTGCTGCGCAAATGCAGCCGGTCGAGCCAGATGGCGGTGGCGCTCGCGTGTCGACGCGCGCTCGACGGTATGGACGAGCACACGGTGCTGGCGACCTGTCAGGAACTCCTGAGCGACGACAATGTGTCGACGCGTTTAGAGACCGCCGGCACGCTTGGAAAATTGTCATTCGCAACCGCGCGGCGGTTGTTGGAAGAACGCCTCGGGGCTGAACGCGAACCGGTAGTGCGTGCGGCGTTGGTCGAGGCCTTGGGCACCGGTGGCTGGCGCGATTCGTGGCCACTGATCCGCGCCTGCGTGCGCGAACCGGCGTTGGTCGCGTACTCGGCGGTGACCGCGCTAGGCACGTTGCTAACGACAGAAAAATTGCCTGACTTCGCCGCGTTATTGCATGAGTGCGATGACGACGTGGTGCGCGAATCGGTGTTGTCGCGGCTGGCCTTGTATGGCCGCACGAAGCCGCTGCCGGCGGCGTTGATGGACCCCATCGCGGTACTGCTGGAGCAACCGCGCTTGGCGTTGGCGGCCACCGAATGCCTGGGCCTCACCGATCACCCGCAGGCGGTCGAGCGCTTGGTCGCAGCGGTCGATGCGACGCGCCCGCCAGAGCTGCTGGACGCGCTGGTGGCGGCGGCGCTTAAGCGGTTTAACGGACGCGTTGGGTTGCTGCTGGATCGGTTGATCACCAACCTGCCGGCAGCGCGGTTGCTGCTCTCGCGCGTCAGCAGTTTGGGCGATGACGCGGTGGGATTATTGCTGCGCCTAAGTGCACGCGTCGAGGCCAACGACCCCGGCGCAGAAGCCGCGCTTGCCGCCGCGGCCGCAGTCGAACCCGAGGTGATTCCCGCCGCCATCCACCGTGCCAGCGAACGCAGCGCGGTCGCGTTGGTGATGGCGTGGCGCAAACTTGCTGATGCCGCCCGGGCGCGCGCTCCCTTGGATGTTGAGCGGCTTTTGCATGCGCCGTATCCGGGTCTGCGCGCGTTGGCATTGGATCTGGTTGATCCGGCAAAAGCCGAGCGTTTTCTGCCGCTGGTGGTCGACATCGCGCTGGCCGACACCGACGAATCAGTGCGGCAGCGCGCGCGCTCGGCCGCGAAACGGTTGGTGGAAGGATGAGCCCGCACACGCGCCTGGCGTTGGGCGGGAACGATGCGTAGCGACATCTGCTTCATCCTTGAAGGCACGTGGCCGTACGTCGCTGGCGGCGTGTCCACCTGGGTGCAGCAACTGATCGAGGGCATGCCTGATCTGCAATTCAGCGTGCTGTATCTGGGGCCAGAACGCGATGCGCCGCGCACACCGAAATATCCAATCCCGCCGAATGTGGTCGAGATCCGCGAAGTGTTTTTGCAGGACTACGGCCACGCGCCCAGCGCCGGCGTCGCGCGTTCGACGCTGAGCACTGAAGCCTGGGCCGCGATCGATCGGGCGCAGCGCGCGATCGTCGCGGGCGAGGCGCCAGACGTGCGCGAGTTGTGTCCGCACCTAGAGCAGATTCCGGATATTGACGATTTGGTGCTGAATCTCGCGCATTCTAAAACTGGCTGGGACTACGCGGTGCAGCTCTATCGCGACACCGCGCCGCCGGGCACGCCGTTTTTGACCTGGTTCTGGACCCACCGCTTCATCCATGTGCCGCTCTTCAATCTTTTGCGGCAAGAACTGCCGCGCGCGCGGCTGTACCACGCCGCCTGCACCGGCTATGCGGGCATCATGGGCGCGAAGGCGGCGCGACTTTTGCGCAAGCCGTTCATCCTGACCGAGCACGGGATCTATCAGCGCGAGCGCCGTATCGAAATCTTCAACGCGGCTTGGATTCAGGACGGCGCGCGGCGCGATTATTTGGATCTGCGCGGCAGTCAGAGCGTGTTGAAGGAATGGTGGAATCGGCTGTTTCGCTCGCTGTCGCAATCGGCGTACCGCGCCGCCGATCACACCACCACGCTGTTCGCTGCGAATCAGCGCGATCAGCGTGCGGAAGGCGTGCCGGCCGAACGCTCGGCAATCATTCCCAACGGCATCGCGGTCGAGCGTTTCGCCGCGTTGACGCCGCATCGGCGCACCCGCGACGAGGTGTTCACGATTGGCTTCATCGGCCGCGTCACCCGCATCAAGGATCTCAAAACCTTGATCCAGGCGTTGGCGATTTTGCGCGATCACGCGGTTACGGCGCAGACCTTCGTGATCGGCCCGACCGATGAGGAAGAGGGCTATGTCGGTGAATGCCGGGAACTGGTGGTCGCGCTGGGCCTGAACGATCGCGTGACCTTCACCGGGCGCATCGATGTGCTGGGATTCCTGCCACGCTTGGACGCAGTGGTCTTGACCAGTCTGAGCGAAGGTCAGCCGTTTGTGATCCTGGAAGCGAATTGCGCCGGCATCCCAGTGGTGGCGACCGACGTTGGCGGTTGCCGCGAGATGCTGATGGGTCTCTCGCCCGAGGATCAGGCGCTTGGCGAGAGCGGTCTGATCACGCCGGTGGCGTCCCCGCAGGCGACCGCG
>JBBROQ010000170.1:0-6715 GCA_038229115.1 Planctomycetota bacterium | reverse complement strand
GGCCTACGCCGCGCGCACCGGCGGGATTTTGGTCGGCCCATATATTGAAGGGCAGTACTTCGCGCTGTGGCTTAATCGCACCGTCGCCACGCGACTGCATCTGCAAATTCCCGAACGCGGCCTGACCTGGACCGCGTTTTTGGACCTAGCGCGCACCATGGCCGAATACCGCGCCGCGGGCGAACCGGCGGCATTCCTGTACGATTCCAGCGACTGGCTGACCAGTCAGTTTCTGTTCCGTCACTTGGTTCAATCTGAGTTCGCCGACCTAGCCGAAGCCGAGCGCGCCGAGGTGACACTGGGCAAGCGCGCAGCGTTGGCGAAGGCCCTGCATGCTTTCGAAGACTTGGGTCGCTACGCCCCGCTGATCGACGGCCACGCTACCCAGGATTGGTTTGCGACCCGGGCGCGGCCCCTGCATGGCGACTGCCTGTTTTACATCGCCGGCACCTGGATGTTCAGTCATTGGCGCGGTCTTGATGCGCAGGCGATGTTGAACCTGGTACCGATTGAGCTGCCGGTGTTTCAGCCGGTAAAACACACGCTTGGTGGCTACATTCCGACCTGGGCGGTCCTGGCCCGGGCCCCGGCACGGGACGCGGGCGTGGCTCTGCTGATGTCCTGGTGCACGCCCGACATCGCGGCGCGGTGGGTGACCTACACCAAAAATCCCACCGGCTTGCGCGGCGACCTATCGCGGCTGGATGACAGCAGTGATCCCTATGAACAATTCATGTTCGATCAGGATCGAAAGTACGGTGCGCACGTCGCCGTGGCGACCGATCCTAGTTACGTCCTGGGCCTGGCCGGCGTGACCGAGGCCGGCCGATTCGATCAGCACCTGCGCGACCTGCTGACCGGCAGCACCACCGCTGCGGCGGTGGTGGCGGACCTGCAGCCCTTCATCGGCCCGGTCGCACACGGCGCTGCAGATACAGGCGTCGGAACTCCGAATGCGGCCGCCACCTCGCCGGAATCGCGGCCATGAATCCCATCCGCATCTTGCATCGCCTGCGTGCGGCTGCCTTCGGCCGCTTGGCCTTAAAAATCGCGTTGGCGATCGTGGTGATGGAGACGCTGGTGCTTGGCGGCCTGGGCTGGTGGTACGTGGTGCGCTTTGCCGACAGCGTCGACCGTCGCGTGATCGCGCAGGCGCGCCTGCCCGGGACGTTAATGTCGCAGGGTTCGCTGCGTTACGCCGCGGTATGCGATCTGCCGGCGTTGTCGCGACTGGTGCAGCAGGACGTCGCCGTGGCGATGGTTCTACGCGTCGATGGCGAAGTGTTCGAGGCGTCCCATTCCGCCATGATCGGACACTCGATCAGCGCCGCAGTACCGCAGTTCGAATTCCCACGGGCGCTGGTGGCTGACCACCGGGGAAACCCTGAAGCTGCACCTGCGGTTCCGGCTGAACACATCCTGATCACTACCGGCGCAGCGCCGATGCTGGTTCATCTTTCGCCGCTGGAACACGACGGTCGCCACATCGGCTGGCTGTACCTGCGCGTTTCGACGGCGGCCGCGGCGGCAGAAAAACGTCGCCTGAGTTGGCAGTATGGATTGTCGATGCTGGCCAGTATCGCGGCGACGTCGTTGGCGCAGATCGCCCTGGTCACCGGATTGGTTGGTCCGCGCGTGCGCCGCACGGCGGCCGTATTAGCGCAGGCCCGCGCCGGCGACTTATCGGTGCGGATCGGTAGCCGCCGGTCACCGGATGAACTGGGCCGGCTGCAGAACGATGTTGATGCGATGCTGGCTGAAACCGAAGCGCGAGCGAACGCGCTAAGCGTCAGCGAAAACCGGTATCGCTTGTTGGTCGAACATCAAAGCGATCTGGTGATGCGCATCGATCACGATGGCCGGCTGATCTATGTCTCGCCCACGTTCTGTAAAACTTTTGGCCAGACTTTCAGTCACAATGGTGACTCGTTGCCGGACTCCAGCTTCCTAACCCTGGTGCATGATGAGGACCGGCAGCGAGCGCAGGCAGCCTTGCGCCAACTCGATCAGCATCAGCCCAGCCTCGATCGCGAACTGCAGTGCCTGACGATCCAAGGCGGACGCTGGTTTAATTGGCGTCTGACCGTGCTGCCAGACGACAACGCGATGGGCAAACCGTCGATCATCGGCGTGGGTCGCGACATCACTCGGCAACGTGAATTGGAAGGGCAGCTGCGCCACGCGCAGAAAATGGAGGCGATCGGACAGTTGGCCGGCGGCATCGCGCATGACTTCAATAACATGCTGACCGGTATCATGGGCGGGGCCGAATTGCTGGCACGCCGCTTCCAAACCTTGCCGCCCGATGCGCTCGAACGCCGGCATGTGGAATTGATCATGGGCGGGGCCGAACGTGCTGCCGATCTCACGCGCAAACTGTTGGCGTTCGCTCGGCGCACGCCGTCGACCACCACCACGTTCGATCTACGCGACTGCATCACTGCTGCACTTGGCCTGCTCGAACGCAGCGTCGATCGCGGCATCACCATCACGACGCGTTTGGCCCCGGCACCGGTGCTGGGGGACAAGACGCTGCTGCAAAATGCATTTTTGAACCTGGGCCTGAATGCCCGCGATGCGATGCCCCACGGCGGCGTGCTGACGGTGGTCTGCCAAACGGTCACGCTGACTTCCGCCGATTTGGATCAGGCCGTCGAAGGCGCACCGGGCACCTGGGTCGAAGTCCTGATCGCCGATACCGGCTGCGGCATACAGCCAGAACAACTGACGCGCATTTTCGAGCCCTTTTTCACCACTAAGCCACTGGGCAAAGGCACCGGATTGGGGCTGTCCGCGGTCTACAGTACCGTGCGCGAACATGCTGGTTTTATCCGCGTCGACAGCTCGGTGGGCAGCGGCAGTGAATTTCGCATATTTATTCCGGCCACCACTTACGCCCTGGCCTCTGCACCATTACCACTCGAACGTGAACCGACGCATGGCCACGGGACCATTCTGGTGATTGAGGACGAGCCGCTGCTGCGCGACCTCGTCCAAGCGCTCTTGGAAGAACTTGGCTATGAAGCGGTATTAGCGGCGGATGGCAACGCCGGCATTGCGGCCGCGGCCGCAGCCAACCACGGCCAACATCTGACCACGGTACTGTTGGACCTGATGATGCCGGGCCTGAACGGGCGCGAGACCTTC
This sequence comes from Planctomycetota bacterium, assembly GCA_038229115.1. Classification (GTDB taxonomy): domain Bacteria; phylum Planctomycetota; class UBA11346; order UBA11346; family UBA11346; genus JBBROQ01. Next base: position 3,568 of record JBBROQ010000170.1, on the reverse strand, counting down.
GCGCGGTTACGGCAGCAGCATCCAACCCTGCCGGTGATCGTCTGCACCGGGTTCGATCGTCAGGAAGGCCTGGATGATTTGCTCGCAGCAGGGGTGGCAGCGATCCTGCATAAACCATATCAGCTGGATGAACTGGCGACGGTCATCGCGCGCTGCGCACGGCCGACGCCGACGTCCGCTTCGTGAGCAGGCATTGACGAAGCGACCGTCGCACTCCGCCACGACGCTCGACCCTCAATCCGCCAACAGCCGCGCAAACCATTCGCGTCCGACGCGGCGCAGTCGAGCGAGTTCCTGATCGAATTCCGCGAGCGTCACAAAGCCGCAACGACGGCTGATCTCGGTGCGCGGGCCGAATTGCGTGGGGATGGCGCTGACCGCTTTGCCGGTGGCTAGGCGGATGCGGCTTTCGATCGCGCGCAGGCGTTGCAGGCCATCGATCAGGTCGGTCGCGGCCACGGCGGGAATGCGGTTAAGCGCGCCCAAGGTGGTCAGCAACGGCACCGTGCCCGCCGGACGCGGCAGTGCGGCGGCGTTCAGGCCCAGGGCGAAAAACTGCGCGATGAACTCATGATCGACATAACCGCCCGGCCCGCGTTTGACGTGATCGCGATCGGCAACGCTGTGTTCCAAGCGTAGGCGCATCGCGCGCACCTGCGCGCGCGCGTCAGCCGGCAACGGCGCGCCCAACGCCGCATCCAACACCACCGCAATCGCTTCGTCGGCCAGGGTCTGATCGCCGGTGACGCGGCGGATCCGCACCATCGCCAAGCGTTCCCATAGCTCGCGTGGTTCGCGCGGTTCCTGCCAATAGCGCCGCAAGGCGTCGATCGTCGACACCAGTTCGCCCTGGTCGCCCCACGGGCGCAAACGCGGGTCCAGTTCGTACAGCCGTCCATCGCCCATTTGCCGCATCAGTTCACGCGCGACGCGTTCCCAGAATTCTTCGCCGCCGCGGCCATTGCGCGGGCACTCGCCGCCGGGATCGCACACAAACAACACGTCCATGTCCGAGGCATAGCCAAGCTCGCCGCCGCCAAGTTTGCCCAACGCCAACAGCGCAAAACGCGTCGGTCGCCCCCCTGCTCCGGCCACCACTGGCGCACCCCAATCGCGCGCGAGGTCGCGCACAATGCGACTCAGCGCCACTTCGGCGACGATGTCAGCAACCAGGCTCAGATGCGTGCCGACTGCGTCGATCGACATTCCCTGCAGATCATTTACCGCCGTGATCGCGGTTTCCCGCGCGACCAGAAACGCCAGCGGCTCGGTCGGATTGTGAATGCCCTGAATCAGCGCCCGCGCTTCCATTAACAGCGCCGAGGCCGGGCGCGCGCCACGGTTGAGCGCGTCCATCAATTCATCCGGCAGCCCCGGAAACTGCGCAAACAGCTCGACCAAAAACGTCGCCCAACCGCAGAAGTCCACTACCTGCGCCAGCAAATCCGCACGTTGCCCAAGCAGCTCATAAAACGTCGCGCGCCCGCCCACCGCCGACACGAAGCGCACTAGATTCGCCAAGCACTGATCCGGATCCGGTGCCTGCGTGATCTGATGCAACAGCAGCGGCAGCAGATCCAACAGCCGGCGTTCGGTGCGACTGCGACTGAGCAGAAAAAATGGCTCGACCGCCAACGCGCGCACGTTGCGGGCGGCGGCAGACAGATCCTTGAAGCCGACCTCGCCCAACACCGTCGCCGCCAGCGCCGCATCGGCTTCGCCCTGCACCAGCAAGGCCAGCGCCGCGTCCTGTTGCGGGGTCACGCCCAAAAAATGCCGCGCACATAATTCGCGTACGCGTTTGCGCACCGCAGCGTGCCGCGCATCGAACCGGGCCAGACCATCCACGCCGGTGAAACCACAGCGATGCGCGAGCTGCGCGCGTTCATCGTTCGCCACCGGCAGTTCGTGTTCCTGCCGATCGTCCCACATTTGCAGGCGATGTTCGACTTCACGCAGCCAGCGATAATGCCGCGCCATTTCCGCCGCATCGGCACGTGGCAAAAGCGCGCGATCGGCCAGCAAGTGCAGCGTCGGCAGCGTCGCCGTCAGGCGTAGTTCCGGCAGCCGGCCACCATAGGCGAGCTGAAACCACTGGACCAAAAACTCGATATCGCGGATGCCGCCGGCCCCGGTCTTCACGTTGCGCGGCTGCGCCCGTTCTTCGATCCGCCGACGCATCGCGCGGGCTTCATCCAGATCCTCAACGATCGGTTCCTGCGGGAAAATCCAGGGCGCTAGCTCGGTGAGCAGCGCCGTTACCAACGCCATGTCGCCGCACAGCGCGCTGGCTTTGATCAGCGCCTGGCGCTCCCAGGGCCGACCGACGCTGTAATAATAATCGCTCATCTCGCGCCGGCTCAGGGCCAATTCGCCGCGGTCGCCTTCCGGGCGCAGCCGCATGTCGACGCGGAAGCAGCGACCGTGGTCGCCCGGCTGTTCCAGCAGCGCGATGAACGCAGTACCCAGGCGCTGATAGCGATCATGCCAGTCGATGTCGCCAGAATTTTCTACGGCTTCGTACACAAAAATTAGATCGATGTCCGAGCTATAATTCAGCTCGCGCGCACCCAGCTTCCCCATCGCAATGACGCCCAAGCGCGGCGTTTCCTCAGCATTTGGCCAGCCGGTCTGCGCACGCTGATCCGCGACCGCCTGATCCAGACACGCCTGCGCCACCACCGCGGTGATGTCGGACAATTCGCGCACGATGCTCTCGAACGCCAACGCGCCGCTGAGGTCGCCCACAATGACGCGCAAAAAATGCTGATGCTTAAAGCGCCCAATCGCATTCAGCCGATGCGCGCGCACCGCCATTAACGCCAGTTCGGCATGCAGTTCGGCCGCCATCGCGCGCCGTCCCCACACCTGCCGAAACTGCCGTTCCTGCACCACTGCCCAAAACATCCCGGGAAACTGCCGACACAGATCGAACGCATAACGACTGACGCCGCCAAGCAGCAGCAACAACTCCAACGCCAACGGATCGGCCACGAACTGCCGCAGCGTCGCCCCGGCTCGGCCGTCGCAGTCAAGAAACTGCCGCAGATCCGTCCACGCTTTCGCCGCCACGAAACGCCCCGCCGCGAGATCCTGCGTCTGCGCAAACACCACTGCGGCCTCGGTGTTGTACTGCGCTAACAGCTCCTGCTTCCATGCGTCCAGATCGATCATGGCTGGATGCTCGACCCTAGCGCCGAGGTTGCCAGAGCGCCGTGAGTCATGGCGCAGTTGTCATGTCGCCGACAGCGCCAGCATCGCGACCATGTTTACCGGCCTGATCGAGCACGTTGGCGTCGTCACTGCACTTAATGGCAGCGTGCTGCGCGTCGATCTCGGTCCGCTCATCAGCGACGCGAAACTGGGCGACAGCATCGCGGTGTCGGGCTGTTGCCTGACCATTACTGCGCTCGACGGCAGCATCGTCGCTTTCGCTGTGGCCGAGGAAACCCGGCGCAAAACCACCATCGGCGGTTGGGTCGTCGGCCGACGCGTGAACCTAGAACGCGCCCTGGCCTTCGGCGAGCGTTTGGGCGGGCATCTCGTCGCCGGCCACATCGACGGCGTC
>JBBROQ010000169.1:0-6718 GCA_038229115.1 Planctomycetota bacterium | reverse complement strand
GCGAATGTCGTCTGGCTGAGGATTCGGTGTGCTGCCATTCATGGTGACGAAATCGGTCTGGGTATTCTGCCGTTGGCCGCGAACGCAGTTGATGAATCCGGTGGCGTCGACGCGTTCATAGGAAATATATTCGTCGTCGATGCGGATCATTCCACGCGCAGGAAATAGATCCGTGGCGGGGATCCCGGCAACGCTGGCGACGGCGATATAGGAAATAGTCAGATCCGCGCCATACAGGAGTGGCGCGGTTTTGGGATCAAGAGCTGGAAGATCAGTGGTAAGTGGCAGCGATGGAAGCGTGAAAGTATCGCCATGAACCGCTAATAAGCTGCTGCCAACACGGGAGCTATCGCTGCCAGGAACGCCATCGAGGACTAGGCGAATGCCAAGCGGATCATCCTGCACCAGTAATAATTCCACTCGGTGCCAGCTATCTTTTTTAAAGTAATCGGGACGAACTTTGAACAGGTGCACGACGCGGTTTGACTGAGCAATGGCGGTCAGGGTGGTTGCCGGAACGCGTGGCGCTAAGTATCCTGGCGACGGCAGCCTAATACCGCTTCCGCTTAGACAAGCTTCGTTGATTTCCAGGGTAACAAAAATATCGTGAAAATAGTTGTCGGCACCAAAGTTTTCAGAGCGCTCTACGGCAGGGGGCGCATAGGTCGCGGCCAGCAGTTCTTTCGTGGCGTCGTAATAGATGCCCAGCAGGTTCTGCCGATCGTTGGTGCCGGGAATCCTAGTATCGTCGAGTCCGGTCAATTGCTTAGTAACGTTTGCCTCGGGCATGCGCGCTTCGGCCAGTGGCACGATGCCTCTGCCGGTATCCCAATCATCGCGCGGTTGGAACCAGAAGCTGATGCGCCGGCCGGCCATATCGAAGGTGGCATCAGTGCGGCGGACCAATGCGCCTTCATTGAGTTTATCGCCCAGCCCATAAGCGATCGGCTTGCCTGCTTCGATACGCAGGCCGTCCGGTCGCAGATTCTTGGTGTTGAGATCGGAAAGATCACTTCCAAGTATCGGGTCAAGGGATCCCATCACAGGCGATTGTTTGAAGACGGTGGCGAATGTTGATATTAGCTTTCCTTGAGGATCTTTGACGGCTCCCAGTGGCGCGCTCCATTCGATGGGTGTCATGGTCTGCCCAGGATAATTCAGTGCATTCGGCAGGATTGCCGGTTTGGTTCCGGTTTCGGCCGCGATGGCAGATGTTGGCAGGATCGAAAGATCCGGATCGTCAACGACGGCATCATTGACGCGGTCGATAGGATTGGGCCAGGATTGCATGCGGCTGAAACCGCGGCGGACGATGGAGCGTTGGAAATCGGCTTGGGTCTGCCAGCGGGCTTCGAGCAGTGATTCTTGCGGGACGGCTTGGATGACGCTGCGGCGTTCGTCGTTGGCCAGGGCTCGGCCGCGGCGGTCGACGGCGCTGGCGGCGGAACCGATGGTGAACACGCCGGGGGACGAGATGCCGATGGGGAACGTTTCATGGCCGTCGACGAAAATGCCGAGGTATTGTTGGGCCCCCGTGTTGGGCTTGAGATAATCCGCCAATTCGGCCATCGTGCGCAGTGGTTTGGGCGGCACCGCCAGATCACCAGGAGCACTTTCAACCGTTAACGATTGCTGCACGGCATTCAATCCATCGACGGAATGGAATTGATGGATGTTGAGTTGTGGCGGAATCTCAAATGCCAGCGCGTTGTCCTTTGTGGCAAATGGACTTTGCCTTCCGATCAATTGAAATCCGTTAATGGTCCCGGCATTTGAGAACGATTGTTCAACGATCGCGATGGCATGACGAGTCGTATTATCGATCGTTTCCATGCGAGATGTTTCTAGCCATGTACCATCGGCCAGCGGCAGGCTAACGCCCGTGGGAATGTCAGGATAGATTCGCCTATCCGTACTGTCGACAAAGAGCACCGTGCCAAGATCGGATAGACCACCGCGTGCGGCGCTTGGATTGTGCAAGGTTAAGAATGGCGCCAGCAGATTCAGCTCGGCGCGGGTCAATCTGTGGCGAAATTGCTGAGCTCGCGCCTGCGGATTTGCCTCGAGTAATTGATCGATATTGGTGATGCGGCGCTCGGGCAGTTGAATGCGCAACTTGGCCAGGGCTTCTGCCAGTTCGCCGAAGTTATTGGAGTCATCGCCATCGCCGGGAACATTAGGACCGTTGAGGTCTTCGCTATCGTCAACTTCTTTATCATTCCAATCGACGATGCCGACAGCCTTCAGTAACCGCTGCCAGCGATAGGAGCCCATAGAATTGGGGTCCAGCTTGCCGGCTTCGTCCTCGATGGTGGCTCCTATAAGGACCGTGTCGGTAGATTTTTGATTGAAGGTCGCGCCGCGAAGATTGCGGAAGTTGACGGCCGCCGTGGTGGAATTGCCGGCATCGACTGGCAGCAGGGGGGAATCTTCGTTGGTATCCTGTTTTAGGAGCGGATCGTTCGACAGCGCTAGACTTGGCGAAGGTGTGTCGGGATCATTCAATGGATTTCGATACAGCACAGTGGCGACAACCAACTGCGTGCTAACTGACGGTACGATCAGATTGCGCGCGACGCTGCGCGCGGCGAGGTCGATGGCGATGTTCTGTGCGCTGAGACGATAGATCTGAACTGCTTGATTGAGCGCGAGAGCACGCGTGCCGGTGAGGCTGGAAGATTGACTAAAAAGAAATGGCAGGCCAAGCAGCATCAGCGCGGCGAGAATGGCGATAGCCATCACCAGGGCGACACCGGAACGATTCTGATTCATGGCCGGACATCCAATTTGGTTTGACTGTTCGTCACGGCGCCTTCGGGCGCGATCGTAATGATTGCTGATTCGGTGGAATCGTTTGGGCTTTCAAAGATCAGCGGGCCATTGATACCATCAACACGACCATCGGGTCGAATCAGGATATGATATGATGTTGGCAAATGATTCGTGTCGACCGGACGCATTCCGGCGGGTAGCGCAGTGGGTTGATCGGTACCAAGGCGGAAGATGCGTACATCGTCTAGTTCCGCGCTAGTCAAGAAATACGGGGTCTCTGGATCGGTGCTATTTGCAGGTTCGATCATGTGCGCGAGGTTGATGACTGCATTGTCAATAATGCCGGGCGTTAATTCCGGGGATACCATGCGGGTAGGTCCAGGTGCGGGCAAACTTGGCGCAGGTGAAACGCTGGCGGCTGGAAATTGCGCGACCAAGACCCCATCACGAAATAGGGCCAATTCTCGACTGTTGTACAGCAGTCCGATTTCAACCCAGGAGCCGCCGATAATTGGTCCATTAGGATCTGTATCGCTGGTGGCAAATGCCTGCTGTGCTATCTGCACATCATCGTCGATAGACCGAACCTGATTGTTTTTACTGGTGTCGTCGCGCGGACCATTGATCCAGCCTACGATTTCCCAGTTGGCCAGCATCGGTTTGAAGTCTGGTTTGGTACTATCAACATTCGCCTGCACTTGAATGCGCGCTTCATTCCTGCGCAAAGCGAGCCCGACGACGCTGGCATCGACCCTGGCGCCGCTCTCACCGATGAGGATCAATGGCAACCATGTTTGGCCATTTCTTGCTAACGACGGACGGACGCGGCAGCTGATATAAAAACCACCAGAGAATTTTTTATTCCTGTCCTTTCGTTGTAGGCGTTGATCGCGAGGGAAGGAATATGGGCTAGGCGATAATGGTTGATCGGGTGGAATCGCAGGCAATAGACGCAGGGCTTTGCCGGTATGGCCAGTTTCGATCAACCATTTCGGATCAGGTAACGGCAGATCGCTCAGCTGCGGGTTCGGGGGCAGCAGATCTTCGAACGCATAATTCCAGATCGGTACTTGGCTAACTCCTGCGATGGTGCCGGCTTTGTCGGGATCCGGGGCGAGGATCTCAATCATCACCGGCGTACCGGTGGTGCGCGCGGTGTGGCGGGCTTGGCGCAGCATGTCGGCGATGAGGTGTTCGGTGGCGAGCACTTTGTTAATGCGGGTGGTGCGCAGAAAGGCACCGGCGCTTAGGCCCAGCAATAACAGCATGATACCGATGACCACCAGCAGCTCGGCCAACGAGAATGCGCGGCGGATCATGGGGCGCAGAATCATTTCTGCCAAGCGGTGATGTCGTCGCTGCCGGGTTCCCCGAAATCGTCCTTTTCGTCGTAGCCGATCGACCAGAGCTGAAACGAATCCTGCATCGGCGGCGCGGGGTTTTCTTTATCTATCAATTTGGGGTAGGCATCTTTGAATGGGTAATATTTGCTGGGCCGGTAGCGCAGGGCATGACCCCATGGATCGACAATCTTGCCGGCATCGTTGAATGCTTTGGTGTTAAACGAATCGCGGTCGACGGTTTTAATCTGCTCCCAGAAACTGGCGCTAAATGTATTCCAGGCACCTTCGTCGATGGTGCTCACGTCTTTGATGTCGGTAGCCGGGCGAAACGTTTGGTCGTAAATATTTACGCCGTTTACAGTGGTGAAACTGTCGGGATACACGCCATTCACATTGCGATAGTTCGAACACGCGGCGCTGACCTGCATTAGCAGTGCGCGGCACTTCGTTTTCATCGCCTGCCGTTTCACCAACGAGAACGCTGGGAACAGCATCGCCATGAGGACGACGATGATGCCGATGACGGCGAGGAGTTCGAACAGGGTGAAGGCGCGACGATGCATGCGGACTCCGGCGAGGTGCTACGCGGTGCAACGATCGGCGTTGCCCGGCTGGTTACGGCACCTTAGGCAGGCAGTCCTGAGCGCCATTGTGAGTAGCGGTGAGCGCCAACGCGCGTTGCCACTGCCGCCAAGGCGCGTTCGCAGTACGCGACCTGATGCGCGTACGCTCAGTCGTCGCCTTCTTCAAAGCACAACAATTTTCCTGATTTCACCGGCACAAACACGCGGCCGTCGCTGGCGCTGAGGCCGCCGCAGGCGGGGCTGCCCAGGTCAACGTGCCAGCGTTCGGCGCCGGTGCGCAGGTCCAGGCAGCGCAGGCGGCCGGCGAGGTCGGCGACATATAGGCCGCGCAGGCCGATCGCGGGGCCGCCAACCGCGCGGGCGAGGGTGCTGGCGGTGCGTTCGTCGCGCGCGGCGGGGAAGCGCCAGGCGAGTTGCCCGGGCCGGCCCAGATCGAGCGCATAGACGCGACCTTCGCCGACGGTGACGTACGCCAGCGTCGCGCCGGGCAACACCGCCGGCGTTGAGGGCTGCGTGCCCTCGACCGGCCACGAACCGACCACGCGCCGCGGTTCGGGCTGGCCGGGGTCGGCGTCGATGGCCATGACCAGGCCTGACGAATCGCTGATGAGCAGACTGGCGCGGCCGGCGACGGTGGCTTTCACCGGGCGGCCAAGCGGATCGCCGCGGGTCGGCAGCGTGTACAGCACTTTCGCGGCGCTGGATTCGGTCAGGGCGGTGATGTCGAAAGCGGTGATGCCGCTGGCGCTGGCGGCATACAGCACGGCGCGGGTCGGACCCGGATGATCGACGGTGGGTACGGCGGTGGGTTCGGCGTCAGTGGCGCCGTCGAGCGCCGGATACGCGGTGACTGCCCCGGTGGCGGCATCGGCGGCGATGGTGATGACGCCGCGTTTAGCGGTGCCCAAAAAGATCAGCAATTGGCCCTGGATCAGTTCATGTTCCTGCACTGAAAACAAACCGTTCAGCCGCGTGCGATTCGGCACTGGGGTATTGTCGCTGGGCCAGATCCACAGGCGCGCGCGGGTGTTCGGATCGAAGGCGACGATGCGATCGTCGATCACCGCATAGGCCCGGTTTTGATAGACGATCGGCGGGGTGGTGAATTCCCCAACGGTGTCGGGGAACAACACCGGGCGACTGTCGCCGTTCACCGGATCGACGACCTCGATGGTGTTGCGTTCGGTGGGCAGCAGTACTTGCCGGCCGGCGATCGTCGGCGCGGTACGGCCGGCGCCGCCGGACAGCTCGCGAGTCCAACTGGGTCCGCGGGTAAGTTGGATTGGCAGGACGGAAACTCGTAATGCGGTGCTGAGCGCGATTGGCTGAGCCAGGGCGAAGCCGGTGCGGGTGGCGTCGATAGTGATGGTGTCGTGAATGCGATAGCGCAGGGGGTAGGTCCAACTGCCCTTCACGCCGGCGGGAGCGCGCACGATTTGATCGGTTTTTCCAGGCTGTTTCAGCGTCAAGGTGGTGTGATGGCTATCGACCTGCAGCGTGGCCGGCAGTTCGAGCGCTTGCAGATAGCCGGCGACATCTTTTGACGCCGACTGCTTGCCCAGGGCCAACAGGTCGTCGAGCGTCGTGAAGGCAGCCGCGTCTCCCCGTGTAGCCGCAGCCTGCGCCGCGCTGCCTAAGTCGGTGGCGAGTTCGAGCTCCAACGCCGAGGCGCGCGCCCGGGCGGTTTCGGCTGCGGCTTCGCCCTCGCCGGCGCCGGCCTGTCGCCACGCGGCGAGCGCGGTCTTGCGGTCGCCTTGGCTTTCGATGCGGGTCGCGCGTTCGCCCAGTTTTCCCGCGCTGCGGCTGTCGATGGTCCATTGCTGACTGAGCGCGGCGACGGTGGCACGGGTGTCCGGCGGTAGGTCGTTGCGTGCCAGCAAGCTGCCGAGTGCGGCCAGGGCGCCGGTCCAATCCAATGCCGACCAACGTCGTTGGGCATCGTTCATAATCCCGCCGACTTGATCAGCCACGCGCGTCAAACCAATGGTTTCGATCAGGGTGTCGACCTGGGCCGCGGCT
>JBBROQ010000168.1:0-6757 GCA_038229115.1 Planctomycetota bacterium | reverse complement strand
CGATCAATCTACCCGTCGGTCTCCTGTTCTTCGAAGATGTCATCGTCGAATGCCGCAAACTCGGTGCGACACGCGCCGACATCCTGGCCTTCGAGTTCGAGATGGGCTTGTTCCCCGCCGTTCTCGATGAGGCCAAGGCCAAGGGCATCGAGATCATCTCGAAGTACATCCCCAAGGACGTCTTCGACAAACGCGCCGTCGACCGTGGGCAGGTGGTGTTCCACGACATCAGCTACATCCAGGCCACACCGAAGTACGACAAGAGGAACGACCGCCGCGTGCAGATCACCCTGGAGGACTTCTCGGTCTACTACAGCCAGGGTGCTATGGAGGAAGCCATCGACGGACTCAAGGAGGGCAAGAGCACCGTCGTCTGCGCGGCCGGTAAACTCATCAAGGTGACCAAGGACAAGGACGGCGTGGTGACCAAGGAGACGCTGACCAAGAAATGGACCGACTGGGTCGACTACTGGGCGGTGGACTTCGACTACCACAGCAAGAAGGAGATCATTCGTGTCTCCCGCGAGCACAAGGACAGCGCTCTCGCCCTGCCGACTGCGACCGGCAGTGGCAAGAAGGCCAAGGCCCGTGAGGGCGAGCAGACCTACCTGACCGATGACCTCGCCTACGAGGAGCAATGGACCGGCGGCTACATCTTTGAAAACGAATGGCAGAGCTTCCGCACCCGCAAGGAACGCGAGCTAGAGCTCAAGACCGCCTGGCACGAGTACCCGGCAGCCGGCAGCTACATCGTCGCGGTCAAGGTCATCGACATCTTCGGCAACGACACCATGACGCTGTTGCCGGTACGCGTCGGCTGAATTTCGCAGGAATTAAGCGGCGTCAGCCGAGTCGCTTTTCCAGCGCCTCCAATTTGCGTTCGAGCGCCTTGCGCGCTGCGTCCAAGTCGTCGACGCGTTTGGTCAGCGCCGCGTGCGAGGCGTCAGAAGCTGCGGTTTTTCCCAGCGTTTCCAGGGCTTCGCGCAAGGTACGGCGGGCGTTACCGAACGGTTCTCGGGCGAGTTGCGCCGATAGGGCGCCACGGGCGTTCGCGTCGCCCATCGCGGCGAGAGCGCGGATCGCGGCGGAGCGCAGGTGCAGGTCGGCGTCGAGTAGCCGTTCGAGGGCGCGGCGTAGGCGTGGACGCGCGAGCGGATGGAACGCTCCGAGTTTGCCGGCTGCGCCGCAGGCCGCGATGCGCACCGGTTCGTGTTCGCCCGCGTCTGTCAGAATTGCGGCGACCTCGTCGATCGCGGCGGGTTCCAAACTGGCGCCCAGGCCGCGGACGCAGCCGGCGCGCAGGCGTTCATTCCAGCTCGGTTTTTTCAGGCGTGCACGTAACAGCGGCGTGGCGCCGGGAACTTCGAGGGCTCCACGTGAGGCGTAGCATTCGCCGGCGACCAGCAGACTCGGGTCGGCATCGCCGAGCTCGATCAGGCGCGCGGCAATCGCTGACGCATTAGCGACCAAGCGGAACTTGCCGAGTGCTGCGGCCAGCGCGCGGCGTAGACGCGGCTCGGTGGTCGTTGGCCACAGCGTCAGCAGCGCGTCAGCCGCCCCTGGCGTGGCGAGCGCGGCCAGCGCGTCGATAGCTTCGACGCGAACGAGTTCTGGCGCGTCGGCCGCAGCTGACGCCAGGGCCGCGATCAGCGCCGGGGTCGGATGCTTCGCGGACAACGCCACCGCCGCGCGCGCGCGAGCCCTCGGCGACAGCCGCGCTTCGGCCAAGCGCGCCGACAAGCCGGCGACATCGGCGTCCTCATCCCATTCGGTCAGCAACTCGCCATCGGGATCAAGTACCACCCAGGTCGGCGCGTTTATGCAGGGAAACACCAGCGTTTCGCGCGCGCGCGTCAGCTCGATCGTTTGCCGTTCAAGCTGCTCGCCGCTGATCCAGGCGATCGTCATCGGCAGTCGCCAGGGCATCACGGACTTGTCGGAGTCGATACCGAGTTGCTCGACCTCGACCGACAGCACGTGGCGCGCGGGATCATGCGTCCAACGCACTTTCAGACTCGGGTGGCCAGCGCGTTCGACCCATTGGCTGAACCACCAGTCGAGCGGTTCGCCGGTGGCGTCTTCCAACGCTTGGCGGAAATCGGCGGTCTCTACCAAGTCGTGCGCGTGGCGCGTGGTGTACAGCGCGAGCGCAGCGCGGAACCGCGTCTCGCCTAAACGCGTGGCAAGGTGATGCAGGATCAAGCTGCCTTTTTCGTAGGCCACGCGATCGAACAATTCATAGGCGTCGTCAAAGCGGTTGGTCACCAACGGCCGGCGATAACGGCTGCGGTCTTCCTCGAAATAGGCGGCGCGATTGCGCCACAGTTCCAACGCCAGTTCCTCGCCCGCACGTTCCGGCCGACCTTCCAAATGCGCGCGCCAGGCCGCAGTTCCACGTGCTTCCAAATAGGTCGCGAAACTTTCATTCAGCCAGATGTCGCTCCAACTTTTCATGGTCAGCAGATCGCCAAACCATTGATGAACCAGTTCGTGGATCACCAGCGAATCCAAGTCGATGTCTTCGCGCGTCTGATCCTCGGCGGTCATCAGCACGCGATCGGTGATGGTGGTCAGCGTGGTGTTTTCCATGCCACCCCACAGGAAGCGGTGGACGACCACGTGGCCGTACCGCGCCCACGGATACGGCACGCCGATGAAGTCGCCCAACCACCGGATCGCAAACGCGGTGGCGCGGAACATCGCTGCGGCTTTGGCTTCGTGGCCGCGCGGTAAGAAATGCGTGATGGGCACTGAGGCGCTGGCGTCCTCGACCGCGACGAAATCGCCGACGACGACATTCAGCAGATACAACACATGCGGTTTTTTTTGAGCGAACACCGTGGTCACCCAGCCATCGCCGTGCTCGGTGCGCGACGCGCGTTCGCCGTTGGCCGCGGCCAAAAATTCGGCGCGGTGGCGCATGCTGATGGTGTACGTGCCCAGGTTGTTGGGCGTGTCGAAACACGGGAACCAGTAGTGGTGGTCCTCCATCGCGCCTTGGGTCCAGCACATCGCGACGCGTTTGGTGGCCGGGTCTGGCGTGACAAAATACAGACCTTTTTGCGGGCGTTCGGCGCTGAATTGAATGCGCACGTCGTGATCGCCGCCCGGCCACGGCAGCAGCAATTTGCCCGGCGCGGTGCTGAAGGTGACCGCGACGCCGTCGACTTCGACCGCCTGAATCGACAACTCGTGCTGATCGAGTTCGAGCGTCGCGGTCAGTCCGATGCTGACGCAGCGATGCGTGACCGTGCCACTGACGCACTGCGCATCGAGGTCGATGGTGACCTCTAATGCGGTATGCGTGAAGCGCACCGGCCGCGGCCGGATCCAGGTGGGTGCGGTAGCAGCATCAGCGAACGGATGATGGGCGGCGTCATGCATGAGCGCCGACGTTATGCCGGCGCCCACGCCCACCAACCACGCGGCCAAAGTGCCTAGGGTTAATCCGAGCACTGACGCGATCGGAGAACATTGCGCCAAAGACGAGCGGTCTACGCTCCCGCCTTCCTGCTTGTGCCTTTTACGGAGAGCCGTCCATGCGTGCCGTCATCATCATCGTCATTCTCGCCCTGGTCATTGGCGTGGCCTCCTATGCCTTCATCGGCAATAAGCCCGCGGTCCCTGCGACCAACACCCCCGCCGCGCCGACCACGGCTCCGACTTCTACCAGCACTACCAGCTCGACCGGCCCCGGTGTGATCGATCAGACCAAAACCGCGGTGAAAGACGGCGTCGACGCGGCGAAGGCCGCCGCCACACAAGCCGCCGACGCCGCCAAAGCGCAGGCTGAAGCCGCCGCAAGCGCAGCCAAAACCGCCGGCGCTGCCGCGATCACCGAAGTCAAAACCGATGTCACCGCCGCCGCGACCGAAGCCAAGGCCACCGGCGCCGCGGTAGTCGACGAAGTAAAAACCGACGCCAGCGCTGCCGGCGCAGCCGCAGCAAAAACCGCCACCGAAGTCAAAGACGCCAGCGCCGCCGCCGCGACCGACGCGGTCGAAACCGGGAAGACCGGAGCCAAAGCCGTCGGCACCGCTGCGACCGACGCCGCCGCTGCGGTGAAGGCCGCACTGACGCCAGTGCCAGCCGCGGCGCCAGTTGCCGCCCCCACCGCGCCCACCACCGCAGTCCCCACCGCGCCGGCCGCACCGGCGACCGTCAGCACCACCACGGATGCGGCTGCTAAAACCGCGGCCGAAGCCAAGCAGACCGCCGGCTCCGCACAGACGACCGCCAACGACGTGAAGAACCTGTTCGGCAAACCCAAACCGGCGCCCGTGAAGCCTGCTGAAGCGACACCTGCTGAAGTTAAGCCGACTGACGCCGCGCCGGCACCGGCTGCTGAAACCACACCGGCGGCCAAGCCCTGAGCGTGCGCACGACGCTGACGGCAACGGCCGCGCTGATGCTGGCATTCTCGGGCTGCACTGCGCAGGCCGAACGCACGCCCTCTCACGCGCAGCTCGACGACCCGCTGTTGCTGAGCGCCCTGATGCAGATGCCGCGCGGTGCGCCGTCCTCGCCGTGGTTCGGTCAGGGCCACATTGACCTGACCGACGGCAGCGTGCGTCTGACCGGCACCGCGGTGCTACGCGGCATGGGCCACAACACGCTCAGGCTTGAGCTGCTGGACGAACACGGGGTCGAACAGTTGGACGCGCAGATGAACGACGCCGGCAGCGTCGATGGCGCGTTCACCATCCATGCCGCCAACGCCGACCTGCGGCCGCTGTTGCCGCACTTGCTGTGGCTGATCGCGCAGGCCTATACCACGCCGATGGAAGATCGCGTCGCGACGTCCGATCGGGTGATCGGGCGCAGCACCAATGCCGAGCGCGTGTACGCTGGCGATCCGCTGTTGCTGCGTCAGGCGCGCGGCGATGGCATGACGTTAAACGTCGGTGATTACCGTCTGATCGGCGATGAACTGATCGCCCACACGCTGCACGCCTCAGGCGCGCTGACGCTGACGCTGACCTTGGAACAGGCGAAACTCATCGTGCCCGCCGCCGCCGAATAGCCGCGCTTAGCTAGGTCACTTGGGCGCACCGCTTGCGCGCCGATCGTGCTCGCGCATGCATGCGCGCGGAGGACTCGCTCATGCTCATTCCCGTACTCATCGCAGTTGGCGTCTTGATGTTGTTGGTGCTCATCGTGGTCATGTGGGGCGTCGGCATCTATAACGGCCTAGTCACGTTGCGTAATCGCTTCAGCAATGCGTTCAGCCAGATCGACGTGCAGTTGAAGCGCCGGCACGATCTGATTCCGAATTTGGTCGAGGTCGCGAAGGGCTATCTGAAGCATGAAAGCGGCACGCTGGAAGCCGTGATCCAGGCCCGTAACGCGGCTTCGACCGCCAGCAGCAAAGCCGCCGCCGATCCCACCGATCCCAATGCCATGAAGCAGTTGGTTGCAGCCGAAGGCGTACTGACCGGCAGCCTCGGCAAAATGTTCGCATTGGCCGAGGCCTATCCGGATTTGAAGGCCAACACCACCATGGCGCAGCTGAGCGAAGAGCTGACCAGCACCGAGAACAAAGTCGCCTTCGCACGTCAGGCCTACAACGACGCGGTGATGATCTACAATACCGCGCGCGAAGTGTTCCCGGCGGTGCTGATCGCCGGCGTGTGCAATTTCAAACCGGCGACGCCGTACGAAATCGAGAACGTCGCCGAGCGCGCTGCGGTGGCGGTGAAGTTCACCTGAACGCGCCGCGCTGCGCCCGGCTATCTGCTCGGCTACAACCATGATGGATTTCTTCGCGCAGCAGGACGCCGCCCGCGCCGCCAGCCGCCGATTGGTGTGGCTGTTCGCCGTCGCGGTGGTGCTGCTGATCGCGGCGCTGAACGCGGTCGCGGCCGTGGCGATGCAGTTTCAGTCGCCCTCGATCGACCCACACGCGCGCATCCTGGTGCATCTGTGGATGTCACTGGGCACGTTGGGGCTGATCGGCGTCGGCAGTTGGTGGCGCTCACTGCAACTGCGCGCCGGCGGCAGCGCGGTCGCGGCCAGTCTTGGTGGCCGGCGCGTTAGCGGCGATGGCGCTGACGCGCGCGAGCGGCAATTGCTGAACATTATTGAGGAGATGAGCATCGCTTCCGGCGTGCCGATGCCCGAGGTGTACGTGTTGGACGAAGTCGGCATCAACGCCTTCGCCGCCGGCCACGGCCCGAGCGACGCAGTGGTGGCAGTGACGCGTGGCGCCATGGAACGGTTATCGCGCGACGAACTGCAAGGCGTGATCGGGCACGAATTCAGCCATCTGTTGAACGGCGATATGCGCCTGAATCTGCGCCTAATGGGCCTCGTGTACGGGATTCTTCTGATCAGCATTTGCGGCCAGTTGATCCTGCGCGCAGTGGCCAACGGCTCGCGCGTGCGCAGCAGCAACAGCGGCGACAAGAAAGGTGGCGGCGGGATCATCGCTATCCTGGCCATCGGCGCCGCGCTGTGGCTGCTCGGATCGCTCGGGCATTTCTTCGGCCGCGCGATCCAGGCCGCGGTCAGTCGCCGGCGTGAGTCCCTGGCCGATGCCGCCAGTGTGCAATTCACGCGCAATCCCAGCGGTCTCGCGAATGCACTGAAAAAACTAGGCGCCGGGAGTTCTAACAGCGTGATCAAGCACGCCGGTGCCGGCGAAGCCTCGCATCTGTTTTTCGGCGAAGCGTTGCGCTCGTGGACCGGCCTGCTGGATACGCATCCGCCGTTGGCCGAGCGCATCCGCGCAATCGATCCGCAGTGGGATGGCACCTGG
>JBBROQ010000167.1:0-6762 GCA_038229115.1 Planctomycetota bacterium | reverse complement strand
CGTAATTAAGGTTCGCCTCGTATTTCAGCAGCAAGATCTCGCGATAACCGTCGGGCAATTTAGCCATCGCTTCGGCCAAGCGTTCAACCTGCGGATTCGGTGGATCGGGTTCGTGCGCCGCGGGATTCACATCCTCGATCGACGCCGCGCGATGGCGACCCGACCGCCGTAACCACGAGATCGCCTCGTTGCGCACAATGGTGCACAGCCATGACGGAAACGTTGCCGGTTCGCCCAATTGGCCCAAACGATTGAACGAACGAATGAATGCTTCCTGCAACACGTCGTCGATGGCGGCGTCGTCTTTGAGCACCGTGCGCGCGACCGCCCGAGCGCGCAGGAGATGCGTCGACACCAACGCCTCAAAGGCGACGCGATCGCCGGCCATGGTGCGGCGCACCAGTTCTGCATCGACCTCGGACATGCGGCTCCCGCGTCCAGGTCGGACGCTCGTGCGGAAACTACGATGACGGACACCGCCCGAGTTTACCGGACAATCGTCCACCGTGCCCGGCGCGTGACTCGCGATGTCTGCTGTTGCTGCCCGTGCTGGCGAGCGCCGACAGCCGCCGATAGTTCGCGCATGCCAATCATCCGCGCCGTGACTTTTGATTGGGGCGACACCCTGGCTGCCAATTACGGCATGCCGTATTTAGCCACTCAACGCCGCGCGTTTCGCGGTCTGGAAGCGGATCTCAAGCAGCTCGGCGCCACGCCGGCCGCTGACTGGTTCGAGCGCACGCTGACCGAACTGCGCGAGGTCTTCGCCAGCTCAATAGATCCGGTGCTGAATCCCGAACACCGCGAATTCGATTTCGCCGCGCTGCTGTCCCGCGCGGTCACAAGCGCCGGCGGTGATGCGGAAAAATCGCAGTTTCGCGCCGCTATCGATCGCTGCGCCGATCTGATGACCGACACCGTGATCCCGTTCGGCGAAAGCCTGCCGGCGTTGATGGCGCTGAAAAAGCGCGGGCTGCGTTTGGGCATCCTGTCGCATGTGCCGTGGCCGGGTGATGCCTGCCGACGCTGGTTCGTGCGTCATGGCTTGGCCAACTGCCTGGATTTTTACAGCCTCAGTTGCGAGATCGGCTGGATCAAACCCAACCCGCGGCATTTTCAGCACGCCATCGCGCTCGCCGGCTGCGCCCCCGACGAAATCCTGCATGTCGGCGACCATCCGGTGCGCGACGTCGCTGGCGGTCGCGCCAATGGCCTGCGCACCTGTTTACGCATCACCGAAAACATCTATCCAGCCGAACAACTGCACGCCTGCCACGCCGACGGCGAGATCCTGCATTTGGATGAGCTACCAGCGCTGATCGAGCATCTGTCGAGCGCGCCCTCATCCGCGGCAAGCGCATGACCGACCCGGAACGTGATCGCCGCCTAGCGCAACAAGTCCGCCATGGTTGGCGCAACGCCGAGCCATTGGCTAATGCGATAGACGGATTCCTGACCAGCGAAGCGATGCGCAATGCGCGTCGCTTCCGCAAAGTCGTCGGTGCATTAGCCGAAGCACTGGGCCCAACGCGCCGGCCCTTGGTGACGCCGATCGCAGTAAAATCAGGGGTTTTGACATTGGCGGTGAAAGACTCGGTGGCGCTGGCTGAACTGCGTCAGCATTTTGAGCGCGAACTGTTGACGGTGCTGGCCGCGCACGGCACCGGCGTCAGCCGCATCATGTGGCGCTGCGCGCGGCGCTGAGGCTGCGCGCTCAAAAACTCATTTGGTATTCAAGTAAGCGTACAGACGCGCCGTCAGAAATCGCCCGCGGCGATTGGCGGAGACCGACGATTTTTATGGCTAATGCCGCGCGACTGCGGTTTCAGGTCCGGTGACAGCGAGGCCAAAGAACTGGTGCTCTCCATCGCACACGGTTGCGCGTGGCGGAATGACGGATTCTGCGCTTACCTGAAAACCTTACGCGCGAATGAATACCTCACCTGCGCCAGTCACGCACGCTGACCGAGCGTGCCGACACCCACTGCCGCTCGCGGTATGGAAATGCCATCTTCCATAATGCCGACCCGACTCAGGAAGATTCCATGTGCCCTAGTGCTGTTGCTGATCGTTGTCACGATGGTGAACTCGGGCTGCGGCAACGGCGGCGCGCCAAACGCGACCACGGTTGTCCCCGCACCAGCGACGCCGGCTGCGCGGATCACGCCGCTGAATCCACCCATAACCGCCGACACCACGCCCACCGCCTGGCCATTCACGCGACCGGCGTTGAGCTCATTGCGCGCTGCGCCGCAAAAAGTGTTCGCGCATTATTTCCCGCCGTTTCCACGCTCGATCGACAATCTGCCGCCGGACTCTGATTATTACGCGACGCAGTATTTGCGACCTGAGGGCGAAAGCGGGAAGTGGGCGTTTTGCGGCGGATTTGTACGCGAACGCCCGCGCACCCGCGCACCGCGTGGCAGCGATTGGGTGGCGTTGGATCTGCGCGACGAAGTACTCGACGCCGCCAGCGTCGGACTCGATGGCTTCAGCGTCGATGTGCTGGCCAGCAGTGGAGCTAACTGGGATCGCGTGACCGCGCTCTACGCCGCGGCGGCGGCCGCTGATCCCGGCTTTCGCCTGATCGCGGTCGTCGACATGCAGGCCGAATTCGCCGCCCATCCGGAAAATCTGGTGCCCACGGTACGTGCGCTGGCGGCGCTACCGGCGACCTATCGCCTGGCCGATGGGCGCATGGTGCTGTCAGCGTTCAATGCCTCGGCGCAAAGCGCCGCTTGGTGGCGCACGCAGCTTCAGCAGTTGGCAAGCGTCGGTGTGAACGTCGCATTTTTGCCGATCTTTCTTGATTGGCGTGGCAACGCCGCGGCGTTCGCGCCAATCTCGTGGGGGCTGTCGTCATGGGGCGTGCGCAGTCCGGAAAATGCCGCGCGGCTGCGTTTCGACACGGTCGATGCGCAGGCCGTAGCTGGACATTGGCTGGCACCGATCGGCGTTAGCGATGTACGTCCGAAAGACTTAACCTTCGTCGAAACCGCGGGCAGTGCTGGCCATCGCGCCGCGTGGACCTCGGCCATCGACAGTCACGCGGACTGGGCGCATGTACTGACTTGGAACGACTACGGCGAGTGCAGTCAAATGGCGCCCTCCAGCGGCTGCCAAGGTTCGTGGTTGGCCCTCAGCGCTTACTACACCACGTGGTTCAAAACCGGCAGCGCGCCGGCGATCACGCGCGATGCGCTCTATTATTTTCACCGCACCCACACCCTGGCCGCGACCCCGGACCTGACTCGGCAGCGCGCAGCTTTTCGCTGCGTGGAAGGCACCCCGGTCGATCGCATCGAACTGGTGGCCTTCCTCACCGCTCCTGGCCGTCTGACCATCAGCGTCGGCGGCGAAAGTACCTCGGTTGACGCGCCCGCCGGGCTGACCGTGCTCACCGCGCCGCTGCGCGTCGGCCTGCCGCGGTTTCAGCTGACCCGCGGCGGCTCCACGGTTTTCGACTTTGCCAGTCGCTGGGACGTGGCCGACGGGATCTCTTATCAGGATCTGGTCTACCGCAGCGGCGATAGCTCGATGCCGGTCAACATTGGACAACGCTGAGCGGCTGTCGCCTCACGACGCGCATGGAAATTACGGCCGATGCTGCCGCCGGTACTGCGCCGGCGGAGTGCCGATCAGACGCGTAAAAACGCGGGTAAAATGAAATCGATTGGCAAATCCAGCAGCACGAGCGACGTCATCGATCGCATCCCGGCCGTGCAGTAAACGTTCTGCAGCGACGGCAACGCGGCGCTCCTGCACATAACGCATCACAGTGCGCCCGGTCGCACCTGCAAATCGGCGCGCGAAATGATCACGGCTGAGGCCGCATTGCTTGGCCAAGCGCATGACGGTGACGGCATCCGCCGGACGTTCGCGCAGCAACCGCAGCGCCGGCTCCAGATCAGCATCCGGCCCGGCGGGCCCGCGCGTGTTCAGTTCCGCCATCGCACCGGGCGCGAGTTGATCCAACGCCAACGCCAGTGCCCACGCCGCGGCAGCCTCAACCCGCAATCGCCAACGCGCATCGCCGGTGATCGGCGCGCGGTCGCGCCAACGGCCATCGCGCTGCGGCAGCACCGGCGACTGCGCCACCGCGGCGCGCGCGAGCTCATCGATCATCGCGCGCAGCACCGCGTTTTCTGGCAACAACAGCGGTTCAGCGCAGGTGCGGCGAATCCATTCCGCGCTAAGACCCGGGGTTTCGAAATGGACGTAAAAATGCCGCACCGGCGCGGTGCAGGTGGCGCGGAAGTCGCCCCACGCCGGCACCAGCAACGCGCGCTCGGCCGGTAGCGGCCAGCGCCGATGTTCATTGGCAACCGCGGCGCCGGCCTCGCGGTTGAAATACAGCCGCCAGAACGGATCGCTCAATCGCCACTGCCAACGATGGTCGATCACCTGTTGGTTCGCGTGCAGCACCCGCACCAACGGTGTGTCGGTCATGTTCGGCAGATTGAGCTTTTATAGATATAGATCCAGCGTCAGCGGACATGGCGAGAACGAACCAACCACTACCGTCCCCATTTGCTCTCTTCCAAACCCATTCGGCAGGAACCGCCATGACCTGGATTCAGAAGCCCTCATCCCCAGCCGCGCCCGTGATCGGCCTGTTCGCACCGTGCGATCCGCGCATCGACGACGCCGCCCGCGAACGCGCGCAGAACATCTGCGCCATGACCGGCAAAATCCTGAAGGCGATCAAGCTACCTGCGTTCGTCGGCGGCAGCCAAGAGCGTCCGGGCATCTATGCCGCGGATAGACCGGTGCAGACCGAAGCCGACGCCGACGCGGTCGCCTATGAGTTCCGCAAACAGGGCGTGTCAGTGATCGCGATCGTGCCCGACACCTGGTTCTACCCAGGCAAGACCGCGATTGCGCTGACCGCGCATTTCCCAGCCGCGCCGCTGTGCTGCATCGCCGGCAATAATGCGCCGAAGCCCGGCGTGGTTGGCGTCGACGCGGTGGTCGGCGCCTACGCGCAAACCGGCCGTCTGTGCCATGCTGTGATCGGCAACATGCCGGAAGTCGGCCAGAACCCCGATTTCGACGATAAATCTAAAGCCGAAATCATTGACCTAGTGTGGGCAATGACCGCCGTCGTGTTTCTGCGCGGCAAACGCTTCCTGGCTGCAGATACCGATTCGATGCAGATGGAAACCGCGCTGAACAATGTGCACGCGACGCGCAAATTCTTCGGCTTAGAGAGCGTGCGCGAATCGATGAAATTGTTCGCCGACATGATCCATAAGAATGGCGGCTATGATCCGAAAGAATTAAAAGATCTGTACAAATGGACGGTGGATGTGCAGTGGAAGAATAAGATCTATCCGGATATTGAATCGATCTGCGCTGCGAAATCCCCGATCTATACCGATCCATCGAAGGTGAAGCCAAAGCCGCTAACCAGCGAGCACAAAGCGAAACTGGAAGAAGAACTGAAGCTGTACCTGATTCTGCGCAATTATATGCGCGACTTGAATTGCATCGGCGGCGGCTGGACCTCGCAATTGGCCTGGGGTTCGAATCGCATGGGCACGCCGATGGCCTGCGCCGATATCGCTGAAGCCTTGTTCAATTCCACGTTTGATCATCAGGGCAAAAAGGCCGCGATCCCGTTCGCGACCGAGAACGATGTGCAGGGCCTGCTGACCATGATTAGCTACGCGGCCTTAACCGGTGGCGAACCGATCCTGTTCGCCGACTATCGCAAAGTGTACGAACCGTGGGAAATCCAGAAAAAGGCAGACGAACTCGGCTTGGCGTTGGATCCGAATGCGGCGTACATGAAGCGCGGCACGATCGACATGGATAATTCCGGTTCGGGTTCGCTCGACTGGTGCACCGATTCGATTCTATTCGAAGTGTACAAACATTATTTCCCCGGTGGCGGATTCTCTACCGGCTATATTTCACCCGGCGGTATCGAATGTCAGGCTGGACGTCTCGCCTATTCGGATCTCACTGGCATGTTCACCATGATCCAAGGCGAAGCCGAAAGCGTTGAACTGCCGCAGCCGATCGCTGAAGCATTCTGTCATGCGTCGTCATATTCGTGGCCGCACACCTGGATAACCTTTAAGCAAGTGCCGGCCTCGATCACCAAGTATGGCTGCCCAGCCAATCATATGCACATGGTGCGCAATCTGCCGACGCGTCGTTGGCAGTATTTCAGCGATTACACCAATGTGCTGAACTTCCAATGGGAAGGCACGCCGCGCTTCACCGAAAATGTCGATCGCATGGAGCCGATGCTGTATCGCATCAGCGGCGGCGAAACGACAGCGAAGATCGCCATCGCCGGACGCTGAGCGTTTGCGCGTCGGTGAATGCTCAACACGGGCGCGGAGGCAACTCCGCGCCCGTATTTTTTTGCCGATCCAGTTCGATGGCGCGGCCGTAGTAATTACCATGTGGCACAAACTGTTTTGTCTGACTCTTGGTCTGTTCACGTTCGGTTTGGCCGGCTGCGCCGATCGCAAACCAATGCTGAAAACCGTCGATCACGTCGATCTCCAGCGTTATCAAGGTACTTGGCATGTGATCGCCAACATCCCGTATTGGCTGGAAAATGGCAAAGTCGCGACCGCTGATCGTTACGCTATGCGACCCGACGGCAGGATGGACAACACTTATGTCTTCCGCCGCAAAAGTTTCGATGCGCCCGAAGTAGAATGGCATGGCGTCGGATGGGTGACGAACACCACCACAAACGCCGAATGGCAAGTGCGTTTTATATGGCCATTGTCGACGACGTAT
>JBBROQ010000166.1:0-6765 GCA_038229115.1 Planctomycetota bacterium | reverse complement strand
GTCGCGGTGCTGATCACCGACCACCACGCCGAGGCGATCCTGACTCTGGTCGACCGCCTGTACGTGATGAAGGCCGGCAGCAATTTTGCCGCCGGCACCCCGGATCAGATCATCGCCGACCCGGCGGTGCGCTCGGAATATCTGGGCCAGGATTTTCATCTGTGACCGCGATCCCGCGCGTCCAAGCGATCGTCGGTTCCAGTGTGCGGCTGCGCGACGAAGCCGTGACCGAGCTGCTGAGCACCTGGAGCGGGCCAGTGAAGCGCGTCGCGGTGCCCGAGATCGAGCGCATCTTGTTGGACTTGGACACACCGTCGCTGTTTGAGGATCCGGCACTGTGGCTGATCCGGCCGGATGAAAAAACCCTGAAAAAGCACCGCGATGCGTTGCTGCAGGCGGTCGCGCGGCCAGCGGTGGCCGGGCATCTGCTGTTGGTGTTGAGCGAGCTCGATGGCCGCGACGTGCTGGCTAAAGCGCTGGCGAAGGCCGACGCTCTGCGCTTGGCCGGACCGCCGTCGCCGAAGGAAACCCAGGGCTGGCTGGTCGGGCGGTTGCTGGCGCAGGGCATCGCGGATCCGGGCGTGGTCGCGGCAGCATTGGGCGAGCACTGCGGCGAGGACGTCGACGCGCTGCTGTCGGCTTTGGAACTGGCGCAGTTGTACGCCGGCGACGAGCGCGTGAGCGCCGCCACCGTGCACGCGGTGTGCGGCGGCAGCGCTGAACGGCCGATGTACGAACTTTCGGGCGCGATTTTGGACGGCGATGCGGCTAAAGCGATCACGCTGTTGCATGCCGGCGCCGGGGCCGAACCCGAATATGCGCTCTCGGCGCTGCTGAACGAACTGCGCAAACTGGTCGCCTGCACCGAGACCACCGACGACGCGCAGGCCGCGACGTGGGCCGGTGCGCGCGGCAAGCCGAATCTGTTTTACGCCCGCAAACGCGCGCGGGCGCTTGGTCGGGTGACGTTGTTGCGGCTGTTTCAGGGTGCCTTGAATGCCAGCCGCGATCTGCGCCGGACCGGTCACGATCCGGCGGCGGTGATCGAGCTGCTGGTGCTTCACGCACGCCGCGTGGTGCGTGAATCAGCGCGCTAGAACGTGATGGGTGACGGCGGAACCTCCCCACGGGGCACCGGCATGGACGTTTATTTCTGCGATATCTGCGGTGTGCGCGTGACCGACGTAGATCTACGCGGCGGCCACGGCATGCGCCGTGGGCACGACGTGATCTGCGCGGGCTGTTTGGATCTTGGCCACGGCAAAGATTGGATGGACCACCACCGCGCGATGGTGCCGCCCGCGCCTGCGGCTCAGTCAGGTGAAGCGCATGGCCACGCTGCGGCGGTGCCGGTGATTCCGGCGACGATGGCAGTGAGCTCGTTCGCGCTGGAGAGTCCAACGCTTGATGCCGCGCGCGACCGAGCGCGCACGCTTGATGAAGATCTGCCCGCGCCGGAAGCGGTGATGGCGCAACCTGTCGCCGTCAGCGCGCCGGGCGAATTCGAATCCGACACGGATCGCACCGCGCCGATCCAAGCGGAACCAGAACTGCCGTCCTCGCCCGCAGCGCCCGCGGTATCGGCGCTCGAACAGACCGCGGCCACGCGCATGGCCTCATCCGGCAATTCGGCGCCCGCCCCGCGTCACGCCGAATCAGACGAGCTGGACTCCGTGCCGGCCGATGCCTCTGCGGTGGCAATCGTGGCGAAAACCCTGCCGCCTGCACGTCCGGGCAAACCGACGACGACAAAGACCGGGAAACGAACCTCCTCCGATCAGGTGCCTGCCGCCAAGTCCGCTTCGGGCGCAAACGCTGCGGGGAAGAAGGGCAAAGGCGACGACACCGGCAAGCGCTCCGGTACCGAGCCGACCCGGCCGGTGAGTTCGGTGAAGCCTAAGACCGGTCGCGTCGGCACCGCCAAGCGGAAGAAGTCCAGCAACACAGGCATGTTGCTGGCGATCAGCGGTCTGAGTTTGGCGATCATCCTGGTCGGCGGCATTGGCTTGGCCGTGAACAAGGGCAAGGCGTCGCAGGGCGCCGTCAGCGGGGCCATCACCGATCGTCTGGCCGAATTAAAAACCGCGCTGGCGGCGGCTAAGGCCAGCGGCCTGGCCGCGCTCAACAGCAAAGACCACGCGCAGCTTGAAGCCGCGAACCGGCAGTTGATCGACCTCAATGGCAAGGCCATCGCCTTCGAAACCGAAGCGAAGAAACAGGGCCTGACCGAAGCGCAGGTCGGCGAGTATCTCGAAAACATCCAGTTCTCGTACACCCGCTCGCTGTCGAAAAACATCCGCGACGAAATCGCGAAGCAGGCGATGCAGCACTAAGGCGTCTGACGCTGGCGTCGCCGGTGGTGCGCGCACGCAGCGCCGCTGCCGCCGAAATGCGAAAAACCTGAATTTGCCGCATTTTCGCTGCTGCTTTCGGCACGTCTTGCACTCCGGGGGGCTGTCGTAGGCTCCGCCGCCTCAACCCTTTTTGGAGTTTTCATGGCCACGCGTATCGCCATTAACGGCTTCGGCCGCATCGGTCGTCTCGTCTTCCGCGCCATCGTCGAGCAGGGTCTGCTTGGCAAGGACATCGAGGTCGTTGCGGTCAACGATCTGGTTCCGGCCGACAATCTCGCCTATTTGGTGAAGTTCGATTCGACCCAAGGCAAATTCGCCGGCACCGTCAGCTCGAAGAAGTCCAAGCCCGACGTGGCTGAAGACGACATCTTGGTGGTTAATGGCAAGGACATCAAAGTCCTGGCCTGCCGCGACAACTGGCCGTGGAAGGAATTGGGCGTCGATCTGGTGATCGAATCGACCGGCTTGTTCACCAGCGACGAAAAGGCTGGGCTGCACATCAAGGCCGGCGCGAAGAAGGTCATCATCTCGGCCCCGGCTTCGGGCGACGGCGTGAAGACCCTGGTGATGGGTGTGAACGAAAAGGACTACGATGCGGCGAAGCTCGCGCTCGTCTCCAACGCGGGGGGCGCCACCAACTGCCTCGCGCCGTTGGTGAAGGGCGTCCTGGACGCGGGCTTTGGCCTGACCGAAGGCCTGATGACCACTGTGCATTCGTACACCGCGACGCAGAAAACCGTCGACGGCCCGTCGAAGAAGGATTGGAAAGGCGGCCGGACCGCGGCCACCAACATTATTCCTTCCACCACTGGCGCGGCGAAGGCGGTCGCGCTCGTGCTGCCGCAAGTGAAGGGCAAGTTGACCGGCATGGCCTTCCGCGTGCCCACGCCCACCGTTTCGGTGGTCGACCTGACCTTCAAGACTGAAAAAGCGACTTCGATCAAAGAGATCAACGCCGCACTCAAACTGGCCAGCGAGACGACGCTCAAAGGCATCCTCGCCTACACCGATGAAGAAGTGGTTTCGACCGACTTCATCCACGACAAGCACTCGTCGATCTACGACGCTGGCTCGTCGATCGAATTGAACCCCAACTTCTTCAAGTTGGTGTCGTGGTACGATAATGAATGGGGCTACAGCAACCGCGTAGTCGACTTGCTGACCTACATGATCAGCAAGGGCCTCTAAGGCGCCTGAAACAAAAACCCCCGGCGAAAGCCGGGGGTTTTTGTGTTTTTACAGAAGCGTTCACGCCCCGCGGTCATCCTGGCCCGGGCGTGGTACCCATCGCCACCATTGCTAGAAAGCCCGCCATGAAGCTGACGATGTGCGAATCCCGCGACGCCGCGGGCGACCTGCTGGCCGATCTGCTGATCGAGGCGATCAGCAAGGATCCGACCATGGTGTTGGGCCTGTCCGCAGGCGTTACCAGTTTGCACGCGTACCACGAGGTCGCCTGCCGATATCACGAACAGGGCGGGTTCAGCTTCGCCCACCTGACCACTTTCAGCACTGACGAATACGTCGGCGTGGCGCCGCACGATCGCCGCAGCACGCGCGCGCTGATGAATCACCATCTCTTCCGGCAGGTCGACATCCCGCGTGAACAGACCTTTGTGCCGCGCGGCGACGCCGCCGATTTGGACGCGGAATGCAAAGCCTACGACCTGCTGATCCAGGCCAGCGGCGGTATCGACCTATGTGTGTTGGGCCTGGGCCACAACGGCCACGTTGGCCTGAACGAGCCCGGATCGTCACCGAAAAGCCACACCCGCACGGTCGAGCTAACGCCGTCAACCATCGCTGCGATTTCCGGCGGCGAACGCTTTAAGAATCTGGAAACCACGCCGTCGCAGGCGATCACCTTGGGCCTGTCGCAGATCCTCGCCGCCGAGCGCGTGTTGTTGATTGCGTGCGGCGTCGGCAAGGCCGAAGCCGTGCGGCGCATGTGCGAAGGCCGCGTCGGCCCCGGCGTGCCGGCCAGTCTTTTGACCACGCATAAAAAACTGACGGTGATCGTCGATCGTGATGCGGCGTCGCAGTTGGATCCGGAAATCATGGAGCGGCTTCCGTGAACGCGGCTGGCTTGAACGCGGCCGATGGCGCCACTGGCGTGCAGCCGGCGATCATCGACGCGCCGCGCACGTTGTTGGCCGTAGCGACCACCATGGGCCACGGCAGCGAATTGATTGAGGCCGCGCGGCAAGTCGCCAAGCGCCGCGATAATGTGTTGGGTCTGCTGCTGCGCGATCTGACCCGCGAAGAAATCGCGGTGATGGAGGACCGCGGCTGTCGCGCCGCGGATTGGAAGCAAATCCAGGTAGCGCAGGATTTCGACGCGTTTCGCGTGCGCCGCGTGCATTTTCAGGGGCGTTGCGTGCTTGGCCGGTTCAGTGGCGAAGTCGAAGTACTGCCCGGCGTCGCACTGCCCGCGGGCGTGTACGACTGCACGCTCATCAACAGTCAGATCGGCAACGACTGCCTGATCGAAAACGTGCGCTTCATGGCCAACGTGATCGTCGAGCGCGAAGCGGTGGTGTTCGACGTCGGCGCGATCACCTGTTCCGGCGCGGCGACCTTCGGCTGCGGGCAACTGCTGCCGCTGGCCTGCGAAGTCGGCGGGCGCGACGTGCCGGTGTGGGGCGAACTCACCATCGACGCGGCGGCGATGATCGCGCGCGAACGCGGCGACCGCGATGGGCAACGCCTGATCCGCGAAGCCGCTGACAAATACCGCGCCGCTATCACCAGCCCAGTCGCGTGGGTGCGGCGCAAGGCGCGCGTGCGCCATACCGAACGCATTCGCGACGCCTACATCGGCGTCGGCGCGGTGATCGACAACGCCAGCGAAGTCGCCGAGGTCGCCGCGATCTCCAGTCTGGATGAAGTGGTCAGCATTAGCGGCGGAGCCAGCGTCACTGACGCAGTGCTGCAGTGGGGCGTAACGGTCGGCGGCAACGCCATCGTTCGCCACGCGGTGTTGCTAGAACACAGCGCCGCGGACGAACACGCGACCATCACCACCAGCGTCATCGGCCCGAACACGACGATCGCCAAGGGTGAAGTGACGGCGACACTGCTGGGCCCGTTCGTTGGCTTTCATCATCAATCGCTGCTGATTTCTGCGTTCTGGCCCGAGGGCAAAGGCAACGTCGCGTATGGCGCGATGGTCGGCAGCAACCACACCGGCCGCGCGCCCGATCAGGAAATTTGGCCAGGAGAAGGCACCTTTTTCGGCCTTGGCTGCGCGATTCGTTTTCCCACTGACTTCAGCGACGCGCCGTATTCGGTCATCGGCATGGGCGTCAGCACCCTGCCACAACGAGTACGCTTTCCCTTCAGCCTGATCTCGGTCCCGATCGAGCCGCTGTCGTTAGGCGACGCCGGCGTGCCGCGCGCCTACAACGAACTGATCCCGGCCTGGGGCCTGACCAACAATGCGTACGGCTTGGTGCGCACTGAACTCAAGTTTGCCACTCGCGACCGCGCGCGTCGTCATCGCATTGACTACAAGGTGCTGCGCCCGTCGATCATGCGCTTGGTCAAAGACGCGCGCGATCGTTTGGCCACGATTTCCACGGTAAAAACCGCATATCTGGAAAGCGACATCGACGGCCTAGGAAAAAATTTCCTACGCGAATCGGTGCGCCTGCGCGCGATCGACGTTTACGACCAAGCGCTGACGCGTTACGCGCTGCGCCTGTTGCTGTCCGAACGCGAAGGCCGCTTGTCGATTCCTGGCTCGGCCGAACTCGCGCACGAACTCGCCGATACGCTGCTGCCGCGCACTGACTTTGCCGAACGCATGCGCCGCCTGATCGCGATCGAGCGCAAGAACGCCGAATTGGTCCAGGACAGCAAACGCCGCGACGACGAACGCGGCGCCCGCATCATCCCCGGTTACGCCGACGCCCACACCGCCGCCGATGCCGATGGTGTGGTCAAAAGCGCCTGGGAACGCGCCGACAAAACAGCAGCGCGTATTTCGGCCTTGCGCGATCTACCTTGACTGAAATCCTGACTTTTCCACGAATCCAACCTCACATACCTGGAAGCTGACCATGATCCCAATGTGCACCAAATGGCTGTCTTTGACCGCGACACTGCGTGCAGGTTTGACTGCGATGATGGTGATCGGCATGGCGGTTCTCACCGTTACTTCCGCGCGTGGGGCGACCACACCGATTATTACCTGGGCTAATCCGGCTTCGATCGCCTACGGCACGCTACTCTCCGCCACGCAGCTTAATGCCACCACCACCCCCACCGTCCCCGGCACTTTTGTATACCTTCCGGCCAGCGGCAGCTTGCCGACCGCGGGTACGAATAATCTTTACGTAACTTTTACCCCGACCGACACGACCAACTTTACTCCGGCCACCGCTACCGTCAGCATCACGGTTACTCCTGC
>JBBROQ010000165.1:0-6791 GCA_038229115.1 Planctomycetota bacterium | reverse complement strand
TTCCGTGCCGGTCCTTGGATGCGTACTGGCGGCCGGCAACGGCACGCCGCAACCGTGAAAGCCGCCGCGCGCTGCGCCCCCATCGGGCTGCGGCCGCGGCAAAAAAATTCCCATGGGCAAACGTCTAGAACCTATCTGCGTCGTCGACGACGCGCTGATGGCCACCGAACTCGAAGCCGCGATGCAGGGCGACGTCGAGAAGTTGTTCCTCTCCTCGCTCGACAGCGGCAAGAGCGCCTTCGAAGTCCGCGCCATCGTCACCGGCTTCATCGTCGGTCACCACAATGACGACATCGTCATCGACATCGGCTATAAGAGCGAAGGCGTGGTCCCGCGCGAAGAGTTCGGACCGGACGAAGGCAGCGTTGGCGCCAAGGTCCAGGTCATGATCGTCGAGATCAAGCCGAGCGGCGAACTGGTGCTGTCGAAGCGCCAAGCCGACCTGCAGATCGGTTGGAATCAGGTTCTGGGCAGCAACAAAGAAGGCGATCGCGTGCGCGGCAAAGTCCTGCGCAAGATCAAGGGCGGCCTGTTGGTCGACATCGGCGTGCCGGTGTTCCTGCCTGCTTCGCAAGTCGATCTGCGCCGTGCGCCGGATGTCGGCGAATACATCGGCCAGGAAGTCGAAGCCGAGATCATCAAGATCGACGCCGAACGCAAAAATATCGTCGTTTCGCGCCGCAAAGTGTTGGAAGAAGAGCGCAAAAAGAACCGCGAATCGCTGGTCAAAGAACTGCACGTCGGCGATCTGCGCGAAGGCCAGGTCAAGAACATCACCGACTTCGGCGCGTTCATCGATCTCGGCGGTCTCGACGGCTTGCTGCACATCACCGACATGTCGTGGGGCCGCGTCAACCACCCCAGCGAAGTCGTGCACATCGGTCAGAAGATCGAGGTCGTGGTCCTGGATTACGACGCCGAACGCAACCGCATCAGCCTCGGTCTGAAACAGAAGACCCGCAATCCTTGGGAAGATATCGGCGAGCGTTATCCGGTCGGCAGCGTCCACGGCGGCGAAGTCGTGAACCTGATGACCTACGGCGGCTTCGTGCGCCTGGACGACGGCATCGAAGGCCTGGTCCACATCAGCGAGATGAGCTGGACCCGCACCGTCGGCCACCCGAGCGAAATCGTCAAAGCGGGCGACCGCGTGAAGGTCATGATCCTCGAGATCGACCACGAAAAGCAGGAAATCTCGCTGGGCATGAAGCAGGCCGAGAACAATCCGTGGGAGACGATCAAAGAGCGCTTCCCGGTTGGCACCAAGATCAAGGGCACGGTCAAGAATCTCGCCAATTACGGCGCGTTCGTCGAGATCGAGCCCGGCATCGAAGGCCTGCTGCATGTCAACGACATCAGCTGGACCAAGAAGCTGACTCATCCGGCGCCAGAAGTGAACAAGGACGACGTCATCGAGGCGGTGATCCTGGAGATCGACAAGGAACGCCAGCGCATCTCGTTGGGCATGAAGCAGCTGACCGCGGATCCGTGGTTGGAAGAAGTGCCGCAGAAGTTGAAGAAGGGCACCCTGCTCGACGGCAAGGTGACCAAGATCACCAACTTCGGCGTGTTCATCGAGATTCTCGACGGACTCGAAGGCCTGCTGCACGTGTCCGAGATGGAAGGCACCACCGAAGCCGAACTGACCATCGGTCAGGACCTGAAGGTGAAGGTGCTGAACCTGGATCTCGAAACGCGCAAGATCGGTCTGAGCATGAAGGGCGCGAAGGCCGACGCCTGACGCGTCTGACCGTTTGCTGAAAAGCGCGCAACGCCCGGCCATTTGGCCGGGCGTTGCTGTTTTTTACGCGTGCGGTGGGCGCGGATCGGGTTGAAGGCGCGGAGTCTCAGCCCAAGCGGAAGATGGTTAGGCCCAGCAGTGCCGCGATCCCGGCGCATACGCGTACCGTCAGCCGCGAACCAACCGGGATTTCGTCCAAGAGGCTAACGGCCAGCAGCAGAATGCCGCCCAAGGACAGCGCCGCTGCGCTGCTCAGGTGCAAGGTGGTATCGGCCACCTGCAGCGTGGCCCAGGCGGCAACCAGCATCAGCGACAGCAACGCGGTGGTCAGCACCACATTCCAATACGAGGTGGGCACGCGCGCCTTACTGGCGACCGTAGCAAGTATGACCACCGCGACGGCGGTGGCGCTGCCGCCGGCTACCACTTCCCACGGTTGACCAGGGAGCGCGCCCAACAGCAGTCCCGTGGCGGCCACGCCGCACCAGCCAATGCATTGGCTGGGCGAGACGGTGAGCGTCAGCGCATTGCCGAGTGCGGCCTGCTGCTGCACGGCGGCAGTGATGGCGGCGGTACGCGTACGGCGAAGGTGATCTGAGGCGACGGCGCGCAGCCGGTCGCTGGCGCTGCGGATAGCCTCGATTTCACGCTGGCCGGGCAGTTCAAGACGGGCGGAATCGCTCATGGAAATCTCCGGGGCGGGGTCGGACTATGGGGAGCATGAACGCTGAGCAGGCGGGAAGGTTGATCCGCCTGCGTCCTATCGCGGTGCGCAGAATGACACACGCGGTAAGATTCCGCATCGCCACTGTCCGGATGTTGCGAAACAACTCGCGATGTGGTGTGACAGGACGGCTGCGACCGCGACGTCAGCTCGGCACCGCGTCAACTCGGCAGGTAAAGCCCGAGGTACGCGTTCAGCTCGGCCACCTGTTCCGGCGTCAGCGGATATTTTTCTTCGCTGATGCCGCTGGATTCAGCCCACGCACAAATAGTTCCCGGCGTTTGCACCGCGGCGTGCCAGGCGCCGGGCTCGATCACATACCAGGTCTGCGGCAACATCGGCAGTGCGACCACATGCGTCGGATGTTCGCCGCGTCCGGCCAGCGCCAGCACCGACGCGCCTTGTACGACGGTGCCGGCCTGACGTCCGCCAACATTGCGTGTGAACGTGGTGGTAGTGCCAGGCATGCGATCGGGCGTGGGATTGGTCAGGCCAAGCTGCCATGCGCCGCCGTCGCCACTGACATCGCCCTGCGCGACGCGCACATAGCCGGGCTGGCGACTACGGCCAACGGTCAGCTGATCGGCCAGGACTTTTTCCAGCAAAAATGGCTGTCGTTGCACGGCGTACGCAGTGATGCGTGCGACCACTTCGCTCAAATGCAGACCGTCGGTCAGCAGATAGACCGCGTCGTCGGCCAACGTCAGCGGCCCGACTTCGCGTTTGGTGTCCTTGTGGTCGCGCTCGCGGATTTGCTGGATCACTGTCTCCAACGTCGGCTTCGTTTCCGTTGCCGGCCATTCGCCCAAACGCCGGCGCGCGCGTTCTTCCGGACTGGCGTCGAGGAACACTTTCAACTGCGCGTCGGGGCAGATCACGGTGGTGGCGTCGCGGCCTTCGACCACCGTATCGCGCCCGGCGACCAGCGCTTTTTGCAGATGCACCAAGTGCTCACGGCAGCGCGGATTGTTGGCCACGCGCCACACTTCGCCGGTGGTCGCGGGCGAACGGATGCGCTCCTTCGGCATCAGGATTTCGTCTAAGCGCACTTGGCCGTGCTCATCGAAATCAATGTGTCGCGCCGCGACATAGCGCGCGATTTCCATCGCGTCGTTAATGTCGATGCCGCTATCAATCGCGCCCACCGTGGCCGCGCGATACATCGCGCCGGTGTCCAGATAGAGCATGTTGAGCCGCCGTGCGAGCAGCCGCGTCACCGTGCTTTTGCCGGCGCCGGCGGGACCGTCGATGGCGATCACCATCGGTCGGCTCATCACGGGTCCGCCTAGGCGCGCGGTGTTCGAAGCGGAAGGCTGCTGCATGCGCGGAGTGTTCGCGCGCGTTCGGGCGTCGCAACCCGAACGGCATGAAGAAACGGTGAAGGGGGCTGCCGGGGCGTACTTGCCCCATACGCTCGCGCCGCAGCGGAGGTCCTCATGGGCAAGTTCCTGTTTGTCGTAGTACTGATCGTCATCGCCCTGGGCGTGTGGTTTTCATCGCATTCTGGCTCGTCTTCGGCCACATCTTCGGCTGATGCGGCGGATCCAGCGCAGGCCGCACCGGCGCCGCTGCCCAGCGACGCTTTCGAACTGGTGTTCACCTACGGCTCGGAAAAAGAAGCCTGGATCAAAGACGCCACCGCTGCGTTCAACGCGAAGAAATTGCCGGCCGACGGCGGCAAGCATGTGGTGGTCACGGCGATCCCGATGGGCTCGGGCGACTGCGTTGACGAGATCCTCAACGGCACGCGCAAACCGCATCTGATCAGTCCGGCCTCGGCCGCGTTCATCCGCTTAGGCAACGCCAAGGCGCGGGTCGCCACCGGCAAGGATCTGATCGGCGCTACCGACAATTTGGTGCTCTCGCCGGTGGTGATCGCGATGTGGAAACCGATGGCCGAAGCGCTCGGTTACCCCGCGAAACCAATCGGCTGGGCCGACATCCTAGCACTCGCGCGTGAGCCGACCGGTTGGGCGTCGAAGGGCATGCCGCAGTGGGGCCGCTTCCGCTTCGGTCACACCCATCCCGAATACAGCAATAGTGGCCTGATCAGTTTGTTCGCCGAGGTCTATGCCGGCGCCGGCAAGGTCGCCGGGCTTACGCCCGCGGACGTGCAACGGCCCGAGGTTGGCGAGTTCGTCGGCGGCATCGAACGCGCCGTGGTCCACTACGGCAGCTCGACCGGATTTTTCGCGCAACGGCTGTTCGCCAACGGCCCAAATTATTTGAGCGCAGCCGTGGTGTACGAAAGCAATGTGATCGAATCCTACGGTAAAAACCTGTCGTTTCCGTTGGTCGCGGTCTATCCGAAGGAAGGCACGTTCTGGAGCGACCATCCGATCGCAGTGGTCGAACGCGATTGGGTTACGTCCGCGCATCGCACCGCGGCGAAAGCCTACATCGCGTTCCTGTTGGATCGGCCGCAGCAGGAATCGGCGCTGCGTTTCGGCTTTCGTCCGTCGGCGGTCGACGTGGCGATTAGTGCGCCGTTGGACGCCGCGCACGGCGTCGATCCGGCTGAGCCACGCACCACGCTCGAAGTGCCATCAGTCGAGGTCATGGACGGCGCGATCGCGTTGTGGAAGACGCGTAAAAAACCGGCGGACATCGCGCTGGTCATCGACGTGTCGGGCAGCATGGATCAGGACGGCAAGATCGCCGGCGCGCGCGCTGGTGCGGCGCGCTTTTTGGAAAGCCTCGGCAACGCCGACCGCATTTCGCTGCTGACTTTTAACAACCAACCGACCTGGGCCCGGCAGAGCGAAACCGTCGGCACCGCACGCGCCGCGACCATCGCGCAGGTGAACTCGCTGTTCGCCGGCGGTGGCACTGCGCTCTATGACGCGGTTGCGGCCGCGCACGCGTATCTGCGCAAGAACGCCGCGCCCGATCACATCACCGCGCTGGTGGTGCTCAGCGACGGCGCCGACACCGATAGCACACTGACGCTGGACGCGCTGACCGCGCAGTTGAAGGGCGGCGCCGAAGGCGGCGGCGTGCGCGTGTTCACCATCGCCTATGGCAAGGACGCGAATCAGGCGGTGCTCAAAGGCATCGCCGAAGCATCGCAGGCCAAGGCCTTCGCCGGTACCACCTCGAACATCGACAAAGTGTTCAAGGACATCGCGACGTTCTTCTGAACGCCTGATTTCACCGGCATTTCTTACTGAGCGAGAGGCCACCCCATGCCTGATCCCGACGCGCCCAAGACCACGTACCTGGGCAAATTCGTCATCCTGCTGTTCCTCATCGGTTGCGGCTATGGCGCGTGGTATTTCTTCAGCAGCCACGGTCGATCGAGCGCGCCGAATCCGACCGCTGCGCCCGGAACGTCGGCGTCAGGCAACAGCGCTCCGACGCCAACCAACGGGGCCGCCGTCAGCATCGGCATCGCCTACGGCACCGAGAAAAAACGCTGGCTCGAATGGGCCGTGACGCAATTCGCGGCCACGCCCGCCGGCGCCGGCGTGACCGTGAATTTGATCCCGTTCGGCTCGCTCGAAGCCGGACAGGCGTTGGCCGGCGGTGATCAGCGCATCACCGCGTGGACCCCGGCGTCAACGCTGTACCGCGACAGTTTTGAGCAGGATTGGCAGCTCAAATTCAGCACCAAGCCGTTCCTGCGCACCGAGAATCTGGCCCTGACGCCGATGGTGTTCGTGTGGTGGAACGAGCGCTATCAAGCATTCGTCGCCAAATATCCGACGGTGTCGTTCGCGACCATCGGCCAGGCACTGCGCGAGCGCGGCGGTTGGGATGCCATCGCCGGCAAATCGGAATGGGGCCTGTTCAAATTCGGCCACACGCATCCGAACCAATCCAACAGCGGCTTGGTTACATTGGTGTCGATGGCCTACGAATATCACAACAAAGACCGCGTTTTAACGCTCAAAGACATCCTCGACCCCGGCTTCCAGACCTGGATGGGCCAAGTCGAAACCAGCGTGTCGAGCCTGTCGAACAGCACCGGCAACTTGAGGAAGGAAATGGTGCTCAAAGGACCTTCGGCGTTCGATGCGGTGTTCGTATACGAGAGCGTCGCGATCGATTTTCTGAAGAACGCCGGAGGTCGTTGGGGCGAACTGCGCATCGTTTATCCGCCGCGCAATCTGTGGAACGACAACCCGTTTTACCTATTGGACGCGCCCTGGAGTTCGGCAGCGCAAAAGCAGGCAGCCGGCGCGTTCTGCGATTATCTGCTGTCCGAACCGGCGCAGCGTCAGGCGTTGGTGCATGGCTTTCGTCCCGGCAATCCGGCGGTGCCGGTGCTGGCGCCCGACAGTCCGTTCACTGCCTTCACGCGCTATGGTTTGAAGAACGATCTGA
>JBBROQ010000164.1:0-6801 GCA_038229115.1 Planctomycetota bacterium | reverse complement strand
GGTGCCCTGCGCCTGCATGATCGGAATCAGTTCGCGGGCGACGAACGGGAAGGTCACGAACATGGTTGCCAGCACGATGCCCGGCATCGCGAAAATAATTTTGAGGTCATGGTCGCGCAGCCATTCGCCGCACCAGCCCTGCAGGCCGAAGATCAGCACGAAGATCATGCCGGCAATCACCGGCGAGACCGCGAATGGTAGATCGATCAACGTGATCAGCAGGCTTTTGCCACGGAACTCGAATTTGGTTATCGCCCACGCCGCGGCCACGCCAAAGGTCGCGTTGCTGACCACCGAAACGACCATGATCAGAAGCGTCAAATAGATCGCGTGCAGCGCATGTGGATCATGGAAAGCGGCGAGGTAGGCACCCACGCCCTTGCCCAGGGCCTCGGCGAACACCGCGATCAGGGGTAGCACCAGGAATAGACTCAGAAAAGTGAGGGCGCTGCCGATAAGCATCCAACGCAACCACCGCGGCTCGGTCAATTCCTGTCGGGTGCGCAATGCGCGCGTGAAGCGAGCGGTTGGCGTTTCCGTAGGGCGAAGGTTTTTTTTCAAGGCGCTGCTCACAGGGCCATCCGCTTGCTGGTCCAGCGTTGCAACAGATTGATCAGCAAGAGCAGCAGGAACGACGCGCCCAGCATCACCACAGCGATCGCCGTCGCCTCGGCATATTTAAAGTCGTCCAATTTGGCCATAATCAGCAGCGGCGTGATCTGCGTCTGAAATGGGATGTTGCCAGAAATGAACACCACTGAGCCGTATTCGCCCAACGCGCGCGCAAACGCGAGCGCGAAGCCGGTGAGTAACGCCGGCCACACTTCAGGAAAAATAATCCGGGTGAAAATCTGCCAGCGGGTCGCACCCAGGCTGGTGGCGGCTTCTTCAACCTCTTTGCCCAAGTCTTCGAGCACCGGCTGCACCGTGCGCACCACGAACGGCAGACCGATGAACGTCAACGCCACGCCCACGCCGATCGGGGTGTAGGCCAATTTCAAACCGCCAAGCTGCGCGTTCTCCGGCGTGTACAGATGCGTCGCCGCCCAGCCGGTCGCCGGGATCCACTGGCCGATCGAACCGCCGTGGGCAAACGCTGCGCCGATCCAGCCATTCGGCGCATAGAGCGTAGCCAAGGCGATACCGGCAACCGCTGTCGGCAGCGCGAATGGCAGGTCGACGATCGCATCGATCAGGTTCTTCCCCGGGAAGCGGTAACGCACCAAGACCCACGCCACCAATAGCCCGAACACCGCATTGATCAGCGCGGCCGCGAACGACGCCCAAAAACTCAGCCGATACGACGCCACCACCTGCGGCCGCGTCACCGTGTGCCAGAATTGGTCCCACGTCAGGGTCATCGATTTCAGCACCAGCGCCGATAACGGCAGCAGCACCAACAGCGACAGATAGAAAACCGTGAAACCCAGGGTCAGGGAAAAACCGGGCAGCACGCTGCGTTTGGTCAGGAGAAGCACGGGAACTTTCGCAGGCGGAGAATCGGATGCGGACTCAAGGCGTTTTTAAATTCGATCGGGATCGTCGACTTTCAAACCAGTCGTCAATGCTTGGCCTGGACCCAATTACATAGCAATGGATCGGACAAGCTGCCAACGGGCTGCTAACCGGGTTTCGCCATACGCATGTATTCCCCATCGGATTGATAGGAGAATAAAGTTGACGATTCAGGCTCAGGTTTTATGAAGCGCGCCATCATCACGGCGGCGCCTGGGCGATCCCACTGCGATCCGAACGCGATCCGAACACTCTGCCTGGAGCCCTCATGAAAAACCTGATCCCCCTCTTGGTCGCGGTCCTGGCGTGTGCCGGCGACCTGCGCGCGGCCGATCCCATCACGCTGCTGAATGTGTCGTACGATCCGACGCGCGAGCTGTATGCCGCTATCAACAGCGCCTTCGCTGCCGATTGGCAGGCAAAAAACAATCAGGCGGTGACCATCAACCAATCGCACGGCGGCTCAGGCAAACAGGCGCGCTCAGTGATCGACGGCCTGGACGCCGACCTGGTCACGCTGGCGCTTGGCTACGATATCGACGCGATTGCAGAAAAGGCCAAACTGCTGCCGAAAGACTGGCAAAAACGCCTGCCCAACAACAGCTCGCCCTACACCTCGACGATCGTGTTCCTGGTACGCAAAGGTAACCCGAGAGCGATCAAAGATTGGAGTGACCTGATCAAGCCCGGCGTGAATGTGATTACCCCGAATCCGAAAACTTCCGGCGGCGCGCGCTGGAACTATCTCGGCGCGTGGGGGTACGCCCTGCAACTGCCGGGCGGCAGCGACGCCACCGCCAAAGCGTTCGTGACCAAGCTGTACCAGAACGTCTCGGTGCTCGATTCCGGCGCCCGCGGCGCGACCACCACGTTTGTGCAGCGCGGCATCGGCGACGTGTTCATCACCTGGGAAAATGAAGCCTTCCTGAGCCTTAAAGAATTCGGCAAGGATGCGTTTGAGTTGGTGGTGCCGTCGGTCAGCATCCTAGCTGAACCGCCCGTGGCGATCGTCGACAAGGTGGTCGACAAGAAGGGCACTCGCGCGGTCGCCGAAGGCTATCTGAAGTTCCTCTACACTCCCGCCGCGCAGGAACTGATTGCGCAGAATTTTTACCGTCCGACTGACGCCACGGTGGCAGCGAAGTATGCCGACAAGTTCCCCAAACTGACGCTGTTTACCGTCGATGCAGTGTTTGGCGGCTGGCAGAAAGCTCAGGCCACGCACTTCGCCGACGGCGGCGTATTCGACGAGATTTATCAGCGTTAAGATGTGCGACGAGCAGACGGTCGAAGACCTTCCCCTCCGGTCTTAACTGTCTTCCTGCCCTTGCCGCTCTTGCCGACCACGGGCATTTTCGTCCGAGTCAGTTTCGTCGGTTTGGCGACCGCTGCCTTCGCCGTCGCTGGGCGGCGGCCAGGCAACGCGTCGGCTAAGCAACTGCGCGACATTTGTTCCAGCTGCGCTTCGTGGACATGGCTCAGTAATTGCCGCGTGCCGCAGTGCTTTTCGTCCGGGCAGTCGTCGCAGCGCGCGTAGGCGGTTTTGCTTAAACACGGCAGCGGCGCGACCGGGCCGTCGATGGCGCGCACGATGGTCAGCAAAGTGATGTCCTCGGGCGCGCGCGCGAGTTCATGCCCGCCGCCTTTGCCAACCTTGCTGTGGATGATGCCTTGGTTGCGCAATTGCAGCAAAATCACTTCCAGAAATTTATATGGGATCTGCTCTTCATCCGCGATCACCTGCGCTTGCACCGGGCCTTGGCCAAAACGTCCGGCCAAAAACAACAGGGCTTTGATCGCATACTTAGCGCGGTTCGTCAGCATGGGCGAATCGTGATCGGCGCCGGTGGGCGGCAAGGCCGCTGAAGCGGAAGGCGGCAAGACCGCTGACCGCCATCGCCGTGCTCAGCTAGTCGCTCCGAAAAATCCGGGGATCGCCGCCAGATCGACGGCGTCGATCTGCTCGGGTTTCAGACAGCGCTGCGCGTACTCACGCCACACGCCCGCGCCCACAAAGACCTGAAACAGGTCGGGATCGATGTGGCCGTCCAGGCTCATTTTGCCGAGGATGTCCAGCGCTTCGCGCAGCGTCATCGCGCGTTTGTACGGCCGGTCACCGGCGGTCAGTGCCTCGAAAATGTCGGCGATGCCCATGATCCGCGCCTGCACCGACATCTGCGCGCGCTTCAGGCCTTTGGGGTAGCCGCGGCCGTCCATGCGTTCGTGATGACCGCCGGCGAATTCGGGTACGCGGCGCAGATGGCGCGGATACGGCAGCGATTCGAGCATCTTGATGGTCGCGACGATGTGGTGGTTGATGACCGCGCGTTCTTCCGGCAGCAGCGTGCCTTTGACGATGGTCAGGTTGCGCACTTCGTCATCCGTGAGCAGAGGGCTGCCATCGGCCAAGCGGCGCGTGGCAATCGTGTTTACGCGCGCGATATCGGCGTCGGCCATGCGCTCGGAACCGGTGTTGGCGCGGCGTAAAAAAATCAGGTCATCATCGATCTGCGCATCACACGACTGCGCTTCGCCAATCGTCATGCGCGCTTCCAGCACCGCGATGCGCGTCTCGCGTTTGGCCAGCTCAAAGCGCAGCGCGACCAGTTCGATGCGGTCGCCGATGCGCGATAGCTTGGTCGCCTTGTCCATCACCGCTTCGGGCGTGGTGATCTTGCCGCAGTCATGCAGCCAGGCCGCGATCGACAGCTCGTACCGATCCGCCGCGCTCATGCTGAAACCGGCCAAGGGGCCGCTGGTCGCATGCGCCGCGGCGTCGGCCAACAGCAGCGTCAGTTCCGGCACGCGCCGGCAGTGATCGGCGGTGTACGGTGATTTCTCGTCGATCGCAGTGGCGATCAGCCGGATGAAGGCCTCGAACAATTCGCGCATGCCTTCGATCAGTTCGCGTTTGGTCAGCGCCGTCGCCGCCTGACTGGCGAGGCTTTCGACCAAGCGTTGATCAGGTGTGCTGAACGGAACCACTTCGCCATCGGCGTTCTGCGCGTTCAACAATTGCAGCACGCCGACGATCACGCCGTCGTGATTGCGCATCGGCACGGTTAAAAGCGACGTGCTGTGATAGCCGGTGTTGGCGTCGAACGCACGCGTGCCGCTGAAGTCAAAACCGTCGGCATGATAAGCGTCGGGGATGTTCACAGGCGCGCCGCTAAGCACGCAATGCGCGACCACCGAATGCGAGTTTGGTTGGCCGTCGGCGCCATACAGCGGGATCGGCGCGAACGGCACCGGGGTCGCGCTGGAGCCGCCGAATTGCAGGCCCAACGACGCCGTGCGCACAATCTCGAAGCGTACCTGCCGATCGTCAGTAACCGAATAGATCGAGCCCGCGTCGGCATTGGTCAGCGCCTTCGCGCCCAACAGGATTTGCTCCAACAAACGCACCGGATCGCGCTCGGCCGACAGCGCCACGCCAATCGCGTTCAAGCGCTCGATGCGCTCGAGCAGATGCGCGATCGCGCTGCGATAGTGCTTGCTGGTCATCGGTGCTGCGGCATGGGCGGGAAATAGGACACGGTGCAGGATAGCCCGCCTGCGGTGGCCTCGCCAGTCACGCTAGTCGGCGTCAGCCCTTTTACGGCGGCGATGGTTGCGGCATTGGGGTGGGCTGGGGCTTCGTCCGAGGTTGCGTCGGCGGCTTCGGCCCCGGCAGCTTCCACAGGTCGGCCGCGGCTAAGGGCGCATCGATCCAGTGTGCCTGAAAAGCCGCGGCCGCGGCCGGTGTCCAGACCGCACTCAATGCTGAGTTCCAAGCCCCAACGTCCGCCATGCTGAAGCGATTGGCGTCGGCGTAGCGGCGTAGAAATACGAAGAACCGTTCGTCGCCCAATTCGCGCCGCAGCGATTCGATCACCAACGCACCGGTGCCGTAAATCACCGCGCCGTATTCCTCCATCTCATGAAAATTTTCCACGGGTGCCGACAGCGCCAGATTTGCCCTGACGCCCATCCACGATTCCATGCGCAGCATCTGATACCCACTGAGATATTCCTGCGGGGTCAGCTCGGTCTCGATGAACCAATTGCTGGTCCAATTGGTCAGGCTCTCGTCCAACCACGGCGCCTGCGCGGCGTCGCTGCCGATTACACCGTACCACCATTGGTGCCCAACCTCATGCGCGGTGACCAGGCGCAGCATGAATGCCAGCGGCCCGTGCTCGTCGAAGGTCTGATACGGTTGCGCGTCATTGATGATGCAGGCGGTCGCTTCCATGCCGCCAACATCCAGGCCGAGCGGCGCCGCGACCGCGGTGAAATGCTGATACGGATAAGCGCCAAACGCCCGGCCGTAGCGCGTCAACGCGCGGGCCGCGGTATCGCGCACCAATCCACCGCCGACCGCGCAGCCGGCGGGAAACCACGAGGCGATCGTCACGCCGTCCTGCGTGCAGCTAAGCGCTTCCAGGCCCAACCCGGCAACGATCGCCACATTGCGCGCCAACGGCACAACGATGTGCACGGTCTGCATTGCGACGGTTGCTGACGCTGCCGGCTCTGAATGAATCGCACCGCTACCGGCCACCACCCACGCCGCCGGCAGCGTCAGCGTTGCCACCACATTTGCGCTAACGGTGCGCGTCGGATCGCCGATTTCGCCCAACGGATGCACCTCCCACGCGCCCTCGCGAAACAGCGCCAATTCCGGATACCAGTTGTAGAGGCACAGCAGGTCATCACTGCGATTCAGCAACCCATGATCGCCGCCCTGTTTCGACACAACGGTGGTGAAGGCGATCTCTAACTCTATGGCCGCACCGACCGCCAGCAGCTGCGGCAACCGCACCTCAACCGCAGTGCGATCTTCCAACTCCTGTTGCGGCAACTCGACCCCGTCGAGCCGCACGGAGTCCAAGGTCTGCGCCGCCTCGTGAAAAATCTCGGCATTCGCCAGCGTTTGCAGACAGATCGTGGCCCATGGTGTAGTGGCGGTATTGACCACTCGCAGGCTCAGGCGTCCGGTGATGGTGGCGGTGGCGTCGTCGTACGCGGCGGTGATGCGGTAGCTTGGCACTGTGCTCTGCCGGTCGAACTCAGCGCGGCAGGCCGGGATCATTTCATCGCGCAGCAGAGCGCGCTCACTGTCGCTGATGGCCGCATGCAGCGAGAACAGACAGCAGCATAAAATCGCGATACGCATGCGCGCACCGTCGCCGCTGTACCCGTCGCGCAATGAAAACGGGCGGGCCACATGGCCCGCCCGCTCAGTATCCAGCGAGAAACGTCAGCGTGAAAACGTCGGCTTATTTCCGCGTCTCGCTGGCGTTG
>JBBROQ010000163.1:0-6869 GCA_038229115.1 Planctomycetota bacterium | reverse complement strand
GACGGTGCCCATCCCGCCCTTGCCCAGGCAGGACAACAACCGATAGGGCCCGATGCAGCCGCCGGCCCATGTCGGATCGGGCTGGGGCTCGTCAACGGCGCTGCTGAAAGTGGTCTCTGTCATCGCGTACGTCCGCCTCGGTCGCTCAGGGAATTCTGGCGGCTCTCAGCACCTTCCCTGAGCACATGCCGTTCCGGTTCTTCAGCGCATGCAGCAGTCGATGCCGCAGCACCACGACCCGCCAAAGACTGCACATCGCATGACCCGGTTTTACGGCGCGATTTCCGGAGTACGTGAATGAATTCACCTTCCGCCGAGCCAGTGAACACAGACGCCGGCGCTGGACCGAACCGCAGGGTGCTCAGTGGTCCAAGCATCGGTCTCGATAGCGCAGCGGCGGCAACGGCGTGGCGGTGCGCAGGGAATTGACCAGGGCAGCCGAATTCACCCGATGACCGCACGTCTCTTTTCAGATGCGCCCGCGCGCGCATAGCGAGGAACATCACGATCCCTGATCGCAGCGTGGTCGAATGCGTGTACAAACCCGCGGCG
The DNA here is from genome assembly GCA_038229115.1 of Planctomycetota bacterium. Lineage (GTDB taxonomy): Bacteria > Planctomycetota > UBA11346 > UBA11346 > UBA11346 > JBBROQ01. Next base: position 6,317 of record JBBROQ010000163.1, on the reverse strand, counting down.
CGCCATTTCGGCAAAACAGGTTCTTTTTCCGAAGATTCGCACCAGAGGATTGGTCATGGAGCAGTGGTCAGGAACTGGCGCCGCGGTGAACGTGAAAAAAAGCGTGAGGGGGAGCGACAGCAGCCAAAACACCGCGTCTGCTGGTTCGGTCCCGTTCGCGGCCACTGCGTACGGCGAACACCTTCAGCTCGTTTTGGACGCAGCATTGGCGTGGCAGCCAGCGTTGTTTTCGGCCGAGGAACATGCCTTGGCCGCGCGCCTGCGTGGGCTCGCGCTGCATGCGGGTAGCATGCGCGAAGCGCTAGCCCGGCTGGCGCAGCGGGTGCGGCCGCAGCAACCGGCGCTCGAGTTCAGCCGCGATAGTGCCGCGGTGTCGGCGGCGTTGGCCGCGGGGTGGCTGGAACGCGTACCGGCGCCGGCGCTCAGCGAGCCTGAACAGCAGCCGGCGCGGTGGCGCGCGCGCAATGTCGCGGGTCAGCAGTGGCTGTCGTTCGTACACGAACTGGCGGAACCTTGGGTGGGAATTCCGGCGGCGGCGCGGCAGTTGGTGCGCGCGGCGTTGGCGGTCGCGTTTGCTGATGGCGCGGCGTCGCTGTCGACGTTGGTGCGCCTAGTGCTGGATGCGCGCGTGGTCGCGGCGGACTCGCCCTTGGCGCGAAGCTTGGCCGGAGCGCGGACGCGTGGGCCGTCGTCGTGGGCTGATCGCTGGGACCTCGACGGCTATCTTGAAGCGCTGAAATGCCGCGCGCTCTGTGCAGGAATCGCGCGCAGCGATAAGGCCGCCTTTGACGCAGCGTGGACCGCGGCCTATGCGGAAGTCGCGGTGAATGCCGGCGCGCCGTTGCAGCTGATCGGATATCACCTGACCGCGGTTTATCAGTGGACGCAGTTGCTGTGGAGCCTCAGCCAACGACTGCCGTTGATGGATGAACGGCGCGAACAGGCGGTGGCGACGTTGATCGAAGCGCCGCTGAGTCCGGGGCTAACGCGCGCGGTGTGGACCGCGATCTATCGCGAACAAAAACTTCAGCACCGCGGCAAGCGGCTAGCGCGGCAGTTGGCGAAGTGGGGCATCTGGTCGATCAGCGAACGTCAGCGCTGGCAGGAACGCGGCCGAACCAGCGGTAAACGTCGGCAAAAACCGTCCTGGCCGGTGTTTCGTTGGCGCATGACGTTGTCGCGTCGCGCGGGCGGGCGCAGCTTTGGCGGTAATGTGCTGGCCGATGGCGAACTGGTCGAGGCCGCCACGCTCGCGCGTTTTCAAGCCGAAGGCTGGCAAGGCGTGCACGCCGAAGGCAGCGTGTGGCTGCGCTTGGCCGAAGCGTTACTGGTCGACGCGTTCACGTCTGCCGCAGCGCCGACGCGGTTGGTGTGGTGTGCGCCGCTGATGGAGCATCCGATCGATGCCGGTCGTTGGGGATTTGGTCAGCGCCGCGAAGCCGCGATCGCCGAGCAGCTGCGGCAGCTCGCGCAGACGCCCGACGTGCTCTGCGCGGCCGCGCGTGACAGTGGCGACCAAACCTGCATCGCGCTCGCAACTGCCGCCGTTCGTCTTCTGCCGCGGCCGGCGCTGGTGGATCTGTTCGCGCTGATTACACGCGATCCGCATGCGGCCGCGGGCCTGCCGGACTTGGTGGTGTGGAACGATGAAGAAATAAATCTGTGGGAAGTCAAAAGCCCGAACGACGCGCTCAGCGATGCGCAGGTGTGGTGGCTGACGCGGTTGAATGCGCACGGTGTGGTCGCCGGCGTGGTGTGGTTGAGCGCGCTGGTGCAGGCTCAATCGCAGCCGGCATCCGAATAGTCAGCGGTGCTTGTTGGGTGGCGGGCAGGTGGCCGGATCGCTGCCACCTGATCGAGTGCCTGGCAACGGTTTTGGTCTGGACGTGTGGGCCTTGGCATGCGCGTGGCTTCGTGACCATCCCATCATGCGACCTGCCAATTCTTCATCCGGCACTACCGACCATGCGCACGGCGCACGCTCTGGGCGTTCTCTAGGCCCGCAGGCCTGGGCCGGTCTGCGGCAGATCGCTGAAGGGTATTTCGATAAGCGCGTCCCACGGATGGCGGCAGCGCTGTCGTATTACACCGTGTTTTCGCTGGCGCCGTTGTTGGTTATCGCGGTGGCGGTTGCGGGATTGGTGTTCGGGGAAAAATCGGCGCGGGATCAGATTGGCGGGCAGTTTCATCATCTGGTCGGTGAACAGGGTGGGGCCCTGATTCAAGGCATGATCGAACACGCGCGCGATCCCGCGGCCAGCTTGGTTGCGACGCTGATTGGGCTGGTGACATTGTTGATCGGGGCCATGGGCGTGTTCGGGGAATTGCAGGACAGCCTCAACACCATTTGGGAAGTGCGTACTCGTCCCGGCAAAACCATTCGTGGCCTCATTCGGTCGCGCCTGCTGTCGTTTGCGATGGTGTTCGGGATCGGTTTTTTGTTGTTGGTTTCATTGGTGATTTCCGCCGGCATAGCGGCATTGGGGGCTTTGTTGGGTACCTCGTCGACGGTCTGGCAAACGATGGCGTCATGGTCCGACAGCGGCATCTCGTTTGTCGCGGTCGGACTCTTATTCGCGGGCGCGTTCAAACTTCTCCCGGACGTGTCGGTGCGCTGGCGCGATGTGTGGTTCGGCGCGCTGGTCACCTCACTACTTTTTATCGCGGGTAAATATCTGATCGGCCTCTACCTGGGTAGCAGTGCGATCGCGTCCACGTACGGCGCGATGGGTTCATTGGCGGTGCTGTTGATCTGGATTTATTATTCATCCCAGGTGTTCCTCATCGGGGCGTTGTTCACCCGCACGCGCGCTCTGTTTTCGGGGGCGCCGCTGCGCCCCACTCGCGATGCTGAATGGCTACCTGACCGGGAACTCACTCATGTACAGGATAGTGCAGAGACTCATGCATCCGCCCCAAGCTGATCAGACGACTTTCTTTATCCCTGCATTTTGCAGGAATAAAAAATTGCTGCATAACGATTACGTTTCTGCACGTTCACACACATGCTTGCGGACAGGAAATGGACCTGGGTATTTCTCACTATTGACGCCGGCGCGCCACGACGCCGACCTGCGCCCCTCGTCATTGCATCACCCCTTATTCAAGGCTGCTCTCTATGAGGCCGCGCATCCTGCTGATCGAAGACAATGATTCTGATGTCGAGCTGATCAGCATTGCCTTCGAGGAAGCGTCCGTGGCCGCAGAATTCGTGGTGCTGCGCGATGGGAATGCCGCGCTGGCTGAAGTTAGAAAGCTCGCTGACGCAAAGACTCCAGTACCTGATCTGGCTTTCGTAGACATCAATTTGCCGCTCGCCTCTGGGCATGAAGTGTTGGCGGCAATTCGCGCGCAACCGGCGCTGGCGGCCATGCCGGTGGTGATCCTCACCACCTCGAATCATCCGGTCGATCGGTCACGCTGTTTGGCCGCGGGCGCTGCAGATTACTTGGTTAAACCAGCACATTTTGACGCGTTAATCGCGTTGGTGGATCAGGTTGCGAAGCGCTGGTTGCACGTGAATAAATGAATCTGCTGCGCAACGGTCCGTGAAATAGCAGACGAGTCCATATTGGCGTCGGGGAAAATGAAAGAAGTCGACGTTTCAGTTTTTGCTTATGCGCGGGCCGTTTGCACCGGAAAACCCGTCAAATCCAGGCATGATCGCAGTGAAATACGCGTTACCAATTAGGGTTCCAATCACCGTCCACACTGAGGTTTTGGGTCCGTCTAGGCGTCCTCGCAGTGGAATCCGTGCTGCCATCGCGCCGGTGTCGTCGTTTACCAGCAGTGACTCGCCAAGTGCGATCACTACCGACCAGAAAGCCTTGGTGATTTTTTTGTCCGAGCCGCGGAAATGAGCGACTTCAAGATCATGCAGCAACGTTTTCAATTGGCCGTCGATCTGGCCTTGGTGGGCAGCTAATTCTAAATATCCGTCGAATCGTCCCGAGGCGAACGCGAGACCATCAAGGCTTCGAGTACTGGGATTGAGTGCAGGTAGGTTCACGCCGACCAGTGCGAAATTCAGAGAAAAATCCGGCTCCTCAAGCCACGGCCGCACCTCAGTTTTCAGCGTCACTTGGCCATCGCCGGTGGTCACACCATGGGCTTCGACTAGCGCCGGTACGCTGTCCGCATTGGGATCTGCTCCGCCCACTAAATTGGTCACGGTGGCATCGATGCGCGTCAGACTCAGATCGATTGCTTTTGTGTTGTCGCGATAGGCGAGCTTGCCGTCGAAGATGCGCAGAGTATCGATTCGGAAAGGAATAACCAAACGTAGCTTTGCTTGCCAGGTATCGCGGTCCGCCGTTTCTTTCTGCGATGGATCAGGCTTATTAAATGTTTTGTCAGAAAGGGACGGTGCTGCTTTAGTCGCTGCTTTAGTCGCTGCTTCAGCCGCTGCTATGGTCGGCGTGATGACCAGATCCGGCCGTTCGATCTCAATTCGCGCGACAATTCGGCCGCGCAATAATTTATGCCATTGCAGATGTAAATCAACGTGCGCACAGCTGAGAACTCGCTCGCGGCCATGGCCATGATCGGCGGTAATCGTGATGCCTTCAATCGCGTAGGCTCCACGCCACAGCGCCAAAGACAGTCGCTGCACATGCCCTTGATAAATACCGGGTTCAGCCAAGCGGTGGTTAACCACCCATAAAATCATCATCGGCAACAGCGCTCTGATGACCGCCAGCAGGGCAACGCCACCAATAAGCAGCCACCATCGCCGACGATGCGCCCCATGCCGCACTTCTGCCACGGCGCTTTTCGCTGTAGTGGTCAGACGTGCAAACATGGGCATGGGACAATTCCGCTAATGGTCGGGTTTGACTGACCGCATTAAGCGCGCGGTGAACGCGACAGGCTGACGCCACCAGCAATCAGGGCGATAACGCCAAGAATGCCGAGCACGATGGTGCGATTATCGGGTGTGCCTTGAAATAGTCTGCTGAAGCTGGAACTGGCGCTATCACCAGCAAGGAAAGCAAAACCGAGCAGGATGATGCCGGCGACGAGCAGGGCGAGAGAGATGGGCTTGTTCATGAGAAACCTCGGTTGAGTTTTGGGTGAAAGATGACTGTGAATTCAGCTGCGTTTTGCAGCCGTTTTAGCAGGCTTGGCCGATGATTTGCGGCCAGCACTCTTGGCTGATTCTTTGCTGCCGCTGTCGCCGTCATCATCCGTTGGGGATGCATCCGTTGACGAATGAGACTTGACGGTCTTCACCAAAAAGGCTGTGACCGCCAGAACCGCGGCCGCAGCCACGGCGGTTTTCACCGGATTGCGTTTGCCCCAATCGGCGACCTGCGCTGCGGCATCCTTCAATTTAGTGAGGGCATCATTGAGATATTGCTCGCCGTTGCCTTTGATGTTGGTGGTGACCGAAGCCTTCATGCTTTCGAAGGTGCTCGATAGGCCGGCGGCCACTACTTGGCTGATCACATCCATGGTGGATCCGGCAGTGCCTTCTGCAGCGCCAGCTTTGCCAGCGGACTTGGACGGTGAGGCGTTTTGGGTTGAGGTTTTGGCAGCACGGGTGGTGGACATGGAAACTCCTGTGGTTGGGTTGAAGAGACGAACTGAAAAAAAAAGTTAAGGACGCGCCGGCGGTTGGTGGTTGGCCGCAGTCAGGTGGTGCTCGGTGTAGTCGTTCAGAGTGGACTGAAGAAAGGTCTCGCCAGCGACGATCTGTGCTGCGCCGGTCAACTGCCGACGCGTCCTTGAACCAAAAGATGTTTTGCGTTTTCCGCGGGCTCGCTGACTTCATCTAAATCGATCACCAAGTTGGCGTCGAACTCGAAGCCTGAGCTGGTCAGGCCGTAAGAATCGTCGTTTTGGTTTTCGGTCGCATGATGCGGCCGGTCATGGACGTAATCATCGAGGAGGTCGTAGAAGCGCATGATGAAGACCTGATGGCAAGCCCCGTGCCAAACATCGAAACGGCCCAAAGCGCGAAATGTAAAACATTGAAAAATCAGAGAAATTCTGCGATTCAGACGGCATGTTTACCACGGAAACCGGCGCCAGGCGGCAGATTTTGCTTTAACTTTTAGCGCGGATCCCGGTGCGAATTAAACGGCGTCTGCTGCCACCATCGTGCAGCTTGCAGGATGAAGAGAGTTAGAGGGGTCTGAGATTCAGAGTGACCGCGAGGGGCGATCCCTGGAGGGTCGCGCAGATCCGTGTGCGACCACCATCGGGACGGTGAAGATGAAGGTGGAACCGGGGCTCTGGAGCGCCGCTAGCGGCGCCGGGTGTGAGCTTTGCAGCTGAACGGATGTCGACGATTCCACGCGGATGCTGCCGCCGCG
>JBBROQ010000162.1:0-6942 GCA_038229115.1 Planctomycetota bacterium | reverse complement strand
GCTCTCGCGTGACCTGCCCGCGCAAGGCGTCGCGGTGATCTCGATCAGCAGCAACGACGCCGACACCCATCCCGCCGACGCACCCGCAATGATGACCATCGAAGCGCGCGCGCAGGGCTGGCGTTTTCCGTATCTCTACGACCAAACGCAGACCATCGCGCAGGCCTATCGCGCCGCCTGTACGCCCGACGCGTATCTGTTCGACGCCGCGCATCGGCTGATCTATCGCGGACAATTAGATGATAGTCGACCAGGCTCAACGCTCGCCGTTACCGGCACCGATGTGCGCGCGGCGGTGACCGCAATGCTCGCCAAACAGCCAGTAAACCCGGTGCAGAAACCCAGCATCGGCTGCAATATCAAATGGCGGCCGGGCCACGCGCCGGACTATTTTCCCAGTTTGATTTGAACCGTTCACTCAGCCAGAAACCGCCCATGCCCGCAAGCGCCGAACAACACGCAAAGACCGAACTGTGGCTGATCCGCCATGGTGAATCGCAGGGCAACCGCATCGGCGTGATGCAGGGCCAGGATGACTTCCCCCTTACTGACATCGGTAACCTTCAGGCGCTGCATCTGGCCGACCGACTGCGCAGCCAGCGCTTCGCCGCGCTGTATTGCAGCGACCTCACGCGCGCCCGGCACACTGCCGAAACACTTGGCGAGACCATCGGCCTGACCCCAGTCGCCGACCAACGCCTGCGCGAAATCGATACCGGCGCCTGGAGTGGCCTGACCAACGAACAAGTAAAAGCGCAGTTTCCCACTGAATGGGCGACCTGGCAGAAGTGCGATCCAACCCTGCGCCGCGGCGGCGGCGAGAGTTACCGCGAGGCGGCCGTCCGCATCACCGCCGCGTTGTCGGATCTGGCTATGAGCCACCCCGGCGAGCGCATTTTGGTGGTCGCCCACGGTGGCGTCCTGCGCGGCTATCTCGCACAGCTCATCGGCCTACCCCTAAACCGCCAATGGCACCTGAGCATTAGCAACGCCTCGCTCTCGCGCGTCCGCCCCTTTCACGTCGCCATCCCCGGCGATCCACCGAAACTCGGCCGCGTCCTGGCGCTTAACGACACCGCGCATCTGGAATCGGAAGCGCGACTACAAACTGGCTGAGCGGCTGAGGTGATCAAAGCGGAAGCGCCGCCACTACGAATACCTTTTTGACGCACCAAAGAACCCGTGCTGGCAGCGCATTCCATATTGATGACGTTGCTGAATGAACCGCGGCTATCGGTGACTCAATGGCGCTTCGGGGCGTATCGATAATCAGATCCACGAGTGATGTCACCTGCAGTTCGAACGCCAAAGCCAGCTTCAGATCAGCGATGACTGCTATGCGGCGTTCATACGTTTTCTTTCTATTCATGAGGAATCGGTCATGCGTCGCCCCTCCCGTATTGTGCTGACTCTGATTTTCATGATTGCGCATGCGCATCTGCAAGCCGCCGAAGATGGCATCACCTATGGCGGCGACCAAACCTGGGCCTTCGATTATCCGAGCGATGCCTTGCGTCCCGGAGCAGCACTCGACCTGCGTTTCCTGAACGAAAAAACGGCAGGCGAAAAGGGCTTTGTCACCACCACGCCCGACGGCGGCTTCTGCGATGGCGCGGGAAAGGCGATACGCTTCTGGGCGGTGAACGGACTGTTCGCAATGAAGGATGACGAATATCCACGCTCGGCAAAGTTCCTCGCGAAGATGGGGGTCAATCTGGTGCGTTTTCATGCGGCGATCTGCCCGGCTGATGACAAAACGCCGCTCGATCAACCGAATGAAAAGGAGATCGACGCGATTTGGAAAGGTGTCGCCGCATGCAAGAAGGAAGGCATTTATGTTGCCATCTCACCCTATTGGAAAATGCAGGGTCACGCGAGCTATGGCATCGATGGCTATCACGGCGACGGCGAAATGTGGGGCGTGCAATATTTCAATCCGAAACTGCAGGCAGCCTATATAAACTGGGTGACTAAACTTTATGGCGACACGAATCCGCATACCGGCATTCGTCTCGCTGACGATCCGGCAGTCGCCATCATCATGTCGCAAAATGAAGACAGTCTTTTCTTCTGGACCTTCCAGGGGATGAAAGAACCGCAGAAGCAACTGCTTGGTAACTTCTTTTATACTTGGTCCGCCAAGAAATACGGCACGGTCGATAAGGCGAAGGAAGCCTGGAAGAACCAAACCGTAAGCGGCGATAACGTAGACGCCAAACGTCTAGGCCTACTGTCGACCTGGGACCTCAACAACGCGCCCACAGGACAAGCGAATCGCGCGGCAGATCAGGTGCGATTCATGGCTGAGACGCAGTTCAATTGGTACGAAGTTGTGCACGACACGTACCGCAAATTGGGCTGCAAACAGCCAATCAACGCCAGCAATTGGCAGACTGCCGACGGCGTTCGGCTGAACGATGTTGAGCGTTGGACCTACACCGCCGACGAAGTGATCGCGGTAAATAAATATTACGCTGGCGCGCATGACGGTGAGAACAACGGCTGGCGCATCGACCCTGGTCATACTTTCACCAATGTCACTGGCGTGCGCGATCTGCGCGGAGTCCCTACCTGTCTAAAGCAGGTCGCCGGTATGCCAATGATGATCACCGAATCAAGCTGGACGACGCCTAATAAATACCAAACCGAAGGCCCGTTCCTGATGGCGGCCTATCAGGCACTGACGGGTGTGGATTGTTTCTTCTGGTTTGCGCAGACGACGCCGGAATACGATAGCGAATTGGCGATAAAATTTCCGTGGGCGCAAGTCAACGGTCAGAATCCGTGCATGAAATGGAGCTGCTCGATTCCGGCAATGATGGGCGCATTTCCGGCCAACGCGCTGTCGTTTCGCCTGGGGCATGTGCAGCAAGGAAGGCCAGTGGTGCAGGAAGTACGTTCGCTCGATAGTTTGTGGCAGCGCGAATTACCACTGATCGCCGAAGACGCGGCATTTGATCCAAACCGACAAGAAGGCGGCGACGCGCAACAGGCGATGGGCGCCAACAAACTGACCAAGGGCGTGAACCCGCTCGCGTTTTTCGTTGGTCCCGTGACCGTCACCTACGGCAAGGACGCCGCGCAGAGCAAGGTTGAAGATCTCAATAAATATATCGATGAAAATGCAAAGATCGTGAGGTCGATTACCGGCGAAGTGACGATGGATTATGGCAAAGGCGTGTGTCTGGTCGACACGCCGAAGACCAAAGGAGTCACCGGATTTCTGAAAGCTGCCGGTGGCAGTTTTGTTTTAAGCGGATTGAAAATCCAATCGCAGGACGAATACGCCAACGTCGTGGTGGTGGCGATGGACGACAAACCGCTCGCAGATTCCGGCAAGGTTCTGATCCAGATCGGCACTATCTCGCGACCCACCGGCTGGTCGACCGAGATCAAAGATGGGAAGTCAGTGGTGATCACCATCGGCGAGAAACCCTGGCAGGTGATCAAATCGGCAGACTCGATCACTATCACCACCAATCATTTGAAAACGGCTACCGCGCTGGATCCCGCAGGCTTCCCCACGTCGAAGCCGGTCCCGGTTTCCAGTGAGGGCAAACAGCTCACGGTGAAGCTGCCGGCCGACGCGCTGTACGTCATACTCGAATGATTGCCGAGCGCCTGCGTATGTGATCGCCAAGTGCCGCTGCCTGCGACCTGCGCTTGATTGAACCAGCGGTAGCCAAACCCGTGTCGTCGCAGACGCCCGCTGCCGAGACGGCCCCACAAACCGCAAACATCAAATGCTCGACAATGAATAAACCCAGGCGTTTGCCTGGGCTTATTGCAGCTAACTGGTACTCCCGACGGGATTCGAACCCGTGTCGCCGGAATGAAAATCCGGTATCCTAGGCCTCTAGATGACGGGAGCCTGATTTGGCGAGGACGCGGATGATGCGAAGCGAGGGCGCGTCCGCAACCATGAGGATTGGTCGACGGAACTCAGACAAAAACGCGAGCACGCGAACGCTCAACTGACGGCCGCGAGCCACGCCGTGCGATAGACGGCGAGGTTGGGCAGCGATGGTCGTGCGACCGGTTGCTCGTCGATGACGATACCGTCCGCGAGCGCTGCGGGCGTGCTGTCGGAAAGCAGCGCGTGGCCAAGCAACGCGGCACCGGCGCTGGTGGCTTGGGCGAGGTTGGTGAGGACTACGTCGTTGTTCGGGAACAGCGCCGCGAGCACGGCAAGAAACACCGGATTATTGCGAAAGCCGCCCTCGACAAAGATCGCAGTGCGGTCAGTGATGTCGGTGCGGCGCAGGGCGACTTCGGTTTGCAACGCGAGGCTGATGTTGAGCAAGTCGTGAGCGCGCGCAGCGTCGCGGAACCACACGGGCGCGGTGCCGGCTTTGAGCGCATCGAGCGTGATGACCTGATCATCGGCCAGCAACCCGCCACGGCAGCGCGGGAATTGGCTGGGGAAGGCGCCGGGCAGCACCGCATCGCGCGTGGCCAGCAACGCGGCGTCGACGCGCGCGCCATCGAACGCCGGATCAGCGCCGCCGATCAGGCCGTGGTACAGGCCGTAATCCTGGCCGCCCATCAGGAAGCTAACCTTTTGCGCGCGACCAAATGCATCGCGGTTGAAGATGACTTTCTGCCCGAGTTCCTCCGGACGATAGGCGATGTGAGCAACGCGATGCATGGCCACGCACCAAGTGCCAGTGGAGTTGAGCACAAAGTCGCGAGTCGCGTGTTTCACCAGATACGGCAGCAGCGCGGCATTGGAGTCGTGGATGCCGACCGCCACCGGCAAGGCCGGTAAATCCAGGCGTTTTTGCAACATTGGCGTCAGCGTGCCCAGGCGCGCCCACGGATCTTTCAGATCCAGGCCAAGCAGCCGTTCGACGTTCAACGCCTTCGCCGCGCGCGACGCAGTGCCGGTGCGAATCGCAAACAAGAATGAATGGTTAGCGGTGTAGGTTGGCTCGTGAGCGATCACGCCAGTCAGGCGTTGGCCCCAGAACTGCGGATAATTCACTAGATTCGTGACCCGCGGCCAAGCGTCGGCGTAATGATGCTGCGCGAACAGCACGGCTTTCGCCGGATTGATGAGCAGCGGCAGATCGCAGGTGCCGGTTTCATCCTGGAGCGTTTCGAGCGGCCCACAGCGCAGGTAAAACTCGGTATCGAGCGCCGCCTGTTCGGCGTCAGTCAACGCGTGTTCGTACGCGATCACCGGCAGCGCGAGTTCGCCGTTCGCATCCAGCGCGGCCCAGGTCGCGCCGTGCGTGGTGACGGAGAGCGCGTGGAACGGCTGCGCGCGGTACAGCTCGGCAAGTTGGCATTGCAGCCACTTCCAGATGCCGTCGATGTCTTCACACAGCACGCCATCGGCGCTGATTTGCGCGGGAAAATTCGCACTGGCGCTGGCTACTTGGCGCAAATGCGCGTCGATCAGAGAGACTTTCTTGTTGGTCTTGCCGAGATCGATGACCGCGACCAGCTGCTCGGGTTTCGCGATCATGTTCAAGTCGCAGCTACCGGCTTGGCGACCCGCAACAACTCGACTTCCGCGGCCTTGGTCCAGCACCCGCCGCGCAGCAGCGGCGCGATCGACGGGAAGCGCACGATGAGCGCGTCCAGTTCCAGCAACGGGAAGTCGCCAAGCTCGGGATAGACCACAATCTTCCCGGCAATCGTGCGGTTCTTCACCGCGTTCAGGCCGTCGATGGCGCCGCTCATGCCCGACACCGCGCCGACCGACAGATTCGTATCCAATTCGTCACCGACGACCTTGCCCAACACCACGCGCATGTCGTCCATGGTGCTGCCCGAGGTGCCGATGCAGTACAGCTGCTTCTGCGCCAGCAAATCCAGATCGATGAACACCGGCGCGTCAGCGGGAATGCCGGCGAACACATTAATGATGCCACGCGGACTGGCGTCGACGATCGCCTGCTGCACCAGCGCCGGCACCGGCGCCATCAGGAAGCAGTAATCGACCGTGCCGACCGGCGGTTCTGCCCCGGGATTGAACAGCCGCACGCGCACGCCGCGGGTGCTGGCGACCGCTTCGACGCGCTCTTTCAGAGCCTGCGCGCGTTCCGGATTGCGCACGCCACCTTCCACCAAAGCGCCGGGTTTTGACGAGGTGATCGCGCGCACCATCGCCATCACGCCCATCGGCCCGCCGGCACCGACCACATTCACATGATCGCCCGAACGCAATTCACCGTTGGATGGAATCGCGGCCAAAGCGTCGAGAGAGCGCGCGCTGACGGTCGCGCTGATGCGGATATTGCCGTAGTGAACGCGCCCGACCGGCACATTCACCGGCCGACCGAAACGCCCGCCGGCGGTCGCGATCAGCATCAAACCATTCTTCGCCAACAGCGGGAACAAGCGCTCGATCAGAGCCGCGTCTGCGCCGGTGTAGATCACATCATCGACCGCGAGCTTCAGCTCAGAAAGACGATTTTCACCGATGGTTTCGCAGCCAGCGACGTTGCGGTCGAGCGCCAACCGCTTGGCCGAAAGGGTCAGATCAATCCCACTGAGATCACCATCGCCAACGATCAGCAGCGTGCCGCCCGACGTCAGCGTGCGGCGTTCGCGCACCCGGAACGCGTCCTCAACGCAGGCCCATGGCTCGACCAAGGCAAGCTGACTGGCGCTGCGGTCATTCGGAACCGGCAATAAATAGCTTTCGCCGTTGGCGGCGATGGTCACGCGCTCGTCCAACAACGCGTACTGCTGCAAACCACCTTCGAAATTATAACCAAACGCACCGTTGGAATTCGCGGTCTTCAGATCGCGAAAATCCGCCTGGACAAGGTAGCGCCCGCCGACCGTCACGCTGGTCACCTGTGCGCCGACGGCCAACACCCGCAATACCACTTCATGACCGGGCACCGTCGGCCGGCCTTCGGGCACATAACTAGGAATATCGCGCAGCACGTCATCGCGCAGATGCGCGAGCACCGGGGTTTTACGCGG
>JBBROQ010000161.1:0-6997 GCA_038229115.1 Planctomycetota bacterium | reverse complement strand
GCAGGCGACTTCACGTTGTGTGGAACTTTCCAGAACGCCTCAGAAGCGGCTGTTTAACCGCGTTTTTTTTGGCCGTAGTTCGGAGCGGGAGCACGGTCCCCCGCCCGCAACTAACCACTGACCGGCGGCCACATTCCCAGCGGCTCCAACAATTTTCTGAGCACCGACGGCAGGCGCGCAATCAGTGTCAGCGCGTCGAAGCACGGCCCTTGTTCCAACCACAGTTCATCGCCGGCGGTGGTTGCCCACAGCACCGCCATGCGCGCCGCGTCGAATGGCGTCGCGCCGCGCGCCATCAGTCCAGCAGCAAGGCCAGCGAGTACGTCGCCGGTGCCGCCAACCGCCATGCGCGCATTGCCGCGCGGATTGCGCTGCCAGCGCCAGCCATCGGTAATCAAATCGACCGGCGCCTTCGCCAGAATCACGCGATCACGGCGGGCGAAGCGGTGGATGACCTCATCGGTCGCCGCTTCGCCGATCAGATTGCGCGCCTCGGTGCGATGCGGGGTCAGCAAAATACGCGCGTCGGATTCGGGCATTTCGCGCAGCGCTTCGGCCAGCGCCGGCAACGCGTCGGCGTCCAGAACCACCGGCACACCCATCTCGATCGCCAAACTGAACGCCTGCTGCGCGGCTTCTTCGCAGCCCGGTTCGCGGCCCAGGCCCGGCCCGATCAAGACCGCGCTGGCGCGCACCAACAGCGGGGTCAGGTCTTCCGGATCGGCCGGCACCAGATGCGATCCCGGCTGCCGATGCGCGACGATGGTCGCCGGCAACGACGGGCCGTCCGCGGTCCACGCCCGCACCAAATCGCAGCCGGTCATCACCGCCGCGCGGCATCCGAATTCCAGCGCACCGGGAAACACGCCGCCGCCAATCACCAACAGCTCGCCATGCGTGCCTTTGTGCCCGCCGCGTTTGAGCAGCGGAAAACGTCGGAAGCAGCTGGGTTGCACTTCCGTATAGGCCGCTGGCAGGACGCCGATGTCGACGCTCTTGAACTCGCCCACTGCCGGATCGTGCAGCAGCTCCTGCTTGCCGACTTGCAGACAAACCGTGAGCGTCGCCGGCAGGATCAGATCGCTGCCGATGCCGCTGGGCACGTCCGAGGCCAGACACCGGCAGCGTAATTCCTTGAGCAACTTCAACGCGCCCGCGACCGGTTCGCGTGGCCGGCCGCGCGAACCGGTGCCCAGGATCGCGTCGATCAACAGGGCTGGAGCAGCGTCGGGTTTTCCGATCACGCGCACCGTGTTCGGCAGGCGTTTCGCCATGCGTTCGCACAGCGGACTATGTGGCGGCAGCACCGGCCACACGGCCACGCTGCGACCCTGTTCGGCCAACAGCCGCGCGCACACATACCCGTCGCCGCCATTGTTGCCCGGCCCGCACGCGATCAGGATTAGGCCATCGGGTGCCAGGTGTGCGGCCTCGCGCGCCAACACCGCGCCAGCGCGCTCCATGAGGACTTCCAGATCCTGGCCGAGGGCCACTGCCGCTTCATCAATGAGCGCCGATTCCGACATGGGCACAAGCGGCGCAGGCAGCACCATGGGCGCGAGTGTCGGAGCGCATGGCCGATGGCGCAAGGCGCGTGCCGGCTCAGCGACGGCTTAACTGCGCGTCATGCGCCAGCAGCGATGGATCCGGCGGTTGCGGAAATCTTCCGGGATCGAAGTGGCGGTCAGTTCTTCCACCGTGAACGGGGGCAGGGTGTCGGTCAGGCGAAACGCACGCGAATTGGTGCTGAAATACAGCACGCCGCCCGGGCGCAGCAGCCGATGCAGACGTTCGAGCAGCGCCGCGTGGTCGCGGTCGATGGCGAACTCGCTGCGCATCGCGGCGCTGTTCGAAAAGGTCGGCGGGTCGCACACGATCAGGTCAAAGCGCTCGGGCCGATCGGCGCGCAGCCACTGCACGCAGTCGGCGCGCACCAACACATGGCCGTCGTCTGCGGCAAAACCGTTGAGCGCCACGTTCCGCGCCGCCCACTCCAAATAGGTGTTGCTGAGGTCGATGGTCACCGTGCGCCGCGCGCCGCCGGCGCGGGCATAGCAGGTGAACGCGCCGGTATAGGCGAACAGATTCAGCACGTCCTTGCCGGTGGCTTCGCTGCGCACCCGGGCGCGCGTCGGGCGATGGTCCAGGAACAATCCGGTGTCGAGATAGTCGCTCAGATTCACTTCAAAGCGCAGGCCCTGTTCGCCGACCACCTGAGTCACGCCGTGGGTCGCCAGGCGCTCGTATTGGCCGGGGCCGTCGTCGTCTTCGTCGGTGGTTTTGGTGCCAGCTTTCTGGCGGTCTTTCTGCCGATCTTTCTGTCGATCTTTCTGACGGAAACGCCGCTTGAGAAAAACTTTTTCAGCGGGCAAATCAAGCCCGGCGCACACCGCCGCCGTCACCGTGGTCAGCCAGGTTTCATCGTCGGCGGCGGTCTCATTGCGGGTCCGCGCATAGGCCCACACCACCGCGTTGCCGTCATACCAATCCACGATCAGCGGCTGATCGGCGATGTCGCGTTCGTACAAGCGATAGCAGGTGACGTCGGTTCGCTTCGCCCATTTGCGCAGATGTTTGTGCACGCGGCGCAGGCGGTTCGCGAGTTCGTTTTGCGGCGTGCCGCCGATGGACAAAGCAGGGTCGGACATGAGCGGATACAGACCTTCAATCACACAGGAAAGCGAACGGAAACGCCGCAGTTTACCGCGGAAGTAGATGCGGGATGTACGTCAGTGACCACGCGTACAAGGCCGCTGCTTATCCTGTCGGCAGGGTGAAAAAAAACGTCGCGCCTTTATTCATGCTGGCCTGCGCCCAGATGCGCCCGCCATGGCGGGTGACGATGCGTGACGCGGTGGCGAGGCCGATGCCGTTGCCTTCAAATTCAGTCACCGCGTGCAGGCGTTGGAAGGCGTTGAACAGCTTGCCGACATAGGCCATGTCGAAGCCGGCGCCGTTGTCGCGCACGAATAGCGCGCCGTCGTCAGTTTGGCCAAATTCGATGCGCGCGGCGGCGGTGCGACTGGTGTATTTGAAGGCGTTACCGAGCAGGTTTTCCAGCAACACGCGGACCAGCCCAGGATCGCCGTGGGCGTGCAGGTCGGGCGTGATATCGATCGTGACGTTGCGCGCGGGCTCGCGGCTGTGCAGGTCGTCGCAGAGCGTGCGCGCCAAGTCGCTGATCGCGATCGGCTGGGTTTTTAATTCGGCGCGCGTCAGCCGCGACAGGCGCAGCAGGCCGTCGATTTGTTCGCCCATGCGCAGGCTGGCGGCGCGGATGCGGGTTAGCGTCAGGCGCTCGGCCTCGCACACCTTTGGGCCCAGATCATCAATCAGCGCCAGGCTAAAGCCGTCGATGGCGCGCAGCGGCGCGCGCAGGTCGTGCGCGACCGAATAGGAAAACGCCTCCAGTTCGCGATTGGCCGCGGCCAGTTGCGCGGTGCGTTCGCTCACGCGCGCTTCCAGTTGCGCATTTGCCGCGCGCAGTTGCTCGTCGCTAAGCAGAAGGCGCTGTTCAGCCGCCGCGCGTTGCCGACTTTCGGCGTGCGCACGGATCACGGTGGCGCGCAGCACCGACACCATCGACCACAGCATGATCGCGGTGAGCACCGCGATATTCAGGTACATCAATGCGCGCAATTCGGGCGCAATCGCAGCCGGCGGTGGACCGGCATGTTCGTGCAGGATCAGGCCGACAAACAGCAACGCGCAGGCAACGCACAGGGCCAGGGCATCGCGCAGGCCCAGAGCTAAACTGGCAAATGCCGTCAGCGCCACGGCGCCGCACAATCCCGGGGCCGACATGCTGCCGATCAACATGCCGCCGGCGGCCATGCCCGACCACGACGACCACAGGACTACTCGTGCTGCCATGCGCGTCCGGCCCCACCGCAGCAGCAGCAGGCCGGTCGCGCCGGTCAGTGCGACCAGCGCCAGTGCGATAATGCGCTTGGATGATCCGGGCACGGCGATCGCGATGACCGGAATAATGACCCCGGCGATACCCAATGCGCCCCAGGCGAAGATCCGGGTCAGGCGGCTGGCAATCAGCAGTTCGCTGTGCAGCAATGGATCGGCAGCGGCAGCGGCATCTGCAATCGAATGGCTCGCGACGGGGGTGCCTTGCTTCATGACGGCAGTATGTGCGGTGCGTGGGCAAAAGGGGAGCGCTGGCTGCGCTGAGCGCGCGCCGCGCGCGAATTAGCCACCGGCTAAGGCGGTGGCACCGCTCATCGGCATTAAGCCAGGCAACAACTGCGCCAACCCCGCCGGCATGGTCTGCCCGTTCGTCAACGCCTGACGCGCGTCGGCGTGCGCGCGTTGCAGGATATCCAGATCGGTGGCCAGATCGGCGATGCGTAGGGCGAGCGTGCCGTGCTGGCGATCGCCCAGAAGTTCGCCCGCGCCGCGCGCGGCGAGATCGGCTTCGGCGATCGCTAGGCCGTCGTCGGTGCGGGTCAGCAGCGTCAGGCGCTCGGGTGCCTCGCCACGTTGATGAAACAACACGCAGCGGCCGGGACGTTCGCCGCGGCCCACCCGGCCGCGCAGTTGATGCAGCTGCGCGAGGCCAAAGCAGTCGGCGTCCAACACCATCAACAGCGTTGCGCTGGCCACATCGATCCCGACCTCGACCACGGTGGTTGCCACCAACACCGGCCGCGTGCCATCAGCGAACGCGTTCAACGCGGCGTTTTTGAGCGCCTCGGCCAAGCCACCGTGCACCACCGCGACGCGCGCATCGCCGACCACGCTGCGGCAATGGTCGGCGACGCTCTCAACATCCATCAATGCGGGAGCATCAGTTTTATCCGTGGTTTCTTCACGCCGAGCACAGATCACGAACACCCGGCCGTCGCGCGCTAGTTCGCGTCGCAGCTCGTCATCCAACTGCGCCAAGCGCCGGAATTCGCGCACCTCGGTGGTCACCGTCGCACGCCCGGGCGGACGTTCGCGTAGTTGCGACACCGCCAAGTCGCCGAACACGGTTAGGGCCAGCGTGCGCGGAATCGGGGTCGCGGTCAGCAGCAACAGATCCGGCCGCCAGCCTTGCTGCGCGCGTGCGCGTTCGATCAACGTCGCGCGTTGCGCGACGCCAAAGCGATGCTGCTCATCGATCACCAGCAGGCCTAACGCCGCAAAGCGCACGTCGTCTTCCAACAGTGCATGCGTGCCGATCAGCATGTGCAGCGTGCCGTCAGCGAGCGCGCTCAACAGCGCGGCACGTTCGTCCATCGGCGTCGCTCCGGTCAGCAGACCGACACGCACCCGTGTGCCGTCCAAACAGCGCGTGATGAAGCGATGATGCTGCTGCGCCAAAATGCCGGTCGGCACCAACAACGCCGTCTGACCGCGCGCTGCGCTTTTTTCTCGTGTTGCGATGATTGCCAACATCGCGATCAGCGCGACGGCAGTTTTAACGCTGCCGACCTCGCCGTGCAGCAGGCGATACATCGGTGCCGGCGCGCGCAGATCGCCACGAATTTCCGTCAGCACGCGCTGTTGCTCGGCGGTCAACGCGAACGGCAGCCGCGCCTGCGCGCGCGCGTCGGTGTCGTCATCCCACGGCCACGCGCGGCCGGTTTCGCCAGTCACCAACGCGCGCCGCGACTGCAACGCGAACGCCAACGCTAAGCATTCGCGCTCGGCCAGCGCGCGGCGCGCAGCGGAAAAATCCGCGTCGGAAGCAGGGGAATGCGCGCGCCGTAACACCGCGTGATAATCGGTGGACGGAAGGCGCTCGGCGGGATCAGAGATCGCGTCCAGATGCGTGGTGAATAATCGTTCGATGAGCTGCAGATAACTGCGCTCGCCGAAACCTTCCGGCAGTCGATACGCGACGCGCACGCCGGCATCCGGCGGACGCTCCGTCACACTTCCGGTGGGCTGATGCGTGAACGCCGGCTGCGCCAGTTTGCCGGCACTCGCGCGGCCGCTCCACGCATACCATTCGCCGGGCAGCAGATGTCGGCGCAGATAGCCAGCGTTCCAGAAGCGCGCCGTGAATGCCAAGCCATCGGCGCGCTCTAACGCGACTTCGATGCTCATGCCGCGGCCGCGCATGAACTGTGGCCGCACGCGCAACACGCGCGCGCTGACGCGGACTTCGCTGTCGGGCAGCGGCCCCGTGTCGCACCATGGCGGCGGCGCGCCCAAGCACTTGGGCAGCGCATGCAGCAGATCGAACACCGTGGACAGCCCGGCTGCGTGCAGCTGCGCTGCCTTGGCCGGGCCGATGCCTTTGACGAAACGTAGGTCGGTCACGCGGGCCGAATCGTTGATGGAACCCAGCGCAAAGAACATAGATTCCGCCGCAGCTTCAACGCGAGGAAACATCATGGCCACACTTACCGTCCGCACCGCTGCCAGCACCAACACGCAACCACAGGCGCTGTCGCTCACCGATCAGCGCGCGATCGCGCAGCACTTGGCCGAGATTGGCGTGCGCTTCGAAACCTGGGGCGTCGAGCGCCTGCCGGTTGAATTGCGCAGCCGCAATCTTTCCGACGCGGAAAAACAGCAGGTTTTGGCGGCTTTTGCACCAGAACTCGACGCACTCAAAAGCCAAGGCGGCTATGTCGCTGCCGACGTGGTGACCTTGTACCCAGACACGCCGAACCTCGACGTGATGCTGGCCAAGTTCGACAAGAAGCATCTGCATGTCGAAGACGAAGTGCGCTTTTGCGTGCAGGGTTCGGGCGTGTTCACGCTGTTCCCCGAAGCGGGCGGCGCGTGGGAGGTTGAACTGAAACCGGGCGACTTCATTTCGGTGCCGGCAAAATATCACCACTTGTTCACGCTCACCGATGAACGCCGCATCACTGCCATCCGCTTGTTCGTCGATCCGGCCGGATGGATCGCGCACTATGTTGCGTAATCGGATCTGAGGATGAACCAACGCGCGGCTGATCCGACCCCAGTCGGCGCGGTATTGCAGCACCGCTATCCCGATGCCGCCTGCGAATTGTACGCGCGCGAACCGTGGGAATTGCTGGTGGCG
>JBBROQ010000160.1:0-7040 GCA_038229115.1 Planctomycetota bacterium | reverse complement strand
CAAAGAGCTGCTTGATCATCGTGAGATTTTTCAGCCGCTGCGCTGGACCGCCGCCGAGGCATTGCAGTTTTTGCAAGATGCGCCGCGCCTGGAGCAAGCCGGCGTGGTGGTGCGCATGCCCGCACAGTGGCGCGCCAAGCGGCCAACGCGGCCGACCATCAGAGCCAGCGTTGGCGGGCGGGCGCCGTCGTTGGTTGGGCAGCATCAGTTATTGGATTTCTCGGTGTCGATGGTGCTCGATGGCGAAACGCTGAGCCCAGCCGAGGAGAAGCAGTTGCTGTCCGGCAGCCAAGGTCTGGTCTTCCTGCGCGGACGCTGGGTCGAGGTCGATAGTGAACAACTACGCCAAACGCTCGATCATTTCCGTGCGGTTGAACAACTGGCTGCCGATCAGGGTTTGAGTTTTCATGCGGCCATGCGCCTGCTTGCCGGGGCCGGAAGCGCAGTCGGCACCGCGATGGATTCGATCGCGCCGGAATGGGCTCAGGTCACCGCTGGTCCGTGGCTTGCTGAAACTCTTGCCGGACTGCGTGGCCCGCAGGGCTTGGCAATGGTTGAGCCAGGTCCCGAACTGCACGCCACCCTGCGTCCATACCAGCAGATCGGCGTGCGCTGGCTGCACCTGCTGTCACGACTGCGGCTGGGCGCGTGCTTGGCCGACGACATGGGTCTGGGAAAAACCATCCAAGTGCTGGCGCTACTGCTGGTGCGCAAACGCGAGGAAGGCGTCGCGCCGAGTCTGTTGGTGGCGCCGGCCTCGCTGTTGGCGAACTGGTCGCAGGAAGCCGCCCGTTTTGCACCCGGACTGCGGGTGCTGATCGTGCATGGCTCGGAGCAAGCGGGTGAAGATCTGGCGCAGTTGCCGGCTAGCCGCGTGGCCGAACACGATCTGGTCATCACCAGCTATGGCGCCCTGCACCGCCTGCCGTGGCTCACCAGTACGACCTGGCGACTGGCGATTCTTGATGAGGCTCAAGCGATTAAAAATCCGGGCACGCGTCAGGCCAAAGCCGCAAAGACGCTGAAGGCCGGCTCGCGGCTCGCGCTCACCGGTACGCCGATTGAAAATCGTCTGGGCGATCTGTGGTCGCTGTTCGATTTCATCAATCCCGGATTGCTGGGCGGGGCCAAATCCTTCACTTCATTTGCTAAGCGCCTCGCCGAAAGCCCCAGTGGTTACGCGCCACTACGCCGGCTGGTGCATCCATACCTGCTGCGGCGACTCAAAACTGACAGAACGGTGATCAACGACCTGCCCGATAAAACCGAGCTAACTGCGTTCTGCGGACTTTCACGTCGTCAGGCAGCGTTGTATCAGCAGTCGGTAAACGACTTGGAAAAAGCTCTCGCGGTGGGCGTCGAAGGCATCGCTCGCAAAGGCCTGGTGCTGTCATTCTTGATGCGCTTCAAGCAGATTTGCAACCATCCGTCGCACTGGCTAGGCGATGGTGTTTGGGCCGAAGCCGACAGCGGCAAACTATCCCGCCTGCGCGATCTCGCCGAGGTCATTGCCGCTAAACAGGAAAAGGTTCTGGTGTTCTCACAGTTCGCCGAGACCTCGGCGCCATTAGCACGTTTCCTTAGTAGCATTTTCTGCCGGCCGGGCCTGGCGCTGACCGGCGCCACGGCCGTGAAGCAGCGCCAGGAATTAGTGCGCACTTTTCAGAATGATCCGCAAGTGCCGTTCTTCGTACTGTCACTAAAAGCTGGTGGCTCGGGTCTGAATCTGACGGCGGCGTCGCATGTCGTGCATTTCGACCGTTGGTGGAATCCAGCGGTTGAAAACCAAGCCACCGATCGCGCCTTCCGCATCGGTCAGACGCACAATGTCCTGGTCCACAAGTTCGTTTGCCTCGGGACCATCGAGGAAAAGATCGCCGCAATGATCACCGATAAATGCCGGCTCGCCGCCGAGCTCCTCGACGCGGGCGGTGCCGAAATAAAACTCACTGACCTCAGCAACGCCGAGCTGCTGAATCTCGTGCGTCTTGATCAGGCCACTGCCGGTGCGCAAATCTGATATGGGCTACATGCAGTGGGAACCGTATGTGCCGGTCGCCGAACGCCGCCGCAAAGCCACCGCCGAAATGGCGAAACTGGCTAAAAAAGGCCATGCGGTTTCGCCCGTGACGATCACCGGACGAACCATCGCGACCACTGCCTGGGGCAAGGCCTGGTGCGCGAACCTAGAAACGTACAGCGACCACGCCAACCGCCTGCCCCGTGGGCGCACCTACGTGTGCAACGGCTCGGTGGTCGATCTGCACATCGCGTCCGGCAAAATCAACGCGCGGGTCAGTGGCTCGTCGATCTATCGCATCAGCATCACCGTGACCGCACTGGCTAAATCGCGCTGGGATCACCTGGTTAGCGACTGCGCGGGCGGCATCGACTCGCTGGTCGAACTGCTGCAAGGGCGCCTCAGCACCGGCGTCATGCAGCGCCTCAGCCGCCAAGGCGATGGGCTCTTCCCCACCTCGAAAGAGATCAAACTTTCGTGCAGCTGCCCCGATGGTGCATACCTGTGCAAACATGTTGCCGCCGTGCTGTATGGCGTTGGCGCCCGGCTCGATCATCAGCCCGAGCTGCTGTTCACCCTGCGTCAGGTCGCTGCCACGGATCTGCTTACCAAAGCCGGCAGCAGCTTCGCGGATCAGGTCCCGGCCAGCGCTCGCGGATTAGCGACTGACGATATCGGAGCCCTATTTGGCTTAGAGCTGGACGCGCCCAGCCCGCGGAAATCGACCGCCGCCGTCAAAGTGCCTCGGGTGAAAAAGACGCCTGCGCCAATAGCCAAAACCGCAGCTAGGAAACCGCCGGCCCGAGCCGCCGAAGCCGGCGGCGGCAAACGCGGCCCGCGGCGCGATGATCGGGGTTGAGCGCGTGAGTCGCGAGAATGTGAAACAGCATCAAAGCCCAGCGGCAACGCTGGGCTTTGATGTTTATAATCCGGGTCTCATGTTGTGCGGCTCACGCCGCATTTTTAAACCACAAGGATCACTCGCTTATGGCCGCCAATTTGCTGCCGATCATTGTTCTATTCCTTGGATATAAAATGCTCCGACGCCTTGGCCTGCGTTTAGACAAGCAATTCTCCATGCTCTGGAATGGCTTCATGCTCGCGTCTTACCTGGCATTGATGATGACTTTCATCACGGCCTATGCGTTGGTTATGAATGGGCATGAAAAGTCAGTCATTACCGTTTGGAGCGCCAATCATCACGTCTCGATGGCGTACTTTGATCGCTGCGATGCCGATGGAACAAAACTCAGACGCGGGCAAATCTGGCGGTTTTCCCATTATTACCACATCACCCCATCGTTAGGCGACGACCAAAGAATCATTCAGCTCGGCAACTGGTTCACGGACAATCTCAGCTCAAACGTCTCGCTGATTAAATAATACGATTTACTATTCGCGCTCTCATGCATTTCCAGCCATGAAATCATCCACCGTCGGCAGACGGTCGCGGCGCACGCCTAAACGCGGGCGGCAGGCGAGCAGGCCTTTGGTGTAGGCATGCTGCGGATTGGCGAAGATCTCGGCGACTGGACCTTCCTCGACTTTTTCGCCATGACGCATCAGCACGACGCGGTCGGCGATTTCGGCGACCACGCCCAAGTCGTGGGTGATGAAGAGCACCGCCATGCCGCGGTCACGTTGGAGCGCACGCAACAGCGCGATAATTTGCGCCTGAATCGTCACATCGAGCGCGGTAGTCGGCTCGTCAGCGATCAATAACTGCGGCGCGCAGGCCAGGGCCATGCTGATGCAAACGCGCTGGCGCATGCCGCCGGAAAGTTCGTGCGGGTATTGATCGATACGATTCGCGGGCTGCGGAATGCCGACTTGCTGAAACAATTCAATGACGCGCGCACGGCGCGCGGTGGCATTTAGATCGGTGTGCAGTTCCAGCGCCTCGGCCACCTGCGCACCGCAGGTCCAGGTCGGATTCAACGCCGTCATCGGTTCCTGAAAGATCATACCGATCTCACCGCCGCGCAGTTGCCGCAGGCGCCGCGCATCCATGTGCAGAATATCTTCGCCACCCGCATCGCGCCCGTACCAGAGCAACTTTCCACCCGGATAGCAGGCTGGCGGTTCTTGCAGCAGACGGAGCGCGCTCATCGCCGACACGCTTTTGCCCGAGCCCGATTCCCCGACCAATGCCACCACTTCGCCGGGATTGATCGCGAACGACAGACCCTTCACCGCCGCGACGGTGCGGTCGCGCAGACGAAACGACACCTGCAGATTATCGAAATGCAGAAGTGGCTGGGTCGTTGTATCGCTCATCAGAAATCCGCCTTCGGGTCCAATGCTTCACGCAGGCCGTTGCCAATCAGATTCAATACCGTGATCAAAGCGAATACTGCCAAGCCCGGAACATAAATTAGCCACGCATAACGAATGTTCTGTCGGCCCTGTTCCAACAGCCCGCCCCAGGTCGCCGCATTTGGATCGCCTAGGCCGATAAAGGACAACGCGCTTTCGCTGAACACGGCACCGGCGATCCCGAAGGTGGCAGTGATAATCAGCGGGGTCAGCACATTCGGCAGGATGTGGCGGAACATGATACGCCAACGCGGCACGCCCAACGACTGCGCTGCGGCAACATAATCTGCCTGCGCATGACCAAGAAACTCGCCACGCACCAGGCGCGCGATGTCGGCCCAACCGGTCAATCCAATTACTAGCATAATGATAAAAATGTCGCGGCTGGTCATCGCCACCACGGTGAGAATCAGAATGAAGGTCGGGAAGCACATCATGATCTCGACCAAGCGTTGAAGCACGAGATCGATCTTCCCACCCAGATAGCCGCTGGCCGCGCCGATCATCACCCCGATCAGCAGCGACAATCCGGTCGCGACCAAGCCGATGGTTAAACTGACGCGCGCGCCAAACAGCATCCGCGCCGCTACATCATGTCCGGCCGAATCGGTGCCCAATACAAACCGCCGGCCGGTATCGCGATTAATCGAACCTGGAGCATTCAGCACCGCACCGGCATAGGTCGCGTCATGACGATGCGGAATCAGTGGAAACCATGCGCTCACGCGACCCGGCGTGACGGCTTCGGCCGCGCGCCAATCGCTGAAGGTCGATTGGCCAAGCTGCCGTTTGTCCCACAGCGCGCGCCATTCGCCCGTTCGGCCATGATTCGGCAACGGAATCTGCGCCAGGATCCAGGCCGCTACCACGATGCTGACGCCGATACTCAAACGTCGCCCATACGCCCAACGCCGGCGCAACAGCCAGCCCATCAGTAACAACGGTGGCATCAGTAGCGCCACCAGATTGAACAGCAAATCATGCGGTTTCGCGTAAGTCCAGGCATTGAACAAATCGATCAACAGCGGGAAACGCCAGCCATTTTGATCATGCCAGACCATCGCGGTTTCGCTGGCGATGAACGGCGCATAAGCACCGATCAGAAAGAACCCAACGAAAGCATACGCGCCAAATTTTGCCCCGCGCAGTCGCCAGAAACGCGCCATGGCGATCTGGAATGGTGATTGTTGCTGGTCAGACATACCGCGTCCGAATGCGTGGATCGGCCACTGCGTACAACAAGTCGGCAATCAGAATTCCGACCAGCAATAACGTGACGGAGATTACCGTCGAGGCCATCAATAGTGGCGCATCTTGCTGAATCGCAGCGTCCAATAATAAAAGATTCAGGCCCTGAATCGAAAAGATGCTTTCGACAATCACCGAACCGCCAAACAGCGACGCCAACAATCCGCTGCCGAGCGTAATCATGGTGATCATGCTGTTGCGCGCGGCGTGGCGATAGACCACCCGGTCATCGTCGCAGCCTTTCGCACGCGCGCTGCGCACATAATCCGAACTGAGCTGATCGAGCAGATTACCGCGCATATACCGCGACAAAACGGTGAAACTGCCATAGGTCAGGCACAATAACGGCAGCACGCCATGCCAGGCGAGATCGATGAGATACTCCGGGGTCGTGAACCAGAACGCACCCTGGCTGGACAGCCCGGCATTGGGAAACCAAGCGCGCCCGCCGGCTTCGGCCGTGCAGAGATGATGCAGCATCAACGTCCCGATGAACATTGTCGGCATTGACCACAACAAGAACAATCCGCCGGTGGTGGTTTTATCTTCAAGCGTATTGCGCCGCCGTGCTGAATGGATGCCAAGCGGAATCGATACCCCCCACGCCAGCACAATCGCGAGCGTATTCAGCCAGAAGCTGATCTGCCAGCGTTCTCCGATCAGCGTGAAAACATATTCATTCTTCCGACTTTCTGATTCCAAACGCCCGGTCAGCAATTTGCCCATAAGATCGACAAAACCAGTTTCCGTCACGATCGCCTTCCAGCGCTCCGCGGACGGCGGATGAAACGTTGCGGCATCGATGGGCGCATCGATCACACTCAGCAACCGCACACGTTTCGCGGCCGCATCCGCATCCGTGGTGGTGAAACCGCGACCGCGAGCGACCGTATAGGCGATACGATTCTCGCGCAGCGTGGCATTACGATTCTGAATGCGGCCCTGCTCGGCCACTGGAATGCGTTCGCTCGCGGCACGATCTATCGAGGAGTAAGCACACAGGCCAAGCGCCAAACTCGCCGGGCCGTGCAACTCGCTCAACGCGTCGTCACGCAGCACCTCGGCCAGCGGCGGCACCGCGAAACGACCGCACAACCATAGTTCTTTCTCTGCTCGGCTGGCGGCTTTATCGCGACCATCGACCGGCGGCACGGTCCGACGGAGCCAAGCGACAACATCATTTTTGTTTAGAAATCCGCGAAAATTCAGCAGCGCCGGCAGATCGTTGCCGGCGCGCCGAAAGCGGTCGATATAGTTTTCATAATTCTTCGATGCCGACTGAGCCTTAATGCCACTGCCTTCCGACGCCTTCCCGGATGACTCTGCACGCATTTGATCCATCAGACTTGGAGCCTGAAGACGCAAAACAGCAAAATTAATAAGGAGGATGCCCACAAACGTGGGGATCATCAACAGCAGCCGACGGATGATGTAGGCTGTCACGCGCGATCGCGAT
>JBBROQ010000159.1:0-7052 GCA_038229115.1 Planctomycetota bacterium | reverse complement strand
TCGCAGCGCTCGCCATCGTCAGTCCCGGCAGCTCGGCCGATGATGCGAAATCCGCAAAAGCCTGGGCGCAGTTGCTGGACGAACGCCGACGCGCACTGACCAAACCTAGCGAAGCCCTAGCGCAGAAAGCGTTGAACGCCGGCGTCTATGACGTGGCGCACGAGGCGATGCTCGACGTGCTGAATTTTCATCCCGACCATCCGACGCTGCACGCCAATCTGGGCCTGACGTTGGTCGATGGGCGATGGTATGGGCCGAAGGACATGGTGTTCGTGAAGGCCGGATGGTGTTGGGATCTGAAGTTGGGCTGGGTGATCGCGAAGGATCGAAGGCGCTATGACGCCGGCGAGTATTTCGATCTGCAAACGAAAGCGTGGACGACCCTGTCCACCGCCGACGAGGTCCACGGCGCGCTGACGAATCCGTGGGTGGTGCAGACCGAACACATCGAACTGCACGGCACCGCAAAGCACGCCGATCTGGTCGATGCCGCGAATCGCTTAGAGGCGTTTTATGCGCAGATTTTCGCCAATTACGCGCGGTTCTTCGTCAAAGGCGTGGGTGATGCGAAACTGGTGTTCGGACTGTTGGATCATCCGCGCATGAACGTGAACATCGCCCGCGATCTGGCGCTCTACAAAGCCTCATTGCCCGCCGGCACCGACGCGGGCTGGAGCGCCGGCATGTGGATTCCATCAGCGAACGCATCGTTCTTCTACGTCGACGACGTATCGGTGATCTACCACGAATTTACCCATCAGATCCTGCACACGTTCTCTGGCGGCAACGCCGCGCCGGCGTGGCTGACCGAAGGCGCGGCGGTCTACACTGAGACGCCGACGTGGATCGACGGCCGGTTGAAACTGGGGCGCTTCCCGCCTCATAGTCATGTCGGCAGCCACTTCCGTCTGTGGGCCGAAGGCAAGGCGATGCCGACCGACCGGCTGCTGTCGATCGTGGATTATCACGACTGGTCCAGCGCCACCGATCCGCATCCGCAATACTGCGCTGCGGGCGCGATGGTGAACTTCTGCATGGAGGCCGACAACGGCAAACGGCGGGCAGATTTCCTGGATTTTCTGCGTGATTCGTACCTGGGCACCGACCGCGGCTATGCGCTGTGGCAATACTTGGGCGTTGATCGGGCGACGTTCGTGCACGCGTTCGACGCTTGGTGTGCGACCCAGAAATCCTGAACCCACGATCGTCGAATCGTCCAGGTTTATCGGCTACGGTGGCATGGGCGGTGGCCGTGGCGAGGTATGCTGTCGGCAACTTTAGCCGTCCATTTTAACCGTCCATCAAGCCACACCGAAAGCCGACCATGACCAGCGCCAATGCCAGTTACCAATTCCCGCCCGACTTCATGTGGGGCGTGGCCAGTGCTGCCTATCAGATCGAAGGCGGGGTGAAGGAAGGCGGACGCGGTGACAGCACCTGGGACGTGTTTTGCCGCGGCAAAGGCAACATCCGCACGGGTGAATCGGGCGACATCGCATGCGACCATTTCCACCGCTATCGCGATGACGTGAAGCTAATGGCGTCCCTAGGCGTGAAGCACTACCGCTTTTCGATCGCGTGGTCGCGCGTGATCCCCGACGGCAACGGCGCGGTGAACGACGAGGGCGTCGATTTCTATTCACGCCTGATCGACTGTTTGGGTGAGCACGGCATCACGCCGCACGCGACGCTGTTCCATTGGGACAGCCCGCAGGCGTTACAGGAACAGTACAACGGCTTCTGTTCACCGCGGTGGGCCACGGATTTCGCCCGTTATGCCGGGCTGATGGCAAAGCGTTTGGGCGACCGCGTCAGTTCATGGTTGACCATCAACGAGATCGCCTGCTTCACCCAATGGGGCCATTATTACGGCAACAGTCCGCAGGGCCTGAACGCGCCCGGCATGAAAGTCGCCGATCAGCGCGCTATCCATCAGACCGTCGTGCACACCATGTTGGGCCATGGCTTGGCGGTGCAGGCCTTGCGCGCCAACAGCGCACAGCCGTGCAAAGTCGGGTTCGTGCATAACGAAGGCATGAGCGTGCCGATCAGCGAAACCCCCGCGAATATCCATGCGGCGCGCAAACGCTTCAGCGAATGCTGCAACGTGCTGGCGTTCCATCCGCTGATGACCGGTGCACTGCCGGAATGGTGGGTAAAACAGGCGACCGCCAACGGCACCATGCCGCAGGTCAGCGCCGCCGAACTGAAGATCATGGGCGAGCCGATCGATTGGTTGGGCCACAATGTCTACACCGGCACCTATGTGCGGGCGGCCGACAATGCTCAAGGGTACGAGGACGTGCCGGTGCCGGCAGGCTATCCCGCCAGTACCATCAATTGGCTGATCCTGAACCCCGACGCGCTGTATTGGCAGGTCCGCTTCGCCACCGAAGTATTCAATTTTACCAAGCCGCACCTGATCACCGAGAACGGTTATCCCGGCACCGATGAATTCACCGCCACCGGCGAGATCATGGATCTTGAACGCATCTGGTTCATGCGTTCGTACCTGCGCCAGGTCCACCGCCTGATCGAAGAGGGCTTTCCGGTGCTGGGCTATTTCTACTGGACCATGCTCGACAATTTCGAGTGGCTGTACGGCTATTCCAAGCGCTTCGGCATGATCCACGTCAATTTCGAAACGCAGGAGCGCACGCCCAAGGCCAGCGCGCATTGGTACGCGGAAACCATCCGGCAAAATCGCCTCGTTTAACGATCTGACGACACGAAGACTTCCTCACGAACGCACCACGCACCGCGCTAGCAGAGATGCGTCAAACGCACGATGCTGCGTGCATGAGCGCAGGGAAAAGCCGATCAGATCGCCGGTTCTCACTGTCGACGGCGGTGGTGACGGCGGCATTGGCGCGGCCGATGACGGCCGCGTTGCTTCCGACTGATGCCGGGCTGTCACACCGCGCCGACCTACATCAACGCCGACAGCCCGCAGGCGCGCCGCGGCTGATCTTGGTGGCGTGTTTTGCGGGCCACGGCTGGGGCGAAATCGCGGGCGAACGCCATGTGCTGAGCGCCGGTGGTGCGCTGCTGATTCCGCCGGGAACGCCGCATGCCTTTGGATCGGACGCGCGCGCGCCGTGGACGGTGGGCTGGATCCATTTGGCGGGTGCGCAGGTGCCGGCGTGGGTCGAAGTATTGGGCGCGCGGCGGCAGCCGTTGCTGGCGCTGGGCGAATGGCATCGCTGTGCGGCGCTGATGGAAGAATTGGTCGAGGTGCTGGCGCGCGATCATCGACCCGGCGCGTTGTTAGCCGCCAGCGGCATCAGCGCGCATTTGTTGGGTTTGTTGGCCAGTGCGCCCGGTGCCGATCCGGCTGCGCACGGCGACCGTGCCACGCGCGCCATCGCGTATGTGCGCGCGCGATTGGCCGAGCGGCCGACGGTGGCCGAACTGGCGGCGCTGGTCGAATTGTCGCCGTCGCACTACACCGCGATGTTCCGCCGCGCGACCGGGCACGCACCGATCGCGTTTGCCCTGCACCTACGCATGGAGGCGGCCGCGCGGCTGCTGCGTGAAAGCCGACAGCCGATCACGCGTATCGCTGAGCAATTGGGTTACACTGATCCGTTCCTGTTTTCGCGACAATTTCGCGCTGCACATGACTGTTCGCCGCGCGCATGGCGGCAGCGCCATGGCCAAGACCAGCACGCCAACTGACACGCTCGGCCGCCGCGTGCGGACGCGCGTGGCGGCATCATGGCAACGTCATGGTCATGCGGCACGCTGCGCCGAAAAGGTTTCACTATGAGCAAAGCCGTCGTCGATCCTGATGAGCTGATGCGCTTCATCGCCGCGCTTAAACATTTCAACGCCACCACCAAGACCGAGGTGGCAACCATCCATCGGCAATTCCGGCGCGTGACGGAAACCTGGCAGGACGATGAACAGGCGCGTTTCGCCGAGTCATTCGAACGCATGGTGCGGGTGCTGGCGCGCTTCGTCGAAGAATCCGATGCGCAGGTTCCTGACCTGACACGCAAGGCCGAGGCGATCCGCGCGTACTTGGAACGCGGATGACCCGCGCGGACGTCACCGATGTGCAGGTGCTGCGCGATCTACGTCGGCGCACCGCGAAGTTTATGCAGGCCATGGCGGTGGCGCTGACCAGCAGCGACAGTGATGTGCAACGCGTCCATGACTGGCTGCACAGCGATCGACTGCCGTATTGGCGGCGGCAATGCCGCGAGCGCGAGGAGGCTTATCAACTGGCCCGACGCCAATGGTTGGACGCCGAGGATCAGCAGCGCCCAGGGGCAAGCCGGCATGCGCCCAACAAGACCAGCAGCATCGAAGAACGCGTGCTGATGCAGCGCGCGCAACGCCGCCGCGACGAGGCCGAAACGCAGTTGGCCATGGTCAGGACGTGGCTGGAACGCATCGACCACACCTGCGCGCCCCTGCGTCATCAGTGCCGCAGCTACGCCCTGACGTTGCACGACATGGGCGGACGCGCGCTGACGCAGTTGGACCATCTCGCCGACCAGGTCGACGCTTATCACTCGTTTCACTCCCCTCAGCAAAAAGGCGCGCCCTGATGACGCACCTGTCCTGCGATTATGCCTTAGTTGAAAAAGCACTGTCCGACATGCGCGCCGCGTGGGATGCCAGCGGCGCGGGTTGGCGCGATCAAGCGCGACACGATTTTGCGCACGATCATTTAGAGCCCATCGAACTGCACGCCCGGCAAGCCGCCGAGGCGATGCGTCGACTGGATTCCTTATTACGGGATGCGGTGCGCCAATGCCTGTGAACCTTTCCGATTCCGCCCAGCAGGACGATGCCGCCGGCGTACCCGCAGCAGCCACGCCCCTGGGCCTCGGCATCGATGCGGTCACACAGCATTTGGCGGCCTTCACCGCGCGACTGACCACCATCGGCGACGCCCGCGCGCAGGCTGAACGACAAGCGCGTGATGAGCGCCAACAAACGCTGATGGCAGCCACGCGTGAACGTGAGGCGCAGCAAAATGCCGCGGCCACCGATGCGGATCCAGGGGCCGAGCTGCCGCAGCGCCTGGAGCTGATCGCCCGCCAGCATCAACGCCTGCTGGCGGGCGTGTCCGCGGCGGCACAGCAGCGCCGGGCGCAGCAACGACAGGAAACCGGGCGTGCGGTCGGAAACACGCCAGCAGCAAGCGAACTCGCAAAGGATCCTGACCATCAGCGCATGCTCGCGAACACGCGCGAACTGACCCTGCAGCTTGAGGCCTTCCTGGCCGAGGTCGCCACCCTGCACGCGCGCAACGCCACCATGGCAGCGCAGTTCAGCGCGACCTGCCGGCGCGCGCGCATCGTCTTGCGCATTGCTGGTCCGACGTTGCCGCCCGACCGTCGCCCCCTGCGCGTGCGTCTGGCGGCGGCAAAGGCGCTGCTTGAACAGACCAGCGAAGAAATGACGCGCGTGCGGCGTGGTTCGACGTTCCGCGACTGCGGCCTGGTCGGGCAGGTGCTCAATCATCTGCTGCTGTTGGGCGTGCCGGCAGTCGCCGCGGGCGTGTTGCTGGTCGCGCTGCATGCCGGCGCCTGGCCACTGCTGCCGTGGCTCGGCGGGGCGGGTCTGTTGAGCCAGGTCCTGGTGCCATGGCATGCGCGGCGGCAACGGCGGCGGTTACAGGCGCAGGTACAGGCGCTGCGTCCGAAATTGTCGACCGCCGTCACCATCGTACAGCAACTGGAATGGGCCGGCCGCACCGAGCTGGATCCGCAGGGTCAGATGCAGGAGCGAGTGGATCGCCTGCTGCAGCTTGAGCAGCAGCGCAACGCCGAGTCGGCGCGGCGTCTAGCCCACATCGACGCCGCGTTACAGAGCATCCGTCAGCGTGAACAGCGCATCAGTGCGCGTTTGGAGACCCGGCGGGCCGAGCGTGTGGCCACCATCACGCGCGCCGTGACCCAAATGACCGACGCGCGCAGCGAACGCTTGGCGGTCACCGCGGCCGCGCTGGAACAGCGGCACACCACGCAGCTCGCGACGTTGGACGCCCAGTGGCAACAGCGCCGGGCGCAACTTGACGCGCAGTGGGCCACCGCACTTGCGGATCTGCGCGCGTATGCCGCCGACGCGCTCGGCCGGGCCACCGCGCAGCATCCGTCGTGGACCGATCCACGTTGGTCGACGTGGCGCGCCCCGCAGGCGTTCGCACCGCATCTGCCCCTGGGCCAGGTGCAGATTCCACTGGCGACGTTGGCTAAGGCCTGCGGCGGACCCGCCATCGACGGTGTCCTGGCCCTGCCGATCAGCCTCGCCTTTCCCAGTCCCGCGTCGCTGTTGGTGCGCTGCGGACCGCATGGGCGAACGGCGGCGTTGGCGCTCATGCACCACGTGCTGCTGCGCGCGCTGATGTCGTTTCCGGCCGGAGAATTGCGCTTGGCGCTGATCGATCCGCTGGGTCTGGGCGAGGCTTTCGCGCCGTTTTTGGATCTGGCCGAGCACGAAGAATCGCTGTTGGGCGTCGGGGTCCTGAACGATCCGGTGGCGATCGAGCGCGGACTCGACGATCTGGTCGCGCATCTGGAAACGGTGATCCAAAAACGCCTGCGCGGCCGTTACGCCACCATCGAGGACTACAACCGCGAGGCCGGCGAATTGCGCGAACCGCTGCACTTGGTCGCGGTCGCGGATTTCCCCAACGGTTTCAGCGAACGCGCGCAAGAACGCTTGGCCCTGCTGGTGCGCACCGGCGCCCGCTGCGGCGTGCACGTGCTGCTGCTGCACGACGATCGGCGCACCCTGCCGCAGGTGTTGGACTTGGCGTGGTTCCGACGCGCGGGCGTCATTCTGCGCGATATACAGGGCAGTTTGGTACTTGATCGCGATGGCTTGCAGGACTGGACGTTCACCGCCGCCGCGCCGCCGTCCGCCGACACCATGGCGATGCTGATGACGGCCGCGGGTGCGGCCGCGGCCGGCACCCTGCGGGTCGAGCTGGCGTTCACGGCGGTGGCGCCGGCCGCCAACGAAGTGTGGTCACGCTCGGCGGCCAAAGGCCTGATCGTGCCTATGGGTAGGCGCGGGCCGGACCGGCTGCAATT
>JBBROQ010000158.1:0-7242 GCA_038229115.1 Planctomycetota bacterium | reverse complement strand
CGACACCAGCGGCGTGATCGTGGTCGCGCGCACGCCCGCGGCGTTGGCGTTTTTGCAGCGGCAATGGAAAGACCGTTTGGTGCGCAAACGCTACCTGGCTTTGGCGCATGGTTCGCCACGCGCCGACTATCTGGAGTGTCGCGGTGCGATCGGTCGGCATCCGCGCGACTTCCGTAAACGCGCGGTGCTACCGTTGGGCACCGGCGATGCGAAAGAGGCCTTCACCAGCGTGGTGGTATTGGAGCGTTATGACGGCTACGCGGTGGTCGAAGCGCGACCGCTGACCGGCCGCACGCATCAGATCCGGGTGCATTTAACGGCGGCTGGTCATCCGCTGTTGGCCGACGCGACCTACGGCCGCAGCCACCAATGGCCGCTGAACGCGGCGGACACGGATGCCACCGCGCTACGCCGTCAGGCGCTGCACGCGTGGACGTTGGACCTGCCCCATCCGGCCGGTGGCACGCTGCATTTGCACGCGCCTATTCCCGCGGATCTGGCGCGGTTCTGTCCTGAAAATTTGCAGCCGAAACCGATGGAATAGCCAGACCGTCCGGGCCGTTTTGGCGCGCGGACGGTCTGGCTTCTCGGTGTTAGCTCGCCTTACCTTCGGTCAGCCGGCGCAGCCGTGCGCGCAGGCCGATGACTTCTTCCTTCAGTTTGCGGAACTCTTCTTTGAGTTCTTCGCCCTTGGCGCGCTCGCCGGCCTGATCCTGCGCTGCCTGATCGCGCACGGTCTGCACTTCTTTACGGCGTTCTTCGACTTGGCTGCGCAGGGCGTCGGCGTGGCTGACGGCTTCGGTCAGCTCGCCTTCGATGGTGCGCTTCTCTTCGCGCAGACGGTCGCGCTCGGCGTGCGCCTTCTGCACTTCGCGCACCAGATCGGTCGAGCGCATGGCTGAACCGGCACGCTCGCCATGCTGTCCGGACAACTCAGCGATCTGGCGATTGGAGTTGGCCAGCTGTTCGGTGAGCGCCTCAACCTGCGCTTGCAGGCCTTTGGTGTCGGTGCTGCGGGCGGATAGCTCGTCCAACAACGCGTCCTTCTCGTGGATGACCTGATCGCGTTCTTCCAAGCGGCGGGTGAATTCGTCGCGCTGCCGGCGCAGACGTGCTTCGCTGGCCTCGGTGGCCTGGGCCAATTCGGTTAACCGCGTTTGTAGTTCGCTATGCCGCGCTTCGCTGCCGGACAACTGCGCGCGCAGCGACTGAACATCGTCGCTGCGATGGTTAGCCGATGCTGCATTACGGGCGTGGTGTTCTTCCAATTCAGCCTGCGCTTGACGCAGCTCTTCTTGGGTCGCGCTCAAGCCGGTCTTGGTGTTGCTCAGCTCGGCGCGTAGCGCAGTGGCCTGCTGGCCAAGGCCGGCAAGGTCGCCGCGAGCGCGTTCCAGTTCGTTGCTGAGGTTGGCCAAGCTGTGTTCGCGATCGACCACGGCGCCGCGCAAGTTCGCGAGCTCCGTTGCTTGGCGGTCGCTCAGAGTCTTGGCTTCGCTGGCGCGACCGCGGGCTTGATCCAGGTCGGTGGTCAGGTTGCGCACCCGTTCACTAACCGCCTGCACCAATTCACGCCCGGCGCTGGTCAGTTCATCGCCGCCGGCCTGGCGCGCGATTTCGAGTTTTTGGGCGGCTTTCACCACCGGATCGTTAACCGCGGCAGTGTCGATACCGCGCTCGACGCCACCCAATTGCCGCAGCGCCTGTGCCATCTGAATTTGGTTTTCGGCGGCGGCTGTAGCGCGCGTTTCGGCGCGTGCGCGTTCACCCTTGGCCCATTCCAGATCGCGCTTGGTGGTCTCGAACACGGCTTCGACGGTTTTCAGTTTCGTGCCCAGATCGTTCAAACGTTCTTCGACCACCGCCAGATCGGCGCGCGTGGTCGCGAGTTCGCCGCGGGTATTCGACAATTCCTGCGTCTTCGCTGCCAACGAGTGCCCTTGGTCGGTCAGTTCGCGGCGCACCGCTTCGACCTCAATGCGCGCGCGGCGCAGATTAGCATCGCGTTCATCCAGGTCGGTACGGTTGGCGTGCAGGTCTGAACGCATCCGGTCCAGTTCGTGGCCAAGCTTCAACTGTTCCTGCTTGGCACTGATCAAGCCTGCGGCCGCAGTGCGGTGACGCGCCATCAGGGCTTCGGCCACGCGTGCACCGCCGTCGGCCAATTGCAGCGCGATGTCTTTCGGCACTACTACGTCGGTTTCGCCTTCGGCGGGCAGTTGCGACAGCGCGACTTCAAGGTCCACGCGATGATGGTCGACGCTGTCGCCGGCTTCCAGCGCCGCGAGTTTGTTGAGCGCTTCGGCCAACGTGCGATTCGCCTGCTCGGCCTGAGTGGTGCGGCTTTCCAGATCGGCCAGTTTCGCCGCAGCCTGTTCGTTTTCGTGGCGAAGCGCTTTGAGTTCCTGTTCACGCGTTTCGCGTTGCTGGCTGAGCGCAGCGATCACTTCCTTGCCGCTGAGCGCCATTTCATCGCGTTCTAGGCTAATCGTGGCGACTTGGTCGTTGGCTTCGGCCAGTTCGTTGCGAACGGTCGCGAGTTCGTGCGCGCGGCGGCCGGCGTCTTCGTCCAGAGCGCGTTTGCGCTCGGCCAACATGGTCACGCTGGTCAGGGCGTGGGCGTGGACATCAACCGGCAGATGCTCGTCCGGGCCAACCGATTCCAGCGCCAGAGCCAGATCGGCGGCCGCATCGGCCAGTTGCGGATCGCGCACGGCAGCACGTACCAATTCGGTCGCCAGAGCGCGTTCGCCCTTTGCGCGTTCATCCAGGCGTTTGTTGGCGGCGGCCAACTGTGCGCGGGCTTCGTTGACGTCGCCCTTGGCCCGGGCGAGTTCGGAGTCGCGGTCGCGCACCTGTGCTTCGCGTTCGCGCACCTGCGCGGTCAGTTGCTGGCTCTCGGCAATCAGCGCCTGTTTGCGCGCGGTCAGTTGCGCCAGGGCTTCGTCGACGGCGTTAACACGGGCGAACGCGCCGCTGCCGCCTTTGGCAATCGCGGTGCGTTCGCCGCTCTTTTCGCCGCTCTTGCGGTAAGCGCCGGTGGTCGGGCCGTCATCGGCCGCAGCGCGGGCGACGCGCGCGGCCAGTTCGCGCTCGGCGCTGGCCTTGGCTTCGAGTTCGGCACGCAGCTTCGCCAGTTCACCGCGAAGCTCGGCCAGATCAGCTTCCAGACGTTCGCTGCGCGCGTTGGCCCGTAGCACCGATTCGTCGGCGGTGGCGCGCGCCGCGGCTAGGGCCTGTTTGCGTTCGGCCAGTGCGTTCACGGCCTGATACAGATGATCGGAAAACTGCGGCGACAACGTCGGCTCGTCGAGTTCGAGTGCGAGGTCGGCGGTCGCCAGGGCTAACGGCTCATCGCCGTGCGCGGCGGTCAGCAGGGTGCGGGCGAGCATGCGCTCGGCCTGGGTCTGCGAAGCTTGCTCAGCGCGCAGGTCGGCGAGTTCACGTTCGTGGCGATTATGCTCGGCCAGAAGCACCTGTTGTTCGGCCTGAGTGCGGGCTTCAAGCGAGCGGATGACCTCAGCGCTGGCCTCAGCCAAGATCTCGGCGTCGTCATTGCCAGCAGCCAAGGCACGGTCGAGTTTGGCCAGACCGACGTCCAGACGCTGATCGTCGGCGTCGGGAGTCACGTTGCTCTTGGTCGCGCGGGCCAACTGCCCGACCTGTTCCGCCAAGCGGGCTTCGCGGTCGGCTGCAGCCTTCAATTCCTGGCGCTGTTTCAGCACCAATTCTTCCAGCGCAGTGATCGCGTGACGCACGTTCGCGGCAGCTTCCTTGCCAGCGACTGCCGCTGTGTTGCGACCCAGGATGCGATTGACCGCGGCGAGATTTTCGCCGTGCGCGTTGGCGTTGCTGGCGGCGCCCATCTGTTCCAGCAGCAGCGCAGCGGCTTGGCTGCGCGCGGCCGGGTTGGCTTGACGGTCAGCAAGCGATGCTGGGATTTCTAGCTCGTCGACTGCAGCGCGGGTTTCAAGCGTGCTCAACACATCGTCGTACGCAGCGCGCACCTGTTCGAGTTCGGTTTCCAGCGTCATGCGATCGGCGTCGGATTCGTCCGCGATCTGCTTCAGCGCACCGATGCGATCACGAGTACGAACCAGTTCGGCGCCCAATTCGCGCACCACTGTGGTAGCGCCAGCGAGGACTTCGGCCGGCACGCCATCGGCGTCGGGCACTGCCGTGAACTGATGGCGTTGTGCAGTGTTGCCGGTGGCGCGGACGACCGCGTCTTCCAGGGCTTCGCCTGCGCTGCGCGCGCCGTCGAGCGCCTCGATCAGTCCGGCCACCGGCTGCGCCACGTCGATCGCGGCCAGGCTGCCATCCTTAAGCTGTTCCAACAGTGCGAGATCGCCTTCAAGCAAGTTCGAGCGCGGATCGTTAGCCATTTCTGCGGCGGCCGCAGCGATTCCACGCAGCCGTTCCAAATCAAGGCCGAGCGTCGCGATGACCTTCGCGCCGACATCAAAGTCGTGATAGAACTGCTCTTCGCCTTCGGCGTCCTCGGCGACCGGGTTCTGCTCTTGATGGCGGCTGCCGTAGTACTGGTTGTCGATGCCGATCACGCCTTCGACCAGCGCGCTCATGCGCACCATTTGCGAGCGCACGGTGTCGCGAAGTTTTTCCTTTTCAGCGAGAGTCGAACTCAGCAGCGAAATCTTTTCGTTCAGCTGATCTTGCAGGTCGTAGTTGTCCTGCTGCAAATCGGCCTTGGCGTTCTCGGCTTCGGCCAATTGCGTGCGCAATGCGGCGATAGCGTCGTCGAGATCGCTCTGTGAGGCCTGCGCATTGGACAGCACGCCCATCGCTTTTTCGAGTTCACCCTGCACGCGCGAACGCTCGGTTTCGGAGTTCTGCTCGCGCAGGATGCGCTTGGCCAGTTCCTCCTGCGTTTTGCGCAGCAGCTCTTCCTTTTCGGCGTCGCTGAACGCGTCGGCCTTACCGGCCATGTGCTGCCGCAGCAACGCCATGATCCATTCCATCAGCTTCTTTTCGCTGATGACCTTGACCTTCTTTGTCTGCCCTTGCTTGCGTACCAGTTCCGCCGCGGTGGTGGTGGTGCCAAGCTGGTTGAGCGACGAGGCGATATCCGGCAGTTCGTTGTCGATCGACGACATGGAGGCTCCAGGCGAATGCAGTGCGGTTTCAGACCGTGGTGATTCTCGGTAAGCCTCGTTGCGCCAACGGCGAAAGGCACTGCCCCAGAGCCGGGACAAAGCCCTCTCAGTGATACACGAAGGCCGTCTGAAAACGCGAAACCCTCGGCGTGGGCCGAGGGTTTCGCGCGCGTCGCAGTCGACGGCAGAGACCGGTTACTTGACCGTGCTGAAGTATTCCTTCGAGCCCTTGGGATCGGCCTTCATGGTGGCCTTGCCTTCGGTCCAGTTGGCCGGGCAGACTTCGCCGTGCTTGGCTACATACTGGAAGGCCTTGATCACGCGCAGGGTTTCATCGACCGAGCGGCCGACCGGCAGATCGTGCACGGTGGCGGTGGCGACTTTGCCTTCTGGCGTGATCACGAACAGGCCGCGCAGAGCGATGCCTGCTTCTTCAATCAGGACGCCGTAGTCGCGTGCGATCGACTTCTGCAGGTCGGCGACCAGCGGATAGGCGAGGTCGCCCAGGCCGCCGTCTTTGCGCGGGGTGTTGCGCCAGGCGAGGTGGGTGAAATGGCTATCAACGCTGACGCCAATGATCTCGGCGCCGATCGCCTTAAAGTCGGCCATGCGGTCGCTGAAGGCGATGATTTCAGTCGGGCAGACGAAGGTGAAGTCGAGCGGGTAGAAGAACAGCACCACCCACTTGCCCTTGTAGTCGCTCAGGGAGATGTCTTTGAAGGTACCATCGGCCATAACGGCGGTGGCTTTGAAGTCAGGGGCGGTTTTTTGAACGAGGGACATGAAAGATTTCCTTGGTTTTGGCGTGGTTTTGGTGAGTCGATAGCAGATGCCGAGTGAAGCGCGCGGTCAAGCCAAGTGATATTCACATGGCCAAGATTTCGTACGCATCCGCCGTTGGCGCGGATGCGCACGAACGGAGGCATCAGCCCATGTGCGCGATCATCGCGTCGCCGAATTCCGAGCACTTCACTTCCTTCGCGCCCGTCATCAGACGAGCGAAGTCATAGGTGACGGTCTTGGCTGCGACCGCGCCATTGAGGCCCTTAATGATCAAGTCGGCGGCTTCGTTCCAGCCCAGGTGGCGGAACATCATCTCGCCGGACAGAATCACCGAGGCGGGGTTCACCTTGTCGAGATTGGCATATTTCGGTGCGGTGCCGTGGGTGGCTTCGAAAATCGCGCGGCCGGTCTGATAATTAATGTTCGCACCCGGCGCGATGCCGATGCCGCCAACCTGCGCCGCCAAGGCGTCGCTGATGTAATCGCCGTTGAGGTTCAACGTCGCGATCACGCCGTATTCGGACGGCCGCAGCAGGATCTGCTGCAGCATCGCGTCGGCGATGACGTCCTTGATGATGATGGTTTTGCCAGTTTTCGGATTCTTGAACTGGCACCACGGACCAGCATCGATCAGCGTCGCGCCGTACTTCTGCTGCGCGTAGGCATAGCCCCATTTCATAAAGCCACCTTCGGTAAACTTCATGATGTTGCCCTTGTGCACCAAGGTGACGCTGGGCTTGTCCTGCTCGATCGCGTATTGCAGCGCGGCCTCGACCAAGCGCTCGGTGCCTTCACGCGATACTGGCTTGATGCCGAAACTGGCGGTGTCGGGGAAGCGCACTTTCTTGATCATTTTGAGTTCTTCGAGCAGCGCGCGCACCTTCTGCGCTTCCGGGGTGCCGGCGTCGAATTCAATGCCGGCATAGATGTCTTCGGTGTTTTCACGGAAAATGATCATGTCGACTTTTTCCGGTTCTTTCACCGGCGACGGCACGCCGGTGAAATACTGCACCGGACGCACGCAGGCGTACAGATCCAACAGCTGCCGTAGCGCAACATTGATCGAGCGAATGCCGCCGCCGATCGGCGTGGTCATCGGTCCCTTAATCGCGATCACGTATTCATTCACGAAATCCAGCGTCGATTGCGGCAGCCACCATTCGGGCTGGTTGTTCGGGCTGGTCGGATCGCCGCCGTTCATGCGCACTGACTTCTCGCCGGCGTACAATTCCGTCCACGCAATCTTGCGCTTACCGGCGTAGGCCTTCGCGACTGCGGCATCCAAAACCCGCACCGACGCGCGCCAAATATCCGGGCCGGTGCCGTCGCCCTCGATGAAGCCGATGAT
>JBBROQ010000157.1:0-7373 GCA_038229115.1 Planctomycetota bacterium | reverse complement strand
TTGGAGGTGCGCGACGAACGCCATGCGCTTACCGACGAACAACAGGTCGCGGTCGATGCGGTCGCGGCGACCTTGGGGACGAATACGACGACGCTGTTTTTGCTCTACGGCGTGACCGGATCGGGCAAGACGTTGGTCTATCTTGATCTGGCCGAACGCGTGGTCGCGGCCGGAAAACAGGTGCTGTTGCTGTTGCCGGAAATCGCGCTGACGCCGCAGTTGGCGGCGCGCGTTCGGCGGCGGTTCGCACGTGTCGCGGTGTGGCATTCGGGTTTCACCGACGGCGAGCGCGCCGAGCAATGGCGTCGGGTCGCGGCCGGTGAAGTCGACGTGGTGGTGGGCGCGCGCTCGGCGTTGTTCGCGCCGCTGCCCGCGCCCGGGCTGATCATTGTCGATGAAGAACACGAGGGCTCGTACAAACAAGAATCGGTGCCGCGCTATCATGCGCGCGACCTGGCCATCGTGTATGCGCAGCAGCTGCGTGTGCCGATCGTGCTCGGTTCTGCCACGCCGTCGCTGGAAAGCGTGCACAACGGCCGTGCCGGGCGTTATCGCGTGCTAACGCTGCGGAACCGGCCACGCGGCGGCACGCTGCCGGCGCCGCTGCTGATCGACATGCGGGTCGAATGCCACGCGCAGAAAAAGCAGGCGCATCTGAGCCGCGAACTGCTGACGCGCCTGCACGACGTGCAGAAAAAAGGCGAGCAGGCGATTGTGCTGCTGAATCGTCGCGGGTGGAGCCCGGTGGTCTCGTGCGGCGCGTGCGGCACCACGTTGATGTGTCCGCACTGCGACATCAGTCTGACTTTTCACAAGGGCGCGAACTGCGTGCGCTGCCATTACTGCGGCCATCAGGCGTTGCTGCCCACGCGCTGTCCGGCCTGCAACGAAGCCGCGCTGTCGACCTTTGGTTTGGGCACCGAGCAACTGGCGACGTTGCTCAGCACCGAACTACCGGCGCTACGTTTGCTGCGCGTCGACGCCGACACGGTTGCCGGCCGCCAAGGTCATGCGCGTTTGTTCCAGGCGTTTTCCGAAGGCGCTGCTGATTGCTTGGTCGGCACGCAGATGGTGGCGAAAGGCCTGGATTTTCCGCGTGTTACGTTGGTTGGCGTGTTGTGCGCCGATCGCGGCTTGGCGGTGCCGGACTTCCGCGCCGGCGAACGGACGTGGCAGCTGCTGAGCCAAGTTGCCGGCCGCGCGGGCCGCGGCGACACGCCGGGCACGGTGGTGGTGCAGGCCTATGACATCGACGCGCTGGCGTTGCGCTGTGCGTTGGAACACCGGCCGAAAACCTTCATCGACGCCGAACTGGCACTGCGCGCCGAATACGGTTATCCGCCGTACACCGGCCTGATCCGCATCCTGTGGAGCGGTCCGTCCGCGGCGCAGGTGCAATTGGTCGCGACCGAAGACGGCGCGCGGCTGCGCTCGGTCGCCAATGGCGCAGTGCTGTTGGGCCCGAATCCAGCCGGGGTCGCCTTCCTGAAAAATCAGCATCGCTGGCACTGCCTGATCAAAGCCGCCAGTCGCGGCGCGGCGCAGGCATTGTTGGATCGCCTGGACGCTGCCGGTGGGCTGCCCCGACGCAGCGGCGTGCATGTCGCCATCGATGTCGACCCGGTGCAGACGACCTGAACACGTTCATGCGCGCCGGCCGGCGCTTGGCAGTGAGGGCGGCGCATCTACCGTCGCGCCCCGCATGAACCTCGATCTTTTTCAAGCGCGGGTGAAATCCGTCGAAACGCGCAGCGGCTATCAGCGCCCGGCGGCATTCGCGTTGGGTATCGCCACCTACGGCATCACTGATCCGCTGCATCCGACCGAGATTGGTGACGGCGCGAAGATTCTCGACACTTGGTATCCGGTGGTGAATCACGGCGAGAATTATGGCTCGGCTGCGGTGTGGGCCGAGATCACCGGGCACTTGGCCGGCGCCGCTACGTACACGTTGGATGTCGATGCGCTCGATCGCGCCTTGGCCGCATTCGCGCCGTTCGCGGGCGACGGCAAACGCCACGCGAACATTGAAGTGCTGAGCGCCGCGCGCGCGTTGCTGCTGCGTCCCAAAACTGACGCCATCGCCTCACCACAGCGAGTAGTGATCACCTTCATCGGCGACCTCGATCACAAGCCCGCTGATGCCCACGATGTGTATCTGCGCCTGCATCTGCTGTCGCACCGCAAAGTCCGGCCGCATGGACTGAACCTCGACGGTGTGTTTGGACTGCTGAACAACACCGTGTGGAGCGATCACGGCGCGTTCGATCCCGGCACCTTCGATGACATCCGTCTGCACGCGCGCGCGCTTGGCGTGACGCTGCACGTCCATGCGCTCGACAAATTTCCGCGCCTGACTGATTACGTGTTGCCCAGCGGCGTGCGCATCGCCGACGCCAACCGCGTTCGGCTGGGCGCACACTTGGCCGACGGCACCACGGTGATGCACGAGGGCTTCTGCAATTTTAACGCAGGAACGCTGGGCAAATCGATGGTCGAAGGTCGCATCAGCGCCGGCGTGGTGGTGGGAAATGGCTCAGACATCGGCGGTGGTGCGTCGATCATGGGCACGCTTTCTGGTGGCGGCAAAGAAGTGATCCGCATTGGCGAACAATGCTTGTTGGGCGCCAACAGCGGCCTGGGCATCAGCCTCGGCAATGGCTGCACGGTCGAAGCCGGGTTGTACGTCACCGCCGCTTCGAAAGTGCGCTTGGCTGACGGCACCATTATCAAGGCCGCGCAGTTGTCGGGCCGCGACGACATTCTGTTTCGCCGTCACAGCCAGACCGGCGCGATCGAAGCGCTGCACAAAAAGGGCGGCG
This sequence comes from Planctomycetota bacterium, assembly GCA_038229115.1. GTDB lineage: Bacteria > Planctomycetota > UBA11346 > UBA11346 > UBA11346 > JBBROQ01. The sequence goes on along the minus strand of JBBROQ010000157.1, from coordinate 4,551 downwards.
GTTGGGCCGGGCTCAATGCGGCCCTGCATGCGAACTGACCGCGCGCGTCGCGTCGGTGCTTAGATGGATTGGATGTACGCTGATTCCTTCGGACTCTTCACCGCCTTCTGAACCTGCTTTTGCGAAAGCTGCATCATGACTACTGATACTCGAGCCCTCAATCTTGCTGCCGCCGCCGCTATCGCGGCCATTCCCGCCAGTCAGCAGCCGGAAGTCATGGTCGGCTTTGACGGTTTCATTGACCACATCATTGCCGTGGTGGCCAAGCGCAATTCGCCCAGCGATTACACCGCGATCCCGACCATCGCCGAATTTGGCGCAAAGATCAGCGCCGCCGCCGGCAAAAGCGCGAATGTCGAACTGGTGGTGAAGCAGAGCAAGATCGGCGGCAACGGCCCGATCATGGCCAACGCCTTGTGCAGCCAGGCGGCGAAAGTCGTTGCGGTGGGTTTGCTCGGCGTGCCGGCGCTTGATCCGGTGTTCGCACCCTTGGCCAGCCGTGCGACCAAGACCATCAGCATCGGCAATCCGGGCGTCACCGATGCGCTCGAATTTCATGACGGCAAGGTGATGTTGGGCAAGATCACCACGCTCGACGGCATCACCTTCGAACGTTTGGTCGAAGCACTCGGCGGCCTCGCGGCTTACAAGGCGCTGCTGAAAACGCCGGCAGCCATCGCGACCGTGAATTGGACCATGACCATGGGCATGACCGAGCTGTGGCTGCGCACCGCGCGCGAAGTCTTGCCCGGTCTGCGCGCTGATCGACCGCTGTGGTTCATCGATCTGGCCGATCCGGCAAAACGTCAGGCCGAGGACATCTGCGCGGCGCTGACCGCGCTGACCGAACTGCAAACGCAGGTCGACGTGGTGCTGGGCCTGAACGAAGCCGAATGCCGGCAGATTCTTGGCGTACTTGGCGCCACGTGGCCGACCGCCGAACACGAATGGGAAGCCGCGCGCGCTGGTTGCGACCTGATCCGCACGCGCTTGGGCTTAAGCGTGGTGATGTGCCACTTGGTCAAATCGTCAGCGTGCGCGTGGGGCAACGTGCGCGGCCTAGTCGCCGGCTCGGTTGGCAACAACGGCTTCTTCGAACCCAAGCCCATGATCACCACCGGTGCCGGCGACCATTTCAATGCGGGTTTCCTGAGCGCGCTGTTGGCCGGACTCGCGCCTGTGCATGCCCTGCAAGCGGGCGGTGCGACCAGCGGGCATTACGTGCGTACGGCGGTCTCGCCGAGCCGCGCGCAGTTGGTTGAGTTTCTTAACCACGCTGCGAAATAGACAGTTTTTACCGTGTGTATTTGCATGAATCAGAGTCATCCGCGCGGTTGCTCAACCGCGCTGCAGCCTGCCCGAGCCTGACCTCGTCAAGGGGTCGGTGCAAACTCGGGAGCGCAGCCTTGCACCGGTTCCCTGCACCTCTAAACACTCGCACTCCGACCCCAGACGTGAGCGCCCCGATGTCGAACCTGAAGCTGTTTCGCGCTGTTCCCGCTGCATCTGCGTCTCGCTGCTTGGCGTGGTCGGTAGTCGATCTCCGGCCTCAGGGTTGATGACCGTGCCCATTCAATCTGTTGAGGTCCAGCACGGCTGGGCGTCGATTCTTGATCGCCTACGCACGTCTGAAAACGAGGCCGCGGTGCGTATGTGGCTGGCCTCGCCGAAAGTCCGGCCGGTAGCAGTCGAAGACGGCGTACTGCACCTCGAATGCCCGACGCCGCTGTTTCAGGTCACGATCCGCGACCGGCTCGCTCGGCAGCTCGCGGTCGCGGCCAGCGAAGTGTTAGCGGTCCCGGTCACCGAAGTCCGCTGCCGCGTGTCTGGCGCCGCGATTCGCGAGCACGAACGCAAGCTTGGCCAGGCTGAACCAGCGACGGTCGGTAGTGCCGGCAGCCGCGAACCGGCCGCGCGCACGCCAGAAACCGCCACCTTCCCGCGCCCGGCGCCGGCCGCTGGCCGCACCTGGGGCCACGGCTTTAAGCCGCTCGAACATTTTGTCGTCGGCACCTGCAACCGGCTCGCCTACGACGCTATTCAGCGCATTTTGGACGATCCGCATCACCCGGTGAATCCGCTGTTTATCCACGGTGCGTCAGGCCTGGGCAAAACCCACCTTGAACAAGGCCTCGCGCTCGCGTTCAAAGAGCGGTATCCGAAAAGCAAAGTGCAGTACATCCGCTGCGAGCAGTTCACGAATGACTACATCACCGCCTGCGAACAGGGCGCGGCCGGCATCCAGGCCTTCCGCGTACGCATGCGCCATCCCGATCTGCTGCTGATCGACGACATCCATTTCCTCAGCCAGGGCCAAAAACTACGCACGAAAGAGGAGCTTTTTGCGACCTTCAACGAGCTCAGTGAACACGGTAAGAAACTGGTCATTACTTCCGACGCCGGCCCGAAAGATATTCAGTACCTGGAAGAGCGCTTTATTCAGCGTTTTAGCGGCGGCCTAGTGATTGCGCTTCAGAAACCCGATCCGGCAGTGCGGCGCGAAGTGTTGCGCGCCAAGGCCCGGGCGCAGGGCGTGACGCTGGCCGATGACGTGGTCGACTTCGTCGCCGAGCACATCATCGACAACATGCGTGAACTCGAAGGCGCAGTGAACAAGCTAGTGCAGTTCTCGCACAGCTTTCAACGCCGCCTGGATCTGCCCGCCGCGCGCCAAGCCCTGGCCGACATGATTGAACGCGGTTCGGTCGAACCGCTGCACACGCTGATCCTGCGTGAAGTCGCCGACCACTTTGGTTTGATCGCGGCCGATCTTACCGGCAAGAATCGTTCCGGTCCGCGTTCGACTGCACGCCATGTCGCGATGTATGTGTTGAAACATGCACGTTCAGACACCTATTCCGCCATCGGCCAAACGTTCGGCGTGAAAAGCCACAGCAGCGTCGCTTATGCTTGCGAACAGGTTGGCGCGCACCGCGCCACCGACCCGAAGCTCGACGGCTTCATCAACGAATTGCTGCTGCGCGTTAAACGCGGCTAACACCGGCGTTTCGCCAAGCGGACGCGCAACTGTCCAACGTCCGCTTGTGAAACTCGCCGTCGCGGGCTACCTTCACGCACTGGCCTTCCGCCCTTTGGCGGATCGACGCCGGTCATGCTTGAAGGAGCATCCGTGAGCCGATTTTCGACCATCCGCGTCAGCCGCGTCCTGCTCGCCATCGTCTGCGCCGTGCCGCTGGCTTCGGCCGCGACGGTGACCGAGATCCGCCGCGAACAGGAACGGGTACGTCCAGCCGAGTTAGAGCAAATCCTTGCCCAACCGGCCGCCAGTCTGAATACGCGAGTGAAATTCCGCGCGGTGTTTGCCGGCATTGGCGACCTGTTCAATCTCCGCGAATCGACCTTCCGCCCGGAACTACATGTAAATATCGCGCTGTGGGACGATCGCGCCTCGTTGTGGGACGCTGGCGCGCGTGGTCGTCCAGTAATGACCTTGTACGTCAAAAAGGAGGAACGCCTCGCGGCCAAACTGCCGTTGTTGCACAAATACCAGGTTGTCGATGTGGTCGCACGCGTGGTGCAGGTGACCGACGAGCCGTGGTTCGAAGTGACGGAGATCACCCCGGTGCCCGACGCCGGTGCGTTCAGCGATCGCGCTATTTATCACTTGGAACAGGCCGCGGCATTGGCGGCCGCCACGCCGCCGGCACGCGATCTGGCCGACGGCCATTTTGCCGATGCTCTTAAGGAAGGCCTGCCCGTCTGCGCTGCGATTGAAGTGCGCGAACTGCGTGCGCGCAATCAGCTGGCCGGCGGCCATGCCGATGCGGCGGTGGTCACGCTGTCAGAAGCGCTCAAGGCTCTTGCTGATGCGCAGCTGGATGACCTGAGTTTGGCCGCACGACTGCACGCGGCGTTAGCAAAAGCGCATAGCGACTTGGCGGATGTCGCCACCGGCGAAAGCCGGACCACTGCGCTCAACGCCGCCATCGCGCAAGCGCGCTCAGCGCTGGAAAGCGATCCATCATTGAGCGAGGCCTATGCGGTGCTCGGCATCGCGCTGGCCGGTACTGGCGCCTTCGATGAAGCTCGTCGTCAGTGCGACATCGCCATTCGTCTGCGCCCAAATGACGCCGAAGTGCGGTGGTACCTGGGCCGCATCCTTGATCAACAGGGCCACTATGACGAAGCCATCGTCGCGCTCAAAAAAGCCATCGATCTGACGCCGCCCGATCCGCGCCTGCATCAGGCGATTGCCAGCGCCTATCTGCACCGGGGCGTGAAAGCCGCCGCCAATGGCGGCGCCGATTTGGATCTGGCGTTGCGCGAATTCGATACCACGCAACGCCTGAAGCCCGGCAATGTCGAAGTGGCATTCCAGGGTGGCGCGGTGATTGAGGCCGCCGCCGCAATTGGTGCCGAGGTGACACTGCCGGGTGGCAAACAGCCTGCGACCACCGAGCTAGCGATCGAACGCTACCGCTCAGCATTGGCGCTGGATCCGAAGCACCTGCCGGCGCATCTGGCGCTGGTAGCGCTCATAAAAGGCCAGCCAGACGCGCTGCGCGAAGAACTGGCACGCATGAGCGCCGC
>JBBROQ010000156.1:0-7419 GCA_038229115.1 Planctomycetota bacterium | reverse complement strand
GCGTACTGGCGCTGTTTCGCGCGGCCGACGCCACCGGCAGCCGCACGTTGTTGTTGCCGATCGAGCAGACCGACGGCGCGCGCCTGGAATTTACCGGCTTCACTGTCGCGCTGGCCGCGAAGTGATCGCCGCATGAGCGCCGGCGCCCAGGCCAAACCGCTGTGGTATGAGGGGGTCTTCCTCACCCCGAATCATTTTCAGCAATGGGATCGTTGGCACGCGCATAATCTGCGTCGTTTGGCGCGCACCGTGCAGCCGTTCGCGCACGGTTTTGCGCGCCTGGAAATTGATCGCGAAGCGTTGGCCGCCGAGCGCTTGGCGTTGGTCGACATCTGCGGCGTGCTGCCCGATGGCGCCGGTTTTGACGCGCCACATGCCGACGCGCTGCCGGCGCCGCGCGATCTGGCCGGAGTCGGCGACAGTATGACGGTGTGGTTGGCCGCGCCGAGCGTGCGCACCGGCGTGCCGACGGTGGCCGCACTGGAACGCGCCAGCACCGCGCCCGCGCGCTATCGCCGCGACACCGTGTTGGTGCGCGATGAAGTCGACGGCGGCACCGAACGCGAAGTGGTGGTGGCGGTGCCGGAATTGCGGCTGTTGCTGGACAGCGATGACCGCGACGGCTTCACCGCTTTGCCCATCGCACGCATCACCCGCGCGGCCAGCGGCGGCTTCACCGTGGCCGAAGATTTTGCTGCGCCGACGTTGGCCTATGGCGCGGCGCCGTTCTTGACGCGCATTCTGAAACGCCTGGTCGATATCTGTGCCTCCAGGGCCGGTGATCTTGCCGGTCAGCGTCGTCAGCGCACCCAGGGCATGGTCGAGTTTTCGGTTTCCGAGAGCGCAAATTTCCTGCTTTTGCACACGCTCAATGGCGCGCTGCCGGCGCTAATGCATCTGCTCGCGAATCCGACGCTGCATCCCGAACGGTTGTACGGCGAGCTGGCGCGCTTGGCCGGCACGCTGTTCACCTTCGCCGGTGAAGGCAGCGCGCGCGAGCTGCCGCCGTATCGGCACGATGAGCCGACCGCGACCTTCGCGGCGCTCGATGCCACGCTGCGCAAGCTGCTCGAAAACAACATCACCGCGCGTTACACCGCGCTGCCGTTGACGCGCAGCGCTGGCGGCGTGCATGGCACGCGCATGCCCGAAGCGGTCCTTGCCGGGCATCGCTTGTACCTGTCGGTGCAGTCGAGCGCGCCGGTGGACAAGATCGTCACGCAGACGCCCGCGAAGGCGAAGATCGCCGCCAGCGCGCGCGTGCCGCAATTGATTGCGCAGGCAATGAAGGGCATGGCGCTGTCGTATCTGAGCGTGCCGCCGGGCGAGATCGCGGCGCAGCCCGGATGCAGTTATTTTGAGCTGCAACGCAGCGGCGACGAATGGGACACGGTGGTGGAAACACGCAGCATGGCGATTTTCCTGCCGCCGGATTTTACCGATCTGCGCTTGGAATTCATGGCGGTCAAAGAGTGATCTTCATCGTTTGTTCAAAGTCTGCTGACGGAGCGCACCGATGACCTCGTTGACCATGCCACAGGCTATCGCCGGTCCTGGCCTCGCGGATGTGTGTTCGCCGATTTTTCGTCGGCTGACCAATCTGGCTACTGGGCAGGGCAAAGACCTGAACGCGTCGTGCGATGATTTGCAGGCTAAGTTCGAAGATGACCTGCGCGATTTTGAAAGCCGCGCGGCGCGTCAGGGCGCGAACCCGGACGATGTCGCCGCGGCGATGTATGCGTTGGTAGCGCTGATCGACGAACGCATTTTGTCGAGCGCGTTGCCGGCGCAGGAAGAATGGCTCGGCCGGCCGCTGCAGCTGAAGCGCTATGACGAATTCGCGGCCGGTGAAGTGTTCTACGATCGTTTAGAAACACTGCGCCATCCGACCCGCCCGGGCCAGGTCGATGCCGCGGAAGTATTCCTGCTCGCGCTGTGTTTCGGCTTCAAGGGCAAGCTCGGCGACAAGAAGGGCGAGGAACGCCGCAAAGTGCTGATCGCTAATTTGGCCACCGACATCAATCAAGCGCGTGGCGTCACCGCCAACGGACCGCTGGCGCCACAGGCGCGCCCGCCCGAAGGCACCTTGGGTGCGGGTGTCGGCCGGATCGGGCTGCGCACGTGGTGGTTGGTTCCGATAGGCGCGTTGGTGGCGGTGGCGGTGGTGGCGTTGCTGCTGCGGCTGCTGACCTCGTGGAGCCTTGCCGGCGCGGCAGCTGACATCCGCAATCAGGCGCTGACCGTCGACGTGTCGGCAAAACCGTAATTTTTGAACTCAGCTTTTTGCCACGAACTCAGCGACAAACGACGAACAAGGAAACTGATCGGCCATGAAGAAGTCCGTGTTCGCTGGTGCCGTATTGGTGCTGCTGCTCGCCTGCCTGTGGGTGGTCGGCATTGTCGTTCTGCATTGGAAAACGGCACGTTTAAGCCTGATTTCCGCGGTAGTTGTGATCGTCGCAGTGGTGACGTGGTTGGCGGTGACGTGGTTTTTCACCCGCCGCGCGCGACGGCTTGAACGTGGTCTGACCGGCACCGGCGGCGCGAATCCGGCCGCGGTTGCGGACATGCGCGACCAATTCGGCAAATACCTCGATGCGTTGAAGCTGTCGCCCAACGGCAAAGGCGCGTTGGCGACGCTGCCGTGGTATGTGGTGATCGGCGCGCCGGGCGCCGGCAAGACCACCATGATTCAGGAATCGGGCTTGGCGTTCTCATCCTTGGGTTCAGGCCTGCGCGCGATCCGCGGCATCGGCGGCACGCGTTCGTGCGATTGGTGGTTCACCGATCAGGCGATCCTGTTGGACACCGCCGGGCGCTACACCAACCAGCCGTACGACCGCGATGAGTGGCTGTCATTTCTGGATCTGGTGCGCGCCAACCGCGGGCGCCGGGCGCTCAATGGCGTGATCGTGCTGGCCGCCGTGCCGGAACTCATCAAGCAGGACGACGCCGGCATCGCTGCCACGGTGCAACCGATCCGCGAACGCTTGGGCGAGATCAGTCGGCGTTTGAGCCTGGTTTTGCCGGTTTATGTGGTGTTTTCGAAGTGCGACATGATCGGCGGTTTCAAAGATTTCTTCGCCGGTTTGTCCCGCGCGGAACGTGATCAGGTGTGGGGGTGCACCTTCGCTCGTGAACAAGTCACCGGGGTTGATCTGCGCGAGGTGTTCACGCGCGAAATCAATCGTCTGACTGCCGGACTTCAGGCCCGGCGGTTGGCCGCGCTGACCTCGCCGAGCGCGGATAACCTTGATAAAATTCAGCAGTTCCCGGGCAATTTCGCGGCTACGGGCAAGTGGTTGGGAACTTTCGTCGCCGAATTGTTCCGGCCCTCGCCCACGCCCGATCAGCCGATCCTGCGCGGCGCGTATTTCACCAGCGGCACGCAACCACCGAAACCCGGTGAGACACCGGTAATGCCCACGGCCGCTGCGCCGGCGCCGGCCGCAGCACAGCCCGACTTCGCTCGGCAGTCGGCGCTGTCGATTTTCTTCTCGCCGTCGCAAATGCCGCGCGTTGACGCGGCGGTTGGCGACAGTCGCAAAAGTCTGTTTGTTCGTGACCTGTTTACGGGCGTGATTGTGCCCGATCACCATCTGGCCGGCGTGCCGACCCGCGTGCTGCGTCGGCGGCGCATCGTGGCGCTCGGCGCGGTGTACGGCTCGGCACTGGCAGCGCTTTTAGTCATCGGGTGGCTGGTGGTCGGCTATATCGGCGACAGCCGGTTGATCGGTCAGGCGAAGGAAGTCGGCAGCCGCTTCGTTGTCACGCAGCGCTTAGAGGCCAAGAACACCACCGCGCAACTGGCGCTGCTCGATCGCATGCGCGAAGTTCTGGTCGCCGCGTCGGAGCGCAGCAGCACCTGCGCCGAGGGCGTCGGCCAGCTTTTGCATCCGTATTATTATCCGCTGCTGGTGCGCACTTTCGTCGCGCCGGCCGCCGATGCGTTGCACGCTGAGCTGGAAAAAGCCGGAAAAATCGACGATAAAGGCGAGGCCGACTACGGCGAGCTATTCGACCTGTTCCGTGCTTATCAAATGCTGTCCGGTAATGCACGCGCCGAACGGCCGACGCTGGAACGTGCGCTGCTCGACAAAAACCGCTGGTTCATTTCGGCGGCATCAGACGGCAAGCCGAGCGCCGAACTCGAACGTCAGGGTCGTGATCACCTCGCGTATCTGGCCAGCGCGATGGACCACACTCAGGGCTGGTCGGTGACAGCCGATCGGGCGTTGGTCGAGCGCATCACTGCGAGCCTCGGGGACGCGCTGCTGATCCAAGGTTCGTACGCCGAGGCGGTCGCCGCACTGCAAGGCAGCATGGGTCGCATCGGCCGCGACGAACTCGCCGGCGGCGAGCATCGTGAGCTGCTCGCCAGCGACGTCGCGATCTCAGGGATCTTTTCCCAAGAGGGTTGGGAATCGACGGTGCAGGCCGCGCTCGACGAAAAGGCCGTGGCTTTGGCGCAGAAATTCAGCGAACTGAAGCTGAGCAAATCGGTATCTGACATTCGCCGCCGGCTGCGCGCGCTGTACGCCGCGGATTACAACCGGCAGTGGTTGAAAGTGATGTCCAGCATCCGGCCGGCGCGCTTCACCAATCTGGCCGATGCCCTGCCGAAACTGCGCGCGCTCACCGGACCCGATTCTCCATACTTGGAGTTCGCCCGCACCTTGGTGCGCGCACAAAGCGCGGATATTTCCAGCGACGCGCGCAATCCGCTGCCCACTGATGAAAAGTGGCTGCGCGACGGATTGGCGATCGTGACCGAACTGATCAAGAGCCTGGAACGCTTCCAGGCGCAGACCGCGACTTCGCCCGGGGCGGTCGACTTCAAGAGCTTGAAAGAGCTGTGCGACGCGGCCGACAAAACCTCGGCCGCGTTCAACGACGCGGTGCGCGGCTTTGACTCCAACGCCGCGCGAGCCGCAGCGCTGCAATGCTTGGCCAATCTGCTTGAGGGCGTGCAATTGGCCGCGGTCGCGGATCTGGGCGCTGAGCGCGACAAGCAGTGGCAGACAGTGGTCTTGAAGGAATTCGCCAGCGCGACGACCAAGAAATTTCCCTTCGACCCCAGCGCTGCCTCGAACGCCGAAAACGAAGTGTCGGTTGCTGCATTCACCAAACTGTTCAATCCCAAATCCGGCCTGATCTGGCAGCAGGTGAAAGTCATCGAAGACCTGCGCCAACTCAAATTCGCCAGCAAGGAACTGCTGCCGGTGTCGTGGGATTATCAGCGCTTCCTGGTGCAATGCGGCACCGTGCGTGCCGCGCTGTTTAACGGCGACAGTGACGAATTGACGTTGAAGTTCGACCTGCGCTTAGATCGCCGCGAAGGCGTTAAAACCGTGACCATCGCCATCGGCGCGCAGAAGTTCGACCTCTATGACCGGCCCGATGGGAAATACAGTTTCGCCTGGACGGCGAAGGACACGCCGGGCGCGAAATTGGCGATCCTGTTGCCCAATGATCAGTGGCTGACGAAGGACTATCCGACCGCGTTGTGGAGCATCCTGCGTCTGCTGCGCGACGGCACCCCGACCGCGCGCACCGACGGCGGCTTGGGCTTGGCATGGACCTATGAAGCCAAGTCATTGAACCGCAATTTCGTCGCGTTGGGCGTGCTTGAGAACAAAGACGTCGTCGCGTTGGTGCCGGCGGAATTCTTCTCGGGCATGGTCTGTCCGGCGAAGATCACGCGGTGAGTGCCATGGTTTTCGAATGGAGTGGTGCGTGCTGACGCCGCTGGTCGCTGGCGCTTTTGGCAAGTTGCCGACACACGGCGATTTCGTGCGCGTCGGTGAGCAGGCGCCGGTCGAGTTGTTGGATCGTTGGAGCACCGGTCTAGCCCTGTCGTTGTCGCGCACGCCACAGCGCGCAGCAGCGTGGGCTGCCGGCGCGTCGGTGATCGCGATGTTCCCGCACCGTGGGCGGTGGTGGGCGGCGGTGCTGACCTCGTCGCGCGACAGTGTTGGCCGGCCGTTTCCGTTCATCGCCTTTGCCGGCTGCGACGAGGCCGCGATCGCGGGCGAGCCGGCGCTGTTGCCATTGGTGTTCATGCCGTTCTTGCAGCAGGCGCTGATGGATGCCGCCGCGGGTTGGGCCAACGTCGGCAACGCCTTGAGCAGCTGGGCCGCGCCGGTGGATCCAGTTGCGGCCGGGCAGCAATTGTTGGCGTGGCTAGGTGGCGATACCGCCGGCGCGTTGTGGACCGGGATGCTGGGCGATGCGCGCGATCCGCGCCGCCCGCGGGTGCTGGCGGAAGTCGCGGCAATCGCGCGCGATTCGCTTGGCGCTGGTCTTCGCCTGACCCCGGTGGCCAGCCCGGCGCACTTGGCATTCTGGCTGTATTTGCTGGACGAACTGCATCCGCCGGCGCCGAGCTTGATCGTGATTCATGCAGCGCTGCCGCAGGCAAATGGTGCGGCCGGCGCGCCAGCGCTAACCGTGCTGTGGCCCGGCGCGCCGTTGGATGCTGGCGTCGCCGCGCTATGGCCGGCGGTGGCCAGCGACGCCGCGATCCTGGATCCGGTCGTCGGGGCTGGGCTCGATCTCGACGCTGATCTGAGTTCAGTGCTGGCCGATCCGACCGTCAGCCTGCGCGACCTGCTGCATGCCCTGCTGTCGCCCGGGCGCACCGCGATGATCCGCGTGCGTGGACACGGCTGAAACTTTTTCACGGATTTTTTTCCTGGAGCCGCCCATGACCGATCTCGCCACTATTGCCGCCCTGGGCACTGCGCCCATTCCCGGCGCCAATCCCGGCGGCGAATCCGCGCGATATGACGCCGAATTCCAGCGTTTAGAGACCGAGGTCGGGAAGCTGGAAAATCTCAGTGGGGGCGAAGTCGATTGGGCGGCAGTGGCCAATGATGCGACCGCGCTGTTGGCCAATCGCTCGAAGGATCTGCTGATCGCGGCGTATTTGTGCCGTGCCGCTTATCAGCAGCACGGCTTGGCCGGCGTCGCGGCTGGTCTGCGCCTAATGCGCGATCTGGTAACCACTTTTTGGGAGACGGCGTTTCCTGCGGCGGCGCGGGTGAAGGCACGACGCGGCGCGTTGGAATGGGCCGGCGAGCGCTTGGCCACCTCGGTGCACAGCGCCGACGTGATGGACGCCGACCGCGTACAGGAAGTGTTGACCCTGATCGCGGAACTCGACGGCATTGCGCGCGACAAGTTCGATGGTGAAGACGCTGGTTTTTCCGCATTGCGGCATCGCTTGAATGAGTTGAACGAAGGTGCGGCCCCGGCCGCCAACAGCGCGGCATTGCCAACCCCGACTGGCGGAAGCGTCGGAGCGGCTGCGCCGACATTCACCGCTGGCGCATCAGTTGGCCCAGTCGCCAGCCGCGTCGCCGCCATTGCGCGGCTGAAGGAAGTCGCGGCGTATTACCGCGTGGCCGAACCGCATAG
>JBBROQ010000155.1:0-7445 GCA_038229115.1 Planctomycetota bacterium | reverse complement strand
GCGATCCAGCAGCGCCGACGCAGCACACCATCACCAAAACGCTCGACAGCGCGCTGCCCGCGGGCTCGGCGCTGTCGATCGCTGACGGCGTGTACGCGGTGCTGGGCGCGGGCTCGCTGTCGACCGCCGGCAATACTCTGAACTTCACCGTCGATGGTCAGCCCGATCAGGCCGGTCTACTGCCGGCCCTGGGCATCAACACCATGTTCAGCGGCAGCGATGCGCGGACGTTGAAAGTCACTGATCGCCTGGTCGCCGACAGCAGCCAGTTCGCGGTTGGCCGCACCCGCGCCGAAGGCGACAACACCGCGTTGGCTGCAATCACCGCGGTGCGCAAGGCGGCGTTGTTCAACAACCGCAGCTTCACCATGGATGATTATTATCAGGCCACGGTGTCGTCCGTGGGCGTGCAGATTCAGCAAGCCACGCGTATGCAGGAAAACCAGCAAACGGTGCAAAAGACCCTGGAAAACCGTCGGCAGCAGGACAGCGGGGTCAGCATTGATGAGGAAGTCGGCCAGCTGATTTTGCAGCAGCAAAGCTATTCCGCGGCGGCGAAAGTGGTGTCGATCGCACGCGAGAACATCACCACTCTTTTAGACATCCTGCGCTGAGCGCAGCGCTGGACATCTTGTGCTGAGCGCGGTGCGCGCGGCGTAGAAGGACAAAGGAACGAACCATGGATCGCGTCACGAATTCCGGCATCAGCGCCACGGTGCTGGCCAATAACCAAATGACCTTGGGCCGCCTCGCCCAGTACCAGGAACAGATGTCGTCGGGCAAACGCATCAATCGTGTTAGCGACGATCCGGTGGTGGCAAAGATCGCGCTCGGCTATCGCCAGGGCGCGTTCGAGTCGGGCAAATACCTCGACAACGTGAACAAGGCGACCTCGTTCATGACCGCCACCGACAGCACCTTGGGCGAGATGTCGCAGATCCTGGATCAGGTGAAGCAACTGGGCGTGCAGGGCGCCAACGGCAGCCAGGACGCCACCAGTCGGCGCGCATTGGCGCAGAGCATCGATTCCTATTTGGACCGCACCGTCGACCTCGCCAACACCGTGCATGACGGCCGCTATTTGTTCTCGGGCACGGCCACCCTGCAGAAACCTTTCGCTCGCAACGCCGCCGGTACTGGCGTCGATTACAGCGGCAACCTCGACACGTTCGACGTGTCCATCGGGCCGGGTGCGCAGGCGACCGTGAACCAAAACGGCAACGAATTGTTCAAGGGCCAGACCGACATTTTTAAAACCCTGACCGACCTGCGCGACGCGCTGACCCAGAACGATACTGCCGCCATCAGTGGCTCGTTGGCGGGCGTCGATGCTGCTGCTGAACGCGTTAACGATCTGCACGGCGCGATGGGCGGACGCATGCAGCGTCTGGATCTGGCGCGCAATCAGCTGGAACGCACCAAGAGCTATTTGGAAGAATTGACCAGTCAGGTGGAAGACGTCGACCTCGCCGACACCTATTCCAAATTTAACCTCGCCAATACCGCGCTGCAGGCCGGCCTAAGGGCCGGAGCCAGTGTGCTGCAAACGTCGCTGGTAGATTTCTTGCGCTGAAACGTGGTCATTTGGATGGCCAAACACACGGTATTCATCAAGCGCTCAAGGAATGCGCTGGTGAGGCTGCACCACGCCTCTATAAGCGCGCCATGCGTCGGATCGCGCTAATCAGCGACATTCACAGCAACATGGCAGCGCTTAACGCGGTGCTGGCCGACATCGACCAGCAACACGTCGACGCGATCTACTGTTTGGGCGATGTGGTCGGCTATGGTCCCGAACCAGTCGAAGCGATGAAGAAGGTCTTGGACGTGTGCGAGCGCGGCAAGGTCATCGCTGGCAACCACGATCACGCCGCGGTGCACGAACCGATCGGCTTCAACACCGAGGCTCGAAACGCAGCGCTGTGGACCAATACCATGATCCGCGCCGGCATGCTGTCCTGGCTGTCGGGTAAGCGCGCGCGCTGGAACTGGATCCGCACCCTGCCGACCTCGTTCACCGAAGGCGACGTGCTATACGTCCATGCCAGTCCGCGAAATCATCTGGAGGAATACGTGCTGGAAGAGCACACCCAGGGTCGCAGCTATTTAGGTGAGGATCCGCGCCAGTTGCTCGAAGAGAATTTCGCATTGGTCCAACACACCTGCTTTGTTGGCCACACGCATCGGCCGGGGGTGGTCACCGGTGACGACTTTACTTGGCACAGCCTGCAAAGCCTGAACTACCGTTGGACCATCGACGCGCGCAAAACCATCATCAACGTCGGCAGCGTTGGTCAGCCGCGCGACGGCGACAATCGCTCGTGTTACGTGGTCTTCGACGGAGCCAGTGTCGAATGGCGGCGCGTGCCCTACGACATCGAACGCACGAAACAGCTGATCTACGACAATCCCAACCTCGGTAATCATCTCGGCGATCGACTCGTGCTTGGTCGTTGAGGTCGACTCGGCCTTCTTCCTCGCAGTCTTGCGTCACGGTTTTCCTCACTATGGTTCCGCGCTCGCGTTCGGCCGGTGCCGAGCGTCCGGTTCGGCGCCCGTCGCTGCGAAAGGTTCTTCAATGCCCAAGATCAAAATGAAAAGTCACAAGGCGAGTCGGAAGCGCATCCGCCTGACCCCCAACGGAAAGCTCGTCCGCACCCAGTGCAACGTGCGCCACTTGATGGCCGGCCGTAGTCCGAAGCGTAAGCGCAACGCGCGTAAGCTGACCGTGACCACCACCGCCGGTTATGTTCGCCGCGCGCGCTACGCCCTGCTGATGGGCCAAGCGAAATAAGCGGTTTCGCCGCTATTTTTTAAGTTTTTTAGCTTTTCACCAAGTAGGCCCTCGGCCTCCCCGGCGCTCCATCCGCGCCGGGCCAGTAAGAAAGGAATACCATGCGTACAACCAATGGCGCTTCTCGCCATCGCATGATCAAGCGCATCAAGAACCGCGCTAAAGGCTTCTTCAGCGGTCGTCACAAGATGTACCGCGTTATCTGCGAAGCCGTGCGCCGTTCTGAACTGCACGCGTTTTCGGGCCGCAAACTCAAGAAGCGCCAATTCCGTCAGCTCTGGATCAAGCGCATCTCGATCGCCACACGCGAGCTTGGCATCAACTACAGCCGTCTCATTGCCGGTTTGCAGAAGGCCGACATCCGCCTGGATCGTAAGCAGCTCAGCGAGCTGGCGATTCACCAGCCTGAAGCCTTCGTCGACGTGGTGAATCAGGCCAAGGCCGCGCTCGGCCTGCCCGCCGCCAGCGTCCCGGCTTCACTCGCTGTCGTCACGTTGCCCGCGGTTAAGGCCGCGAAAAAAGCCGCGCCGACCAAAGCCGAAAAAGCGGACGAGCCGATCATTTAAGTTTGGAGTCAGTTAAAAAAAACACCGCGACCCCGGCCAATCGGCCGGGGTCGCGGTGTTTTCAAGCCAAGCGCACGGTACGCTTCAGCTCGCCAGCAATTTACGAAGGCGCTTCTGGCACTCGCCGCTGATGAACGGTTGACTGAAGATTTCGGCCTCGGTCTCGCGATCGATGCGTCCGCGCCGTGTCAGGCGCAGCGAACGAATCGCCTCTACTGCTGACGGGCTGTATTCGCCCAGGCCGTCGACGAATTCGTTGAAGCCCTTGCTACTGGTGATCAGCCGATCGACCAGGCCTTGGCTGAGCGCGCGTTCGGTGTCGATGACATCGCCGCCCAGGAACAGATCGCTGCATGCCTCAGTGCTCAATCGACACGCCAGTCGGCGCAGTCCGCCCATGCCCGGCACCAACGCCCAGGCCAAGCCTGGCAGGCCCAGGCGGATGTCGCCCGCGGCGACCAACACGTCGCAGCCGAGCGCCAACTCTAGGCCCGCGCCCAATGCGTAGCCATTGAGGCGCGCGACAGTCACGCCCGGCCAGCGCTCTATCGCCGAGACCACTTCCTGGCCCAAGCGACTGTAGGCGACGGCGGCGTCGGCGGAAAAACGCGCCAGCTCGGCGATATCGGCACCGACTGAAAACACTTCGCCATCGCCTTCGAGCACCAACGGCAGATCGCGCTGATGCGTGGGGTCGAGAGCTTCGGCAAGACTGGCGAGTGTGGCGGTGTCGAGGACGTTGTAGCGGTCCGGTCGGCTCAGGTGCAGCCGCACCATCGTGCGGCTGATCTCGACCCGCACCGGCTGAATTCCTGCCTTGGCCATGACCACGCCCTCGTTGCAGTTAGGTACCCCACGAAGCGCGCGCCGTCAAACCGCAGAAGATGCGAAAACCACGGTAAAAACCGCGTGGTATTGCGCATCACCACGCGTCCAATTTCCGCGCGTGGCGGTCATTGTCTGGCCATCAAGCAGGGTTCCGGTAGCCGCGCGCGGCAAGCTGCGACACCACGGGTGATAAATGCGCGCGCGCCGCTGCTAAAACCAATACCGCTCGGCAATCCGATAGCGGCGTCTTCTTCCGGCCGACTCATGCGGCTACCGAGTTCATGCTTTGAAGCGTTCTGACGAATTGTGATTATTACGAGGTGCAGCCGACATGTTGTCTTGGTCTTCGACATGCGCGAGCTTTCGGCAGCAAGTGTTCACTCCGGTCGAACTAGGACGCAGAATGGAACATGCGCAGGAACGGCGAACGCAGGACGTCAGAGCACGATCAGGCAAAAAACTGTCAGAAGATTCTAATCAAATCGAGGTTTTGACGCGGATGGGAAGATTTCTCATCGACTTTGGGGCTTACACCATGGCATACAGAATCGGACGCAGATGAGTTTGACCGTGGGCCCATATCTATTTAGCCGCAATTACCGTGAATTTCTTGAACGTGACGTTGGCGCCGCTGTTCGCGTTGGTCAGGCGCGGCACGAAGCAGATTTCCTGGCCGGCCTCCATAGAGAATACGCAGTCTTTCAGGTCAATTGCGGTCTTGTTGGTCAGGGCCACGGTCTGCAGCAGTTTGATGCGCAAATTCGGCTTTTTGGCTTCACGGCAGTAGATGGTCAAAGACGGTGATCCACCACCTTCCCACATGTCGGCCTGCACGGTGCCGCTAAATTGATACTTCGCGTTGGTCGGGACGATGAACACCAGCACTGCCAACTTGAAGCCCTCGTTGTTGCCACCGCCCGGCCAGGGTCCGCGGATGCCCAGAACCACGGTGTCCTTGTCCGTCAGTTGGGCGCACGGCTGTCCACCCATCTCGTGTTCGAGCGGTTTCCATACCCGGCCGGCTTCGCGCCAGGGCATCGGCAGATAATTCGCGCCGACTTCCGGATCATCTGGCCAGATGCGGTCGAAACGCCACAGCAGCAGGTCATTTACCTTAATCGGATTGTTGTCCATCGTGCCGTCCTTCTTGCCCTCCCACGATTTCGGCAGCGCCAGCGTCACCACCTGCGCGGCCGCCAACGGCAGGCCGGCGGACAGCGTTGTGGCGATGATGATGGCTGCGATTAGCGCTAGACGATTAGGACGCATGGCGAGCTCCATATATGTATTGGTAGCAAAGGTGCTGATCTGGCTGTCGCGTACCAGCAGCGTGGTAGATGCCGTGGATTTTCACCAACCGAAGCCGAGCGTGAAATAACCAACGGTATCCTTATCGGCTGAAAGTTGCTGTGCGACGCCGATGCCGGGCGCGGTGCTGATCGACCAGAATTCGATTTCAGCATGCAGTTCGCCGCCGGCCGAGCGATACCACGGGCCGTCGCCGCCAAGATGGTCGCGAGTGACTTGGCCGAGGTCATAGAAGCCTTCGAGGACCACCTGCCGCAGTACCCACGGCGAGGACGCAAAACCGTGGAACGGCCGCCACACGGGCAGGCGATACGCAGCCGAACCGGCAAGGAGATAATCGCCGCTGGCCACGCTGGCGTTGGCGCCGCTGTTTCCGCTGTAACCACGTGGTAGGCCGACGCCGCTACCGCCGCCGATGGCGAATGCGCCCTGCGCCGTGCGGTCGCCGTGGCTCCATCCGGCCATGCCGCCGATCACCACCTGATGACTTTGTGCCGGCCACACGGTGAAGGTGTGGCTGGCCTGTGCGAGCAGGCGCTGCCCATGCAGATCGCCGCCCAGGCCTGAATTGCGCGCGGTTAGCGCCGCGCCGTTGCCGCGTTCACCGGCATAGCTGGTCGGGAATAGCAGGTGGTCGTCGTAAGCGATGGTGGCTTCGAGGTATTGCTCGGTGCCGACAAAAATCGGCTGCGACACATGGGTCAGGGTGTCGTAGCCGCGCACCGATTCATTGATCGCGCGATGCTCGGCGATGCCGCCGGCCAGATAGAGTTGAAAGCGCCGCGCGCGTCCGGCTAAACCATAGCCTGCCCGGATTTCACCGGTGTTTACGTTCTCGCCAAAGTCATAGCGCGCGCCGGTATCGCTTTCGACCAAGCGGTCATACGCGCGTTCGGAACGCCACGCGATGGCAGCGAACTCGACCTCCCAAGTCGCATTCACATACGCGCCCAAACCCACGCCGGTGCGATAGGTGAGCCCGCGGCCGATTCCGGCCAGCAGCTCATGCGTGAACAGCGGATCGGCCGCCATCCCGGCCGCGCCGATACCACCTTCGGGCACCGCATAAGTGGTGGGCGTCCAGAAGAGTGGCCGGATTTCGGGCAAGCCGTGATAGGCGTGCGTGGGCAGGGGGGCGGGATTGGTTTCGATGGCGGGGAGCAGTTTCACGGCTTCGCCGGCAGTCGCGGCGGTCGGCAGAACTGGCGCGGGCCAGATCAAAGTGACTTCTGGTACATCGCCAGAAAACGTGGCCGGATCATTCGCCATCCGCGCTAAGAACGGCCCGTGCACATCGTGATCGATCAGCGCCAATTCTTTGCCGTCAAAACTGGGCACGCAGGCAATCACGCCGCCGATGGTGTTAGTGACAACGTCCATGCCCTCAGCGACATCATTATCGATAGAGGAAATTCGAGTCAGATTGGATTTTAGCGCAAAATCGCCGTCGATCCGATAGGCATTGCTGACGCCAGACAGGTCCGAACACACGTACACGCTGACGCCATCAATGGTCCAAGCCGGATGCAGCAACCGACCGTGCACCGATGCCCGCACTCGGCGTCGAGTCAGATCAGACAGCGGCGCGATCACCAACCGCGACCCGTCATGATCCGTCTCCACCCACGCCAATTCCGCATGCCCCGGCCGGAACGCCGGCGACCACGGCCGGCCCTGCGTGGGCACGGTCTGCCATGCAACGTGAGCGGCATCGCTCTTCGTCGGCGCGACAGTCCCGATCACCAATTGCTGCGTGTGCGCCGGCAGCAATTGGATCGCTGCGACGTTAAACGTACTGGATTCACTGGTGTTTTTGCACACGTCCGGTTGCAGCAATCGCTCGCCTGAGAGCGCGATTTCATCGCCCGCAGCAGTGGTCAGACGCAGCGTGGTGCGCGTCCATGGATCCGTGCCGATATCGGCCTCGGCGCGGATGCGCGTGCCATCGG
>JBBROQ010000154.1:0-7467 GCA_038229115.1 Planctomycetota bacterium | reverse complement strand
CACGCCAATAACGGCGGCGGCGGAGGCGGCGCTGAACGTGGTGCAGGCGACGCGGGCGAGCAGGGCGTCGACGACGACATGGCCGCGGCCGCGATGGCGAACAACGGCGCGTGGATCCTCGGCCGCAATATGTTCGGCCCGGTGCGCGGGCCGTGGCCCGACGAGAGCTGGAAGGGTTGGTGGGGCGACACGCCGCCCTACCGCGTGCCGGTGTTCGTGCTCACCCACCACGCGCGCCCGCCGCTGAAGATGCAGGGCGGCACCACCTTTCACTTCGTCACCGACGGCATCGCCTCGGCCCTGCGTCAGGCCAAGGCCGCCGCCGGCGCAAAAGATGTGCGCATTGGCGGCGGCGCGGCGACGGTGCGGCAATACCTGCAAGCAGGAGTAATCGACGAACTGCACCTCGCGATTTCACCGATCGTCTTGGGCGAAGGTGAACCGCTGTTCGCCGGCATCGATCTGCCGAAACTGGGCTACGCGGTCACGAATACCGTGCGCGGCGAGAACGCGACGCATGTGATTCTGCGGAAGGCGTAAATCACCAGACCGGACCAGCGAACATAACGAATAACAACCGAACTCGTTCTGACCTCTGGCGCACCGACTCATTGAGAAACTATTGAAGATAGGCTACGTCAGCCAAATCCTTTGGTCTTCCCGATGCTTTCTTGTTCGTAATAAAATCGACTTTCGAAATGACCTTAAAGGACAATCCGTCTACGCTTGCCCATTCGAACCGTGCTGCACCGTAAGAAATTCCATCAATATCATTCAGGATGTCTATTCTGCACGGCGCGACGCCAATCTGAAAATAATGACCTGGAATAGAAAAGTAATCAGTTGGTAAGTCAACGATGGGGGCGCCAAATTCAGCCAGCGACGCATGGATTTTCATCGAATTATCGATGGTTGGACGCACAAAGAGATCAATATCACCAGTTGAGCGGGGGAATCCATAATACGCAAGCGCGTATGCCCCGATGATCATAAATTCAACGTCGTTTTTTATAAACAGCGACAATATTTCTTTGTAATCTTGATTGAGCATTATAGACGCCGATCATTGAGTGTGCGGATACGGTCAATGCCCAGACGGATTGAATGCCGTCAGTAACATAATTTGAGCGCTCGGCGCCTTTGCGATCACCGGTATAAACCACTGATTTTTCCATAATTTTTACCATACTATGAAATCATTGTAATCAATTATTAATTCGATGTACGCAAAAGTTTGTACGACGGTAGTCCGCAGGTGTTTTGTTGTCGTAGTCCGTCTCTTGTGGCGGGGCATTTTCGGTACGATCGGCAGCAGTTTCAGCACGGCAAGAGGTGGTAGCGAGATAGGTGTCTGACCTATCCGCATACGAAAGGCGGCATGGGTCAAAGCGGGTGAACGGCCAAGATGTCGATCGGATCGCTGCGTGGGCGGGTCCGTCCACGGCGGTTTATCAGCTCATGCCACTGTGGCCGCCTCGATGCGCTCATGCCCATGATCGCAGTTGGCAAAGTTCGTTTACCCGTGTGCGGTTGCACAAAGATTTCGACTGCCTGCGGGGCGAGATCCAGGCCGACGCTCAGACATCTTTGCCTGATGGCGAACCTCGTCGCCGCCCAGCAAGGAAACGCCTAAAATATCCGCTGCCTCATCAGCTTGTTTCCGGCCACGGTCACTTCTCGTTGCATGGCGGGCATGCCGGGGTGCGGTAGCGCGATGTCCACTACGTCTGCGTTGGTTCTGCCGGTGATTTCTCCGCTGCTGCTGAATGAGGCGGCGGTGCGCGCACACCTGAATGATCTGACCAAGCCGCCGGGGAGTCTTGGCGCGCTGGAAGATTTGGCGGTGCAGCTCGCGCGCATTGCCGGCACCGTCACCCCGGCGGATCCCGCGGCGTGGTTGCTGACGTTTGCCGGCGATCACGGCATCTGCGCGCATGGCGTGTCGGCGTACCCGGCGGCGGTGACGGTGCAGATGGTGGCGAACTTGGCCGCGGGGGGTGCGGCTTCGTCGGTGTTTTGCCGGGCGAACCGTATCGGGCAGCGGGTGATTGATGTCGGGGTGGCGACGCCGTGTGCGTTTTCGGGGGTGAGCCAGCGCAATGTGGTGCGGGGGACATCCGACGCGACGCGCGGGCCGGCGATGACGGCGAATGAGTGTGCGGCGGCGGTGCAGGCGGGCATTGATGAGGTGTTGGCGCTGCCGGCCGGCTTTGCGTGCTTAGCCGTGGGTGAGATGGGTATTAGCAATTCGGCGGTGGCGGCGGCGCTGCTGAGCGCGTTCACGGGAGCGCCGGCACGCCTGACAGTGGGGCCGGGCACTGGCGTCGCGGGCGCGCAGTTGGCTCAAAAAGTTGCGGTGGTGCAGGCGGTGTTGGATCGGCATCGGCCTGATCCGAATGAGCCGCTGGCGGTGCTGGTGGCGGTGGGCGGGGCGGAATTTGCGGCGATGGCGGGGGCGATGCTGGCGGGGGCCGCTCGTGGCTGGCCGGTGTTGGTGGATGGATTTATCAGCGGTGCGGCGGCGTTGGTGGCGGTGCGCATGCAGCCGGCGTTGCGGCCGTATGTGGTGTTCGCGCATCGCAGTACGGAACCGGGGGCACGGTTGTTGTTGGAGGCGCTTGAGGCGCGGCCGTTGTTGGATCTGGGCCTGCGCTTGGGCGAGGGCACTGGCGCGGCGCTGGCGGTGCCGCTGGTGCGCTGCGCGTGCGCGATGCTGCGCGAGATGGCGACTTTTTCTGGGGCCGGGGTTAGCGGGCGCTCGGCGGGTGCGCCGGACGCTGCCGCGGCGGTACCGGGGACAATATTAACAGGAGCAATCTGATGCGTCCCCTCATCGCCGCCGCTCGTTTTCTAACCCGACTACCATTGCCGGGGCCGCCGACCGAGGCTGATGAACTGCCGCGCGCAGTGCCATGGTTTCCGATTATTGGGGCGTTGATCGGGGCGCTGATCGGCTTGGCGTTCTGGGCGTTTTCATCCTGTTTCCCGATTGGTGTCGCGGCGGTGTTGGCGCTGGCGGTGGGTGTGCTGTTAACGGGGGCTTTTCACGAGGACGCGGCGGCTGACAGCGCCGATGGATTGGGGGGGGGCTGGCAGCTTGAGGATGTGCTGCGGATCATGAAGGACTCGCGCGTGGGCAGCTATGGCGCGGTGGCGTTGTGGTTGCTGCTGAGCCTGAAATGGGCGGTGATGGTAACGTTGCCCGAGCATGCGTGGGTGGCGTTGATGGTGGCCGGCACATGGGGCCGGTGGAGCGCGGCGCCGTTGTTGCGGGTGCTGCCGCCGATTGGCGAGGGCGTGGGCCGCGACATCGCCGGCGCGCTACCGGATATGAGCGTGCGTTTGGCGACCGTGGTGGCCCTGGCGCTGACCGTGGTGGCGTGGTTTTTTGGATCATGGCGGCCGCTGTTGGCGCCGTTGTTCGCTACCGCGGTGGTCAGCCTATGGGCGATGTATCTGCATCGTCGTGTTGGCGGGCAGACCGGCGATTTGCTGGGCGCGGGCAATCAGTTGGTGGAGTGCGCCGTGCTGCTGATTTTTGTCGCGAAAACGTGAAGCGGAAAAAGCTGAGCGCGTGCGGCCGTCGATGATTCTACTGCTGCGCCACGGACCGACCGCGGCGTCGGGCGCGGGTGCGCCATTGGGTTGGCTGGATTGGCCGGTTACGTCGGCTGGTGAACGGCGCTGGAAGGCGGTAAAAACCGCGCTGTTGGCGCTGAAGCCGGAATTGGTGCTGACCTCGGATTTGCGTCGGTGCTGGCGGCACGCGGTGTCGTTGGGGCTGCCGGTGCGGCTGGATCGCCGGTTGCGCGAGCAGCACTTCGGCGCGTGGGACGGTGTGCCGTGGGACGACATCGGAAACGCTGGCCGCGCGGTTTTGGATGATCCGGTGCGACGGGCGCCGCCGGGTGGCGAGTCGTTTGTGCAGATGGCGGCGCGGGTGAAGCCGGTGTGGGATGAGCTGTTGGCCATGGGCGCGCGCCACCGCGTGGTGCTAGTGCTGGCCTCGGCCGGGCCGTTACGAGTGCTGGCGGCGCGGGCGCGTGGACTCGATCTGCACGTCGCACTGCAACTGTCCTGGCCGCCGTTTGCGTTAGCGTCGGTGACCATGACAGCGCCGCCCACTAATCCGGCGGCGTGGCGCGCGCCCGCGACTGTGACGGGGGATCCGGGGTAGGTTCAAGTTATCGCCGAGCCCCGGTGCATGCGATTGAGGCAACCTCTTCGGCGCGCTTACGCGCTCGGCGAGAATTCCTGAAGCACCGTATGCCCGCGAGTACCGCCCCACCGCCGGCCGGCGACGACCCCACCGCCACGCGTTGCCTGACCATGGAGAGCAGGTGCGGTTGGTTGTGCATTTGACCGCGACGGGGCTGTACGGCGCGCTGTACGCGGCGTGTTTGCAGAACGTGGTGCTGCCGCCGCAGGTGAATAAAAAGACGCGGCGCGCTGCGCCTTGTCGCGGTGACGCATGACCTCACTGAGCACCAAACATTGGCAGAACAACGGTGCGCGGCGGCCGCCGCTGCCGCTGCTGGAATCAGGCCAAGAGCGAGTTCCTGACGCACATGAGCCACGAGATCCGCACGCCGATGAACGGCGTAATGGGCATGGCCGAGCTGCTGCTCGATAGTCGGTTAGAGCCCGAACAGCGCGAGATCGCAGCCACGCTTAAAAGCCGGGCGGCTGAGTTTGGACGAGGTCGCGTTCGCTCCGGCGTGGTCGACAGCGCGGTGACGGCCGCTGACAGCCGCTGGCGATTCGCAGTGCGCAACACCGGCCCCGGTACCGGCATTATGCCCGCAGCAGCGCAGCAGCTTTTCATGTCATTTTATCAGGGCGAAACGCTTAACACCCGCCGCCACGATGGCAGCGGTTTGGGCCTGACGATTTGCAAACGCATCATCGCTTTGATGGTTGGTGAGATCGGCGTCGATTCGCAGCCCAGACTTGGCAGCACGTTTTGGTTCAGGGTGCCGCTGCAGGATGTCGGCACGGAAAGCACCTTCAGCTCGATCGCCGAGCCATGCCCCAACCCGCGCTTTCGTCATGGTGAACCACAGCGGCAGGTCGAGTCACCGTGATCTGCGCAGCAACGCCAGCAGGCGTGGTGCTAGGCCGGCACGATCATCGGTTTGCACTTCGGCGAGCATCCGTCGGGCCAGATTTTGGCCGTGGTCGAAGGCAGCGGCGTCACCGTGGTGGATGGCCGCGTCCATCAAGTCGGTGAGGGCGATCAGGCTAAGATCGCTGGGTTCCGGCTCGCCGGCGATGCGTTGCAGCAGGCGGTGCGCCTGCTGCGTCTGACCGTCGGCCGCGAGTAAGCCAGCGAGGCGGACGGCGGCGTCGCGGCGGATTTCGGCGACCGGGTCCACCGCGTCGTCGGCGAGTACCGCCAGGAGTTCGTCATGGGCACCGGCGGCGGCCAGCGCATCCCACCAGGCACGCGCGGCCCAGGGGCGCATATGGCGGCCATAGTGGTTGGGACTAACCCGACCCAAATCGGCGCTGCATTCGAACAGCGGCAGTAAAGCGCGGATCTGTTCCGGCGGCAGCGACTGATCAAGCGCCGCCGGCAAGGCATATTTGCCCGCCTCCACCACGTACTGGTAGCGGCTGCCGGAAGGCTGTGCGGGATCGAGGCAGGATTCTTGCATCCAGGCCATCAACGGCGTGGTGCGCACGTCGCCGGTGATTTGGGCGGTGCGGATCCCAGACCACATCATCACCGCGGCATCGCAGCGCGTATCGCACCAGCCGGCCACGGTCAGCAGGTGCCAAAGCAGATTGACCGTGGCATCGGCGCAGAGCGGGAAGACCCGGCCATAGGCGTTGACCACCGCGCGCCGGCCATCGTCATCCAATGCTTGTAGGTTTTCCGCTGTTGGCGCACGCCAGAAGGCGAACAGCGGCGCGACCTCCGGATCCGGTTCGGGCAGGGCCGGCGCGCCAGCTTGCGCCCGCTGCACGGCGGGTTGCAGCAGCGTGAGGGGGGCGTCTTGCCCGAGCGCGCCGACCGCACGTTGCAGCTGATCAGCCCCTTGAGTTCCGGTCAGCAGCCCGCTGACCAGCGCGATCCAGGATCCAGGTGCAGCGGTTCCGGACAGCGGTGGGACGGTGATGAAGGGCCGGCGCCAATCGAAACTTCCGACCACGGTTCCGGGATGCCGGGTGCCCCACCACGCATGCGCCAGCAGCACTTGTCGCGCGGCGGCGTCGGCCTCGCCTGCGTTCGCCAGGCACCACCACCAACGCGCGACCTCGACCCCAAGTCCGGGATCGGCGGCCATCGCCAGGGTTGCCAGATGTGGCCACGGCGGCAGTTGTTCGGAGTGCTGGCTCCAGGTGAGCATGGCGAGATGGACCGCACCCAGCGCTTCTTCGGCGGTGGCTGGGGTTCCACGGTACCACAGTTGATCCTCACGCGCGCGGCAGTCGGCGACGCCGATTGGTTGCGGCTCGGGCGGCATCAGCCACGGGGGCGCCGTTGGTCCCGCCTGCCGGGCCAACGCCACCGGATCAAGCAATCCACGCCGCCAGGGATTGTTCGGCAACGTTGCCGGCAGGGCCGGGCTGCCCGTGGGCGCAAGCGGGCGCAGCGCCCACATCGGGAAGGGCTGAGCCGGGATGTGGGTGCCGGCCAAGCCCAACCGCCACGAGCCGTACGCCTTAGCACTGGCGAACGTGAACCGCAGTCGATGGCGTTGGCCGGGTTCCGTCGGCACCGGCCGACTGCGGCAGGAGCGGTTGGAGCCCTCGGCCCAGTCCGCCAGTACCAGATCGTCATCGACCCAGGCGCGTACCCCGCCGCTAAAATCGACCGCCAGCTCTAATTCGCCGGTGGTCCATGAGGTGAATTCCCCGGCCAGAGCGCAGGCCCAACCCGTTTCGGCGCCGTCGGCGATCAAGGCCGCTGCGGTTGGCCACGGGCCTTTGACGTCGGCTAGGAAACAGCCCATCGCCTGCATCGTCCAGCCGTGGATGCCGTGACTGTCCACGTCGTCTTTGTTTTCGCCGGTCGGTATCGGCGCGGGTTCTGCCTGCGTCGGGTCAAGCGTCGACAGCGTGAAGTCGACAGCGCCGACCGCACGCGCGGCGGTCATCACCACCTGATGAACGCCTGCATCCAGCCGCAGCAGGGCGACCTGATCGATCGCAGCACCTTCCTTGCGCGCCACCAACCGCAGATGGCCATCGACCCAGCAGCACAAATCGCTCTGCCCACGGGCGTGCAGCTGCAGCACGCGGGCTGTGGGAGTGGTAAGGACGGCCTGCCACCGGTGCAGCTCGACGCGGGTAACGTCGGTTTCCTCGTGGGTCAGTGCCGGCCGCGGACGCAGGGCGCTGATGACCGGTTGCCAGCCGTCTGCCGTTTCTTGCCACCGATGGTAGCGCCAGGCCGGTGCGGGCGCCGGCGATGGTGTCGCCGCCTCTGTCGCGCCAATCTTCACCGCAGCAGATTCAGCT
>JBBROQ010000153.1:0-7845 GCA_038229115.1 Planctomycetota bacterium | reverse complement strand
GGCGTCGCGCAGCGCCTGCACCAGCCCTGCGGGCGCTTTGAAATCGTATTTTGAGCCGAAGAAACGCGGGCGAAGTCGGCGTGGATCGTCGATCAGTGGATGCACTTTGCGCAGGTCTTCCAGCACACGCGCCAGTTCGGCCAACTGCCGATCGACCAGCTTGACCAAATGTTCCATCTCGGCGGTCGGCAGACTGATGACGCGCTCCAACGTGCGCGCCTGATTCAACACCGACGCATAATCGCCACCGGCTTCCAACGCGGCGAAGGCTTGGCGATAGAGCGCCAAGCGTTCATCGACTGCGACGCCGGCATCGGCGTGATCCAGGCGCGACAGGCGGCGGTCGCGTTGGGCGACTTCTTCCATCAACTCGCGGCGCTGGCCTTCCAAACCGATGATGTGGCCGCGTAGTTCGCGCACGATCGCTTCAAGCTCGCGCCGCGCACTGTCCAGGCGGCGGACTTCATCGACCACGGCCTGCGCCGGGCCAGTGAGGGCGGGCGGCTCTTCTTTCGTGGCGATGGCGCGGATCGCGGTGATCAGCGCATTCATGCCGGCCACGCTGTCGCCAGCGAGACGACGGTTAGTCTCCAGATTGGCGCGATAACGCCGCAGCAGGCGCACGATCTGTTGCGCCGGCGGTTCGCCCGGCGCGGGCGGCTCGTTGGCTTCGGTTAGCGCGGCGTGCACCACCTTCTGGATGCGCTCCATTTCGTCCGAGGTGTGCGCGGTGGCGAGTTGCGCCGAGCCGAGCTGCGCCTGATGTGTGGACAGGTCGTGGATCAGGCTGTCGAGGCGTTCGCTGATCGCCTGATGACGTTCCTGCCACAACAGCTGTAGCGCTTGCAGCAGGTCGATGGCCAAGCGGAAATCGACCGCCTCGCCGGGCTGTTGCCGCGCTAGCCACTCTTCGACGCCGGCGGTTTTTTCCCGGAATCGCGCGGCTTCGAAGGCTTTTTCGTCATCGCGAAAACAGGAGAAAAATGTACGCCACAAATCGACCACGGCCTGCCCGACATCGCGCGCCAACGGCGCCGGCGCGGCCAGGGTCGCGACCGCGCCCAACGGATCGTTACTGAGGTAGCCGCGCTCGCGCGCATTGGCGAGCACGACTTCGGATAGGGTTTGGTATTGCTGATGCAGGGCGCTGAGCGCGCGCGCGTTTTCGAGCTGGATCTCGCGTTCCAGGCGCAGCACGGTCGACATCGCCTCGGACATGGGCGCGCATGGTGTAACGCCCATCGGCATTGCCAGCCGCGGCGCGCATCAACCATCCGCCGTGATGACCACACTGCACCTCGATATGCCGTCAGGAATCGCCGGCGACATGCTATTGGCGGCGCTTTTGCACTGCGGCGGCGATCGGGAACGGCTGCTGCGCGACTTGGCCGGCTTAGACATCGGACCGCTCGACGTGCGTGTTTCAGCGGTGAATTGCGGTGGTTTAAGCGCGTTGCGTGTCGACGTCGCGGTCGAACAAGAAGCGCAGTGGCAGGTCGGGCAGACGCCGGCCGCGGCCCCGACGTTGGATTTGCGTACCGGCACGGTGATCGCCGAAGCGCCCGTCGCGCACCCGCATCGGCCGTACCGCGTGATTCGCGAACTGCTGGAACGGGCGCGCTTACCCGAGTCAGTGCGCGCCCGCGCCCAGCGCGTGTTCCGCATCCTGGCCACAGCCGAAGGCGCGGTGCATGGCGTGCCGGCGGATGACGTCGAGTTCCACGAAGTCGGCGCGCGTGACGCGATCGTCGATGTGGTCGGATGCTGCCTGCTGTTGGAACAGCTCGGCGTCACCCGCGTCACCGCGTCACCGATCGTGCCCGGCCACGGCACCGTATATTGCGCGCACGGACGCATGCCGGTGCCGGTGCCGGCGGTGGCGCGGATGTTGGTCGAGCATCAGGTGCCGTGGCGCGATCTGGGTTGGGAAACCGGCGAGCTGACCACGCCGACCGGCGCGGCGCTGGTCATCGGCTTGGCGGACGCTTTCGTCAGCGAACGTCTAACGTCCGGCGCTCGGCGTTCGGAAACCGGGACGCTGCGCGCCTCGGGCTTTGGCGCTGGGCACAAAATGATTACTGGTTTGGTCAACGTTGTTCGCTGTTTGCTGTCGGATGACAGCCTGCGCGACAATGACGAAATCGCGATAAAATCCGATGAAATCGCTGAGCTTACCTGCCATCTTGACGACTGCACCGGCGAACAATTGGCCGCGGTGATGTCCGGCGTGATTGAGGCGGGTGCGTTGGACGTGGCCGCCGCGCCACTGCTGATGAAAAAAGGCCGGCCCGGACAGCAGCTGATCGTGCTGACCAAACCGGACGATCGCGAACGCCTGGCGCGCTGGCTGCTGACGCATTCCAGCACCATCGGACTGCGTTGGCGCATGCAGGAGCGCTGGCTGCTGCCGCGGCGCACCGAGCACGTGACCGTCGCCGGCCACGTCATTGCGCTCAAAGTGGTGACGCTGCCGGATGGCGACGAACGTGCGAAGCCCGAGGCCGATGACGTGGCGCGCGTCGCGACGGCATTGGGCCAAGCATTCGCGCGCGTGCAGAACGACGCGTTGGCGGCGTGGCGCGCGCGCGCGCACAACGATCAAAGCAACCACGCGTAGTGAACTTTCGGCAACGCCGGCCGTCCAAGGCTCTGACGCCGAGAACACTCGCAGTCGCCGCGTGGCGTCGGCTGCGGTACGCTGTACGAGATGCCGGTGGGCCCAGGCCGCCGGGCGAACGAACTACCGCAACGACATTGCGTTCTCCATGAACTTGCTGCGGCCTTACCCGCGGCTGCGCCACGAAAGGCTTCCATGTATCACCGCCTCGCCCCGCTGCTCGCCGCTTTCTTTGCCCCGGTGGTCACCATCAGCAGCGCCTGGATGGCCGAACCCGCCGCGGGCGCGCCCACAGCCATCGCTCCAGTGGTTCCGGCCGTGGCACCAGTCACCGCACCGCCGGCGATCAAACTGACGCTGAAACCGCAATCGCTCAGCCTGAACTACAATCAATACTGGCAGAACGACGGCTCGCTCTCGAACGACAACGGCAACTTTAATCTGAGTTTCTTCGTCTTTTCCGAGGGCAAAGTGCCGGTGGTCGGCCTGGGTGATCTTGAGGTGACCGACGCCATCACCGACACCGGCGAACATCTCACGCTGCAGGGCAACGAGCGCAGTCAGGACGACGACAACGACAACGATAATGAGAAGGGCCGTCATAAACCGGTGGGTCGCGTCAATTTCAGCCTAAGCGCCCCGACCCGTCCGACAGCCATGGTGAAGTCCATCACCGGCACCATCGCCATGGTTACCAGCAATGGCCGCTTCAAATGGGCCGAGTTAAAACCGTTCAAAGCATATGTCGGCAAACGCCTGCACATTATCGGCGTCGAGGGTGCCGAAGTGACGGTCGCGCATGGTCGAAACAACATGCTGGAATTGCGCTATCCGCAGAGCACCGAAGCACTGATCGACGACATCCAGTTCTATGACGAGACCGGCGCTACGCTGGAAGCCAACCGTTCCGGCTCCAACAACAACGGCGCGACCAAAATGCGCTATTACACCGTGTCGGTTCCAGACGATGGCTGGATCGAACTGAAACTTCACGCCGTCGCTGTTACCACCAAAGTCCCGTTCACTATCACCAATCTGCGCATGCCCGGCGCCGCCAGCGCCGACACCACCTTCGACGCCAATATCCAAGCCATCGACCACGGTGAGCCACTGCCCGAACTCGGCGGCGACCACGACATGGCGCCGGTGAAGGACATGGACGTGCCAGAAGACAAAGTTGCGCCTGAAGCAGAAAAAGTCGCGCCTGCCAAAGCGGTGCCCGTCCCCGCGCTGCAGAAGAAATAGCTCAGCCGCCGGCCGCCGTCGCGGCCTCGATCTCGGCGACGATCAACAGCAATACCTGCACGCACACAAAGCAGCCGGAATTGCAGCAGCGCAACCGCGTGCGGTCTTCTGTGCCGTCCAGTAATCCTTCGATCCGTCCGCGCAGGTGCGCCGCGTAATTGCGCCGCGCCAACGCCGCGTCGATCAGCAGTGCGCGCGCCGCTGATGCCGCGGCCATCGCGTCAGCTCCAGCAGTGCATGAAGGATCGTGCGGCACGTCGGTAGATAGATCGCTGCACGCGGCGGCGCAATGTCGCGACGGAGGACAACCCAGCGCAGTTGCTTTCATGCCTGGGTCGCGCCGCAGGCCGAACTGCGACCGGTTCATTTCGCCAAGCGCGCGTCCGGCTCCGAAAAACAGCACAAAATCGTCGCTAATGCTCGGGTCGCATCCGTTGACCCACCCCGCGCTGGTTTTACCGTCCCCGACCCCCTCGGAGCCACCATGGTCCTCAGCCTCGACTGCATGCCGGTCTTCACGCCCACCACGCTCAAAGCGGTCGACATCCCGGTCTTCCAGACCAATGCCTCGCTGATGGATGAGCTGCGCGCCAAGACCATCGACAAGGCCGAGGCGATCTCGTTATACGAACAGATGTGCGCGGTGCGCGCGCTCGAAGAGATGATCTATCAGCTGCGCTCTGGCGCCTACGAACCGCTGGCCGGCAAGTACGAATACCAAGGCCCGACGCATCTTTCGATCGGCCAAGAAGCCGCCTCGGTCGGCACCTGCGCGGTGCTGAATTGGGACGACTACATCACCTCGACCCATCGCGGCCACGGCGACTCGATCGCGAAGGGTTACGCCGCGATTCTGCACATGAACCGTGCGCAAATGGATACGCGCATCGCCTACTACAAAGTTGCGGTGACCAAAACCGACGACGAAGGCATCCGTCAGGAATTGCTGGCCGATCACATCTATCGCTCGATTGCCGAGCTATTCGGCAAAGAGCACGGGTATTGCCGTGGCCGCGGCGGCTCGATGCACATCGCCGACTTCTCGCTCGGTCATTTGGGCGCGAATGCGATCGTCGGCGGCGGCACCCCGATCGCGACCGGCGCGGCGTACGCGTCGCGTTATCTGGATGACGGCAAGGTCGCGGTCAGCTTCGTCGGCGACGGCGCGTTCTCGAACGGCATCACGCTCGAGTCGCTGCAAATGGCGACCATGCCGCAATTCAAAAACGGCCTGCATCAGCGCACCGCTGGCGTGCCGGTGATTTTCGCGCTGCTGAACAACCTGTACGCGATGACCGGCCAGACCCACGGCGAACTGTGCGACGTGCCGTATCTGTCGGCGCGCGCCTGGGGCTTTGCCACCGACGGCATGCAGGCCGAAGTCGTCAACGGCATGGACGTGTTGGCGGTGCGTACCGCGATGCGCAAAGCCACCGCCCACGCCCGCAGCGGCGGCGGCGCGCAGTTGAAAGAACTCATCACCTACCGCTATTACGGCCACTCTTTGAGCGATCCGCGCAAGGCGTATCGCAAGAAAGAGGAAGAGCAGGCGTGGCGCGACATCGACCCGCTGCTGACCTACGGCCGGCAGTTGGTCGACTGCGCGTTATGCAACGAGGCCGACCTCAGCGCGATCTACGATCACGCCTTCAAACGTAATGCTGAACAAGCGGTAAAAGCCGCCTTCAGCCCCGATCCCTCGGCCGCGGAATTGTACAAATATCTCTACGCCGATTCGACCAGCGCCATCGTGCCGGCGGCCTTCGCGAAGGGCGTGACGGTCGGCAAAGTCGAGAAAGCCAAGCGCGACGACAAAGGCCAGATCACCTACAAAGACGCGATCAAAGAAGCCCTGACCGAAGAGATGCTGCGCGACAACCGCGTCATCACCTACGGCGAGGACATCGCCGATTACGGCGGCGCGTTCTTCGTCACGGCGGGACTCTTGGAAACGTTCGGTCGCGACCGGATCTTCAACAGCTCGATCAGCGAATCAGCAATCTGCGGCACCGCCGTGGGCGCGGCGATGGCTGGCCTGCGTCCCGTCGTCGAGCTGATGTACTTCGACTTCGCACTGCAAAGTTCCGACCAGATTTCGAACCAAGCCGCGAAGTGGCACTACATGAGCGGCGGCCATCGCACCGTGCCGTTGGTCATCCGCGCCTCGGCCGGCGGCGGTAAGGGCTACGGCGGCCAGCACTCGCAGTCGATCGAATCGATCTTCGCGCACACGCCCGGCATTCGCATCGCCGTGCCGTCGAATCCGTATGACGCCAAAGGCTTACTGAAAACCGCGATCCGCGATGACAACCCCGTGCTCTATGTCGAAGGCCAGTTGCTGTACGCCATGAAGGGCGCCGTACCGGAAGACGACTACTGCATTCCTTTTGGTGTCGCGTCGGTGAAGACCACCGGCAAGGACTGCACCTTTGTCGGTTGGAGCTACGTGGTGAACGAAGCGGTAAAAGCCGCCGAAATTCTGAAGAAAGATCACAACATCGAACTGGAAGTCATCGACGCGCGCACCTTGGTGCCGTTCGACTACGACACTGTTTTAGCCTCGGTGAAAAAGACTGGCCGCTGCATCGTCGGTAGCCAAGCGGTGAAGACCTGTTCGTTCACCGCCGAAGTTGCCGACACCGTTACGCGCCGAGCTTTCGATTATCTCGACGCCCCGGTCGAGCGCCTGGGCGCCGCCGCCTCGATCTCGCCGCAAGCGAAGGCGATGGAAAAAGCTTATTTGGTGTGGGCTGAGGACATCGTGAAGACGGTCCTGAGCTTGGTGAAACCGAAGGGTTGAACGCGATCGCTCGCGTTCGGATCTTGGCCTGAAACACCGCGCCCTGCCTGAGCTTGCTCGGGCAGGGCGCGGTGTTTTTACATCGTCGGGAAATCCGCAGTCGGGCCGTAGACCTGCGACAGCGGGATGTCGAGCAGGCGCAGATACACCGTCAGTTGGCCCCGATGATGGACGACATGGTTGAAGACCATGCCGCGCAGCACTGCGACACGCGGCATGGTGAACAGGGTGACGCCCGCTTTCTTGAGCGTCCACGGTGTCAGCAGGTCGGCGTCACTGGCGGCGGCGAGCACTGCGACGAATTCCGCGTTGTTCTGATCAAAGAGCGGGATGGTGTCGGCCATCGCAGTGAACGTCGGCCACTTCATTGCCGGCTGGTCGCCGAGCGGCGCGAAATCGAATTCTGGCAACTGTACGGTCATGGCTCCCCACTTCGCCATCATCGCGAGATGTAGCGCCAGGTCGCCGAGGCTAAACGATTTCGGATGCGGCTTCCAACCGCTGTGCGCCTCGGGAATCGCGCTCAACAGGGTGCGCGTGAGCGCCGTTTCATGGGTGAGTTCTTGGACGAATGCATCACTGATCGGCATGGAAGGCTCCTTGCCTGGCGACCGTAACGGCAGCGACGCTGACGCCAGATGTCAGCATCGCTTCAAGGCATCTTCACTGGCGGTGCAGCGGGCGCGGCGCGGGTCGCAGCGCGGTATTCGCGCGGACTGACGCCCTGCACCGCGCGGAAGCGGCGGTTGAAATTCGAGAGGTTGGCGAAGCCACAGCGCGTAGCGATGTCGAGCACACGGTCGTCGCTTTCGATCAGGTCGCGGCAGGCGAGAGCGATCCGGCGCTCGTTGCGATGTTCGACGAATGACCGGCCAAAAGCTCGACGGAAAAAGCGACAAAACGCCGGCGGGGTTAGACCGGCGATGGCCGCGGCTTCGCGTTGACTGAAATCTTCGCTCAGACGCGCGTCGACCGCCTGCATCACGCGTTGCAGGCGGCGTGCCTGCCGTGGCGCCGGCGCGGGCAGCGCGCCGGTCGATAACGGCCGCAACGGCAGCGCGGCGAAGTCTTCCAGCACCTCGATCAAGCCGGTGATCCGCCGCACGCCGGGCGGCAGTGCTGTGAGGGCGCTAAATCGCGCCGCTACCGCCGCGCGTTTTGCGCCTTCAGCAACCAATCCGCC
>JBBROQ010000152.1:0-7873 GCA_038229115.1 Planctomycetota bacterium | reverse complement strand
GTAGCGGCCGAATAGCCACATGCCGGCAACGGTCACCGGCAGCAGCGCCACTGCGACGGCAAAATGCACCGCATGCCAGCGCAGCGTGCCCGGAATCAGCATGCCGTAGAACAACAGCCACAGCGCAATCCAACTCAGTTCGATCCGGGCCGCGCCTGATTGAATGCCCAGCGCGCTGTAGCCGGTCGAGATCGCGGCGCTGACCGCGAACTGCACCGAGGCCAAAATCTGCATGTGTTTAAGCGATCGACCACCGCGATGCGATAGGGCGAACACCGCCAGAGCGCAGCCAATTTCCACCAGCGAAAACGCCAGCGCATTCAGCTGCGTGCCCGTACTGAGTTTATCCGATAGCCAGCTATTGAGCGTGATGCCGCGGCCGGCCACCACCAATGCGATCACCATCACGCTCAACAAGCGCGCGCCGCGGCCGGCCTCCTCGATTAGGTCCGGATCATCCAGCCAACGATCACCCCAGGTGGTCGGCGTTCGCTCTGAAGCGGTCGGTTCGCGCCCGCGCGCCCGGCGGTTGAGCAGGACGCCAGTACCAAGGCCAGACGCATCATCACCGCCGCCGGCGCGTGGACCGCGATGCACCAGCGTGCGCTCGTCGTCCATCACTGCTGGCTGTGGCCTATGCTGCTGCGGCATTGCTCGACTCCGCGGCGCATGCTGTGCGCCGATTCCACGAAAGAAATGCCGCGGGCGCGCGCTTGGTCCGCGCACGCGCTTGGCCCGGTCCGTGCCAGCCTGCTTTGGTCGGCGTCAGGGACCGCTAGGGTGCCGCGCTCATGCTCGAACCGGACTCCGTTTTGAAGGCTTTGCGCGCGCGCCTGGACCAGTGCCTGATCACCGAAGCGCGTTGGGCTCCAGCACGATTGGATCAGGCCGAACAGCGTTTGGCCGCCGGTTTGCCGATCGAACGCGCCGTCACCGAACTGACCTCGCGCATCGACACCAGCACCGCCGCGGTCACGCGCCGCGCGGCGCAGCCACTGTCGCTGAACTATCCTGAAACGCTGCCGGTTAGCGGCGCGCGCGAACAGATCATCGAACTGGCCCAACGCGAACGGGTGTTCGTGCTCACCGGCGAAACCGGCTCAGGCAAGACCACGCAACTCCCGAAAATGCTGTTGGAAGCTGGCTACGGCCGCCGCGGCATGATCGCGCTGACGCAGCCACGTCGGGTCGCCGCCGTCGCGATGGCGGCGCGCATCCGTGAGGAATTGCAGGCGCCCACCGGCGCGGTCGCACACAGCGTCCGCTTCGACGATCGCTCGACGCCCGACACGCTGATTCGGGTGATGACCGACGGCTTGCTGTTGGCCGAGATCAACTCCGATCCAGACCTATTGCGCTATGACGCGATCATCGTCGACGAAGCGCACGAACGCAGCCTGAACATCGATCTGTTGTTGGGCCTGCTGAAATTGCTGCGCGTCCGCCGTCCGGATTTAGCAGTCGTAGTCGCCTCGGCGTCGATTGAGGCGGAGCGCTTTGCGAATTTTTTCGGCCGCGAATCCACCGAGGTTTCTTCCGATCCAGCAACCGAAAGGGCCGTCATCCCAGCGTCGATCGTCGCGGTCACCGGCCGCATGTTTCCAGTCGATATCGTCTATCAGCCGCCCAGCGACGATGACATCAGCTATCTGACCGCGGCCGTGAACACGGTGCGCGATCTGATCGAAAACGCGGGCAGCGATTCACCGCACGGACAACGCGGCGACATCCTGGTCTTTCTGCCGACCGAGCGCGACATCCTCGACGCGCGCAAGCGGCTCGACGAACTTCCCGGCACCACCGTGCTGCCGCTATTCGGGCGGCTGACGCCCAGCGAACAGCAGCGCGTGTTCGCGCCGGCTCGCGGGCGGAAGGTGGTGCTCGCCACTAATCTCGCCGAAACCTCGCTGACCATTCCCGGCATCCGTTATGTGATCGACACCGGTCTGGCCCGCTACAAACGCTACCAAGCGTCGAGCCGCACCGAGCGTTTGCCGGTCGAGCCGATCAGCCAAGCGAGCGCCCTGCAACGCGCCGGACGCGCGGGCCGCATCGAAGCCGGCGTCTGCATTCGACTGTATCCGGAAGAGGATTTCACCCGCCGCGAAGCATTCACTGCGCCCGAAATTCTGCGCTCGAATCTGGCCGGCGTGGTGCTCACGTGCTTGGGCATGGGCCTCGGTCAGCCCGAACAATTTCCGTGGCTGGACGCGCCCAGTCCGCATGCGTGGCAACTCGCGCGCGGCTTGCTGGAAGAACTCGGCGCGTTCACCGCGCGCTCTACTGATGGCGAGGATGTTCACGTTCATCGTCATCAATCTTTGTCGCCAATGGGCCGCAGCCTGGCCGCGATCCCCGCTGATCCGCAAGTTGCGCGCATCCTGATCGCGGGCCTCACCGAAGGCGTCCCGCACGAAGCCTGCACGCTGGCCGCGTTTTTGTCGGTGCAGGATCCGCGCGTCCGCCCGATCGGTCAGGAAGCCAAAGCCGACAGCGCGCAGCGCGCGTTCGCGCATGAGGCCGGCGACTTGGCCACAGTGCTGCGACTGTGGGCGCGCTATCAGGCCGCGGCATCCAACAGCGCGCGCGCGCGGCTCTGCGAACAGCAGTTCCTGGGTTATCGTCGCATGCGCGAATGGGCCGACGTGCGGCATCAGTTGTGGAATGCGCTGCGCGAGTCGCGCGCCGCTCGGCAAATTGGTAACAACGGTTTGCCGCCGACGGGCCACGAGGACGACCATTGGCCGCTCGACGCCGTGCATCGCGCGGTGCTCGCCGGAATGCTCGGCAATGTCCTGATGCATGACCGCGAAGCGCGCTGTTACATCGGCGCCGGCGAGCGGCAGTTGGCGGTGCATCCGGGCAGCGCGCTGCGTTCTGGCAAAACGGATGACGGCAAACGCGCCCCGCCACCGGCGCCGTGGCTGGTCTGTTGCGAGGTGGTTGAAACTTCGCGGCTGTTCGCGCGTCTGTGTGCGCCGATCGATCCGGAATGGGTGGTGCAGTTGGCCGGCGAGCGCGTGAAGCGCCGGCATCGCGACCCGCGTTACGATCCGCGCCGCCGACAGGTGGTGTGTTTGGAAACCATCACCTGGAAAGGCCTGCCGATCCGCGACGGCCGCTTGGTGCCGTACGAACGCGTTTCCGCGCGCGATGCGACGGCGATTTTCGTGCGTGAATGTTTGTGCGCGCCGCCGGATGACGAAGCGCACGCGCCAGATGGCAGGCAGCGTGCGCCGACCGGCCTGCCCGCCGTCATCGGCTTAAATCACCGCGTTTTATCGGCCGCGCACGATCTGCGGCACCGCCTGCGCGATAATCAGCTGACCATCGACGAAGCGCTGTTGGAAGGTTTCTATCGCGAACGCTTGGGCCTGGACGCGCTCGACGCGCCGACCATCGCCAGCACCGATGCTTTCCGTCGATGGCTGAATGAACGCGGCCCCGAGGTGCTGACGCTGACCGCCGCTGCGTTAGTGCCGGCGGCGGCGGTAATGCGCGCCGAGGGTGATTTTCCGCTGTTGGCGACCTGGCCGAATGGCAGCGCGTCGTTGACGTACCGCTTCGCGCCTGGCGACGCCGACGACGGCGCGACGCTGACACTTACCGATGCGCAGGCGCTGCGTATTGCGCCGGCCGCAGTCGATTGGTTCGTGCCCGGTTGGATCGAGCCCAGCATCCACGCCTATTTGGAATCCGCGCCCAAAGACCTGCGTCGTCTCTGCATTCCCTTAGCTGAAACCGCGCGCGCTTTGGCCGAGGAATGCCGCGCTGATGCCAGGCGATTGAGCCTGCATGAAGCCCTAGCGCAGCGGCTGCGCGCGCGTTTTCAGCTGACGGCCGTGTTCGATCCCGCGGTGTTGCCCGCGCATCTGCGCCTGCGTTTTCGCGTCACCGCCGTCGATGGATCGGTACTGTATACCGGCCGCGATCGCGGCCTGGTGTTTCGGCAGGGCCTGGGCCGCGGCGATCGGCTCGCCCCGTTACGCGCGCGCTGGGACACTGCGCCAGCAGCGCACTGGCCCGGCGACTGTCCAGGCGCGATCAGCGACGGCGGTCTCACCGGCCAGGTCGCGTTGGCGCGCGCCCGTGACGAGCGCGGCAATGTCGCAGCGCGGCGCGCGCTTTATGCCAGCGCCAGCGCCGCGGCGGCGTGGCATCAGGACGGCCTCGATGCGTTGTTGGAAGCTTCCTGCGCGGCCGAACTCGCCGCCGTGGTTGCCGCACCCGCACCGGCGCATCGCGTGGCGACGTGGGAAAAAGCCCTTGGCGCGCGTCATGGCGCGCTGCGTCGGCAATTGGCGCTGACGGTTTTGCTCGGCGGTGCGCGCCGCGGTCAGGTAGCGAAAGAAGCTGATTTCACCGCATTGCGGACGCAGGCATTGACGCAACTGACCGCAGCCGCGCAGATGTTCGACGTGCTGTTGAGCGACCTCGCCGGCATCGCCGACACGGTACGCGAACGCATCAAGCAGGGGGCGCGCTCGTTGGCCGCGGCCGGCGCGCAGCGTGCGGCTGCCGATGATCTGGCGCGTCTGCTTGGCCCTGGTTGGCCGACGCGTTTACCGTGGGCGACCACACAACGGCTGCCGCTATTCGTGCGCGCAATCATCACCCATCTGGACCACGCGCTGCGCGAACCGGCGCAGGCACAGCGACTGGCCGCGCGGGTAGCGGTATTGGATGACCTCGCCGACGCGTCACTCGGCGGCGATACCCCGCGCTGGTTGGCCGCGCTGGGTCGCACGCGGCAGATGCGAGAAATTCTTGGTCAGATCGAGGAATGCCGCTTCGCGGTCATGCAGCCCGGCACTGCGTCGGGATCCGGCTTTGCCGAAGGCCAAGTCCGGCAGCAAATCGCTGAACTCGATGCCGCGGTCGTACTCGCCAAGCGAACGATCGCCGACGCGC
This sequence comes from Planctomycetota bacterium, assembly GCA_038229115.1. Taxonomy (GTDB): domain Bacteria; phylum Planctomycetota; class UBA11346; order UBA11346; family UBA11346; genus JBBROQ01. The sequence continues at coordinate 2,962 of JBBROQ010000152.1, read as the reverse complement.
GCGCCACGCTGTTGGAGGCGCGGCCGCTGCTGGATCGCCTGCCCGCCGGCGCGAGTCGCGATGCGCTTAAAAAGGAAGTCGACGAGCGCCTAGCATCTCTGCCGGATCTCAGTCTTGGCGCTGATCTTGACGCCCAAGCCGACGCCGCCCGCGCGCAGGCCGCACGAGTAAAAGCGGCGCTGACGCGGGAATAAATTGCCCCGGTGCGGACGCACTGCGCGCCGTGCGGCGTGCGGGACGGCCTGGCGAACACCGTGTCTTTCGCACCCCGCACGCCGCACTCAGCACGTGCCTTAGGCGCTCCGCACTGCTCGAAGCGCATCGCGCGTTAGAGCGCGTCGACGCGCCCGTCTGCCCAGAGAACTTCGCGATCGCCACCATCGCAGCGGAACGCGGCCAGTTGGCCGTACCGGCGCAGCAGAGAGACAGCCAGATCCGGATCGTCGTCGATCATCCAGCCGTCTTCGTGCGAAGCATGATCCGGCGCGCTGCCACGGGTGCGCACCGGCTCCAAACCGCGCGCCTGCAATTCGGCGCGCAGCACGCGGTCGCGGCCAAGGTTCACGCTTTCGGGCAAGGTGCGCCCGTGCGGATTCCAAGCAGTGAGCACGGTCACGGGCGAGAGCGTCAGCAGCGGCGCCCACGCCGCGCCGTCGAGGAATTCCAGCACTGTCTCGTGCCACACGCTCAGCAACCGGGCGCGTTCCTTTTCGTCTAGCAGTGAACCGTCGTTCAGCAGTGAACCATCGTCCAGCATTGAACCACCCTCTGTGCACCGCAGGCTGCCGCGATGCTTGTTGTTGGCATCGGATTTCTTTTCGGCGCGTTTCTGGGCTCGTTCCTGAACGTATGCATCCATCGTCTGCCGCGTAACGAAAGCATCGTGCTACCACCCAGTCGCTGCTACGCCTGCGGCACGCAGGTGCGGTGGTACGACAATCTGCCGATCATCAGTTACTTGGTTTTGCGCGGGCGCTGTCGGTGGTGCGGCACGTCGTACAGCGTGCGGTATCTGGTGATGGAGGTGCTGTTCGGTGCGCTCGCCGCCGTGGTGCTGTGGCGCGTGACGGCCCCGGGTTCGGTGTGGCCAGCGCCGTGGTTGATCAGTGCCGGGCTCGACCCGATTTATGCGCAGGCCTTGGCCGGCGGGGCGATTTTGTTGTTGGTGTGGGTGTTGGTGGTGGCGGCGATGATCGACCTCGAACACATGATCGTGCCCGATGAGCTGACCAAAGGGTTCCAGCCGATCGCGCCGTTGGTCGCGGCGCTATGCGGGAGCAACCTCGCGCTCGCCGGCCCCGACTATTCACGATTGTGGACGCCGCGTGAATGGCTGTGGCAGGACGTGCCGTTATTCGGACCACAACTGCAAACCATGCATTTCATCGAGTGTTTCGCCTCAATCAGCATCGGCGCGCTGCTGCTGTTGGCGGCCTCGCTGCCGGCGGCGCGTTACATTTACAGTTCGTTCTGCCCGGAATCGCAACGCTGGTCCGAAGCCGATCACCGTGGTTTCGCCATCGGCGTGTGGTGGTTTATCGCGGCGCTGACGCCGGCGATCGTGACCACCATCGTGTTGGCGCTGACGTTGCCCGAGGTGCATCAGGGCGTGACCGTGGCGCTGGCGCAGGCGGTGCTCGGCAGCTTGGCCGGATGGTGGTCGCTCTACCTGATCGGGTTGTTGGCGACGATCGCATTTCGCAAAAATGCGATGGGCTATGGCGACGTAAAATTCCTCGCGCCGGTGGGCGCGTTCCTGGGCCCGTTCGGCGTCGTGTACACGTTCTTTCTGGCCGCGGTGATCGGCACGGTGGTCGGCGTACCACTGCGGCTGATGAAAAATGCGCGGGAAATACCGTTCATTCCGTACTTGGTCGCGGGCGCGTTGGTAACATTGTTCGTCGGACCAGAACTGCATCGGCTGCTGTTTGGGCAATGGTTGGGCCGCGGCTAAACAGTCACGATTGTTCGAAAGCGCTGTGCGCAGCGGCAAACAAGCGCACTCGACAACCGGCTTTGACCACTACCCTGCGCCCCCTTGCTGCTGAGGCGCTCACGCGCTGACCAAGCCGCTCAGCAAGGGGAGTTCACCGTGATTGCCGACACCGCCCGCACCGCCGACGCCACCTTCAAAGCCAAGGTCCTCATCGAAGCGCTGCCTTTTTTGAAGAGCTTCGACAACAAGTTCATGGTGGTGAAACTCGGCGGTGAACCGATCGAGAATCCGGCGGTGCTCGATTCGTTGCTGACTGATTTGGTGTGGCTCGAACAGGTCGGCGTGCGACCGATCCTGGTGCACGGTGGCGGCAAATCGATCTCCCGCGCGATGGAACAGGCCGGGCTGACGCCCGCATTTCATAACGGTCGCCGCATCACCGATGCCGCGACCATGGCGATCGTGGCGCGCGAAGTCGAGCGCCTGAACAATCAGCTGGTCGATCGCATCATGGATCTGGGCGGCTGCGCGGTGGGACTGTGTCCACCGCATGCGGTGGTGAACGGCCGCATCTTGGACGCGAACCTCGGCTTTGTCGGCACGCCCACCACGGTCGATCGCGAACGTCTGATGCGGCATGCCAGCCGCGGCATTATTCCGGTGGTGCCGCCGTTATCGATCGGTCCGGATGGCGCGATGAATACCAACGCGGACGACATCGCGCTGGCCGTCGCGACCGCAATCGGCGCGGAAAAATTAGTGTTTTGCAGCAGCGTCGACGGCGTGCTCCGCGACGCAAAAGATCCCGCGACGCGCTTTAGTCGTTTGACCGATGTCGAAGTGCGCACGCTGGTGAAAGATGGCGTGATCCGCGACGGCATGATTCCCAAAGTCGAAAGCTGCATTGGCGCGTTGGAAGCCGGCGTGCGCAAGATTCACATCGTTGGTGCGGCGACGCCGCATGCGCTGCTGCTGGAAATTTTCACCAGCGAAGGCATCGGCACCGAGTTGGTGCTGGCGGCCGCC
>JBBROQ010000151.1:0-7958 GCA_038229115.1 Planctomycetota bacterium | reverse complement strand
CTATACCTCGCCATGGTGGGAATTCGCCGGCATTAAGTTTCACTTCTTCGTCGACGGTCTGATCGAAGGCAATCTGATCCGCGACAATGATTGTCACGGCATCTGGATCGACAATCACTGGCGCGGCTCGCGCATCACGCGCAATGTGATCGTCAATAATTTATGGTCAGGTGTGAATGTCGAACTTGGCCGCGGGCCCGTGATGATCGATACCAACGTCATTGCCTACACCCGCCAAGGCGACGGTGTTTACGGCCACGACGTCGCCGACGTCACCATCGCACACAATCTGATCTACGCGAATTCCAACCACGGCGTGTGGTTCTGCTATGCAACCCCGCGCGTCACAGCCGAGAATGGCTGCTGGGATATCAAAACCTTCAACAATCTGATTCTCGGCAATCGCGTCAGCGCCATCGGCTATTCGCTGCCCTGGCATTGCGCCGGTAACAATGTTAGCGACGGCAATCTGTTCATGGGCGGCGGCGACGCCTTGGACGAAGGTTCCGGCGCGCGCGCGACGCTATTCCAGATCAACAATCTTACCCACTGCGCCCAATACAAAGGCGTCAGCCACACCCCAGAACCACTGACTGCCGACATCGTCGCACAGATGTTCACCGCCGCGCTTGACCGCGCCCGCGTGCCCGCCGCCGAACGCCCAAATCTTGCGACCTGGACCGATCATTTCTTGGTGAATCTGAAACTCTGGCGCGCCGCCACCGGCAACGATACGCATTCAGCGCAGATGCTCAAAATCAACCGCGACGCCCTCGCCAGCCGCATGGTGCAATGGCACTGCCGTATTGATGAAACCCTGAACGAAGTCACCTGTGCTCGCATTCCCGGTATCGACCGCGACTGGCGCGGCCAACCGCTGCCAGCCAAACCACTCCCTGGCCCGTTTCAGGACCTGCGCGTTGGGCAATGCGATCGAACCTTGTGGCCGGTGCCGGGGGTGAGAACGACGCATTTGTTGACGTGAGACAGCATCAACTTCTCTGCCGTCGATTTAAGCACTATCAAATGAGGCATTATCTTCATTGTAACCTTTCATCGGCGTTTTTATTTAAAACATAACTGTACCATCCTCGTTCCTTCACCTCGTCAAAACTTGCAGGACTCGCAGCGCCAAAATGGTTTCGCACTGAAAGATCTGCGCTAACGGCTGATTCTGGGTTAGCCCACTTGCTCTCACAGTCATCGCAACATATGAAAATATTATTCGTCTTCTCCTCTTTCACAAAGAGGAGAGATCCCTGAGCGCAAATAGGACATGCTCCACAATGAGGCGCTCTCATCCGAATTATCCAACCACCACATTCACAATCTTACCCGGCACCACCACCAATTTGCGAATGGTCTGATCGCCCAGGATGCGAACAAACTCCGGATGCGCGCGTACTGCGGCTTCCAGTTCGGTTCCCACCAGCGTGCGCGGCAGCACCAGTTTTCCGCGCATTTTTCCATTCACCTGCACTGGGTAATCGGCGTCGTCGGCTTGCAGTTGGTCGGGGTCGTAGCTGGGCCAGCCGGCGGCGGTGACGCCACCGGAGTTGGGATGCAGGTGCGACCACAGTTCGTGGGCGATATGCGGGACCATGGGGGCTAACAAACGCACCTCGGTTTCCAGGCCGAGTTTCAATACTTCTGGCGATAGCGCGTCGGGTTTGAGTTCGTTGAATAATTCCATGCAGCCGGCGATGGCGACGTTGAAGGAAAAGTCTTTGCTCATCGCGTCGGTCGCTTTTTTGATCGTGGCATGAATTTTTCGCACTACAGCCTGATCGGCGCCGGAACATTCTTTGGCGTGACCGGCGAAGGCGCTGACTGATTGCAGGCGTTGACGTTGATCCTGCGCCAAAGTCCACAGGCGTTTCAGGAAACGATGACTGCCTTTCAGGCCGTCATCGTTCCATTCCAGATCAACTTCTGGCGGCGCGGCAAACAGAATGAACAAACGCGCGCTGTCAGCGCCGTAGGCGTCGATCAGATGTTGCGGATCGACGGTATTGCGTTTTGACTTCGACATTTTTTCGACTCGGCCGACGGTCACCGCCTGACCATCCGACAATGCCACCGCCGAGATCAATTTGCCTTTGGCGTCGCGTTCCAGTTTCACTTCCTCGGGATAGAAATACTGCTTTTTACCGTCGTTTTGCTCGCGGTAGAGCGTTTCCATGCAGACCATGCCCTGGCACAGCAGCCGCTTAAACGGCTCGCGCACGGTGGTGTAGCCCAGGTCGCTTAACGCTTTGGTGAAGAAGCGCGCGTATAGCAAATGCAGCACGGCATGTTCAATACCGCCGATATATAAATCGACCGGCAGCCAATGATTGACGCGTTTGGCATCCAATGGCGCCACCGCATCGGGACAAGTGAACCGTGCGAAATACCACGACGACTGCATGAACGTATCCATGGTATCGGTTTCGCGCCGCGCCGGTTCCGGGCCATCATTGGTGCGAATGGTCAACGCTTGACCATCGGCGGTGGTGGTCGCCCAGGTCGGATGTTTCGCCAGCGGATTGCCGATGCCGTCGAACACCACGTCATCCGGCAGCGTCACTGGCAGATCGGCTTTGCGCAGCGGCAGCACGCCAGTTTGTTCACCATACACGAACGGAATCGGATTGCCCCAATAGCGCTGGCGCGAAATGCCCCAATCGCGCAAGCGCCAAGTCACGGTCTTGCGACCTTTGCCAGTGGCGGCCAGCCAGTCAGTAATCGTCAGTTTCGCGGCGTCGCTGCGCTGGCCGTTGAATTGCGCTGAATCGATCAACGTACCGATGTCGGTGAAAGCTTCGCTCAGTTCGTTCAGCTTCCCGCTATTCGGAACAATCACCTGCCGCACCGGAATCGCATACTTCTGCGCGAAAGCAAAATCGCGTTCGTCATGCGCCGGCACCGCCATCACCACGCCAGTGCCGTAATCGGCGACCACGAAGTTGGCGGCGTAGAGTGGCACGCGCTCGCCGTTCACCGGATTGATGACGAAAGCGCCGGTGAAACAGCCTTTTTTCTCCGCCGTGTCGCCAGCGCGATCATTCGTAGGCGTCGCGCGCACGTCGGCCACGAACGCATCTAAGGCGGCGCGATGCGTGGCCGGGACGATGCTGGCCAAGGCGGCATGTTCCGGCGCGATGGAAACAAATGTGACACCGAACACGGTGTCTGGGCGCGTGGTGAACACCGTCAGTTTTACGTCAGCAAAACCCACGACGATGAAATCAATCTCGGCGCCGATGCTTTTGCCGATCCAATTGCGCTGTTGCGTTAACACTGCATCGGGCCAACTCGGCAGCGTGTAGGTTCCGCTCAGCAATTCTTCGGCGTAAGAGGTAATACGCACATACCAGGTCGGCAATTCCTTCTGAATCACCGGCATGCCGGTGCGCCAGCATTTGCCGTCGATTACCTGTTCATTCGCCAACACCGTGTTCAAACCGGTTGACCAATTCACCACTGCGGATTTACGATAGACCAAACCTTTCTCGACCAAGTCGAGAAAGATATCCTGTTCGCGTGCACTATAACCCGGATCGCTGCACGCAAATTCACGGCTCCACGCGTACGAGAAACCCATGCGCTTCAATTGCCCGCGCATGTAGGCGATATTGTCGTAGGTCCAAGCTTTCGGATGCGCGTTGCGCTCGATCGCCGCCTGTTCGGCCGGCAACCCGAATGAATCCCAGCCCATTGGATGCAGCACGTGCAGGCCGCGCATGCGCTGATATCGCGCCACCGCGTCGCCAATGGTGTAATTGCGTACGTGACCCATATGCAATTTGCCACTGGGGTACGGAAACATTTCCAGCACGTAATAACATTTTTCGCGCGGCAAATCATCGCGCACTTCATGCGCCTGCGTCGCCACCCAATGCGCCTGCCATTTCAGTTCAATTGCGGTTGGTTCATAGGCATTTGCGGCAGGAGTTGCTGAATCGACGGCGACGTGGTTCATGTCCGGTTCCGATAGGTCCGGGCATGATGGACCGGACGCGACCGGGGCAAGTTCAGCGCGTGGCGATCGCGGTCGTTTCCGATGGCGTCGTGCTGCTGATTTCGCGCGTCAAATCCGCCAGAAACACCTGCATGGTCGCATGCCGCCGCGCGGCTTCGGCCTGCGCCGTGGGCAAGCGCATGCCGGCGGAGAGCGACAGCAACTTAGCCAGGAAATGATCGATGCATTGCCGCCGATCATCGAATGCGCGGTCGCTGTCGGCCATGGGATCTATTGGATCGTAGAACCGTGCGGGCGGCGCGTCGGCTGACGGCCGCTGCGCCATGAACTGCCCGCACGCGACCGTGCGCAAAACGCCCAGGGCGCCGGTCGCGTCCAAGCGATCCGCGTCCTGCAGCACCACGCCCAATGCATTGGTGGGCGTTAATCCGCGCGACCACGATGAGGTGCGCACTGCCGCGGCGATCTCAGCGATATCAGCCTCTGCGTAGCCGGCCTGCGCCAGCACCGCGGGCGCTGCAGCAGCCGAACGTTCGCCGCCTTGCGCACGCGCCGCGTCATCCTTCGGAATGAACACCAGGTCATGCACCAACGCAGTCGCGCCGGCAAGATCGCGGTCGGCGCCCGCTTCACCGGCCAAGACCAACGCCCAGCGATACACGCGCGTCAGATGCTCGGCGTCGTGCGCTAGTTCGCCCGCGGGCAGGCGCGCACAAACTAAGAGCCACAAGACCTCATGGCGGGCGTACGCCGCCACGCCGATCATAGAAAGCTCACGGCAGCGTGATCCATTTCGCTGAAACAAAGCCGCCGCCGCTGGGTGCCGGGGCGGCCAGGGTGCGGGCAAAGTCTTTGAAGTCGTCCTTAGCCACGCCGAACACACCCGGCGCGGTCATGCCGAAGACTAATTCCGTGCCGCCGTTCACCGGCTGGCGCACGCCGAAATACGGCGCCCACTTCGTGTTCTTCTGTTTGCGCACAAATTCATTGAGCTGATCGGCGCGCGCCTGCTGCGCTTTGAGAACCTCGGCGTTGGCGACCGGCTTAGCCTCAAGAATCAGCAGCGCGTTGCCCTGATGCGCGCTGACGGTTTCAACCGGCGCGGCCAGTTCGCGATAACCCGCATCACCCGCGGCGAAGCCCGCACCCGGATTCGACGGCGGCGTCGGGCGCACTTGGCTTTTTTCGTATTGGCGGCCGATGACGAAGAACAGCACGCATGAAAACAACCACAGCACGCCAATGGTCGAGGCTAGCGACACCGAGAGCTGGATTGCTTGACGCCGACCGCGACCGATTCCAGCCAACGCGGCGGCCGGCGATTCATCAACCGGCGGGGGCGGCGGCAGATTCGGCAGCGCTTGATAAAGCGGCTGCAAGTTCACGCCGGCGGAGTCGCTGCGCGGTTGCGAGGTGTATGCCGGCTGTGATGGCGGCAGCGGCGGCGCGTTGTTGCCGCCTTGTTCGGTGATGCGCCGCTGCACCTGCTGAAGGGTTGAGTACACCTGATCAGTGCGGCGTCGGAACATGGTCGCGATGATGCAGCACGCGCAGGCGTCCGGAAGTCATGAAGTCGGGACTGCGCGCGTCCCTGATTTCGATCGCATCAGATTGCGCGCCCACACCCACGCCGAGCATCTGCGCCATGGATCTGCCCGCCGCGTATGCGCAATTGTCGCCGGTACCGGTGGTGATCACCATCAGCGCGGCGATCGCACCAGGCGCATTTTTTCCGCAAATTGTGCCGTTATCGGCGTTACCACCGACGGCGCGGGCGGTGCTCCTAATGCGCGCAGACGCGCCGTTGGAAGACCGAGTCGCGGCGTTGCTGCTGGCCGGATGCGCGACCGAGGCGTGGACGTTGTTGGATCGCGAGCGCGTGCGCGCGCCGGGGCGAATCGATCTGCTGTTGGCGGATTGGAGCGAACGCGAACGCGCGCGTCTGGATCTGCCGCCGGCGAAAAGCGACGTGATTTTGGGCTTGGGCGCCGAGCGGCTGGATGCTGCGGCCGGCGCGCTGGCCGACACGCGTGAGCTACTGACGCCGTTGTGGGCGAATCCGGTTGGGCGTTGGAGTGGGCCGTTAGTGATCGTTGCCGGTGACGCATTCACGATCGATCTGCCGACCGTCGAAGGCGTGCTAGCGCGGCCGGCGTTGCCGGCGATTCGGCTGACCGCGACCACTCTCACACGCGAAGACACTGCGGCGGCGATCGCCGAACTATTATTGGCGCGACAGCGGCCGCCGGCGGCCGGCTGGCCGCGCTGGCTACGCTCCGGCGTCGCCGGCGTCGCCCGCGCTAAAACCCGTGGTGATGGGCCGAGCCCGCGCGCGATGCAAGAACTGCGGGTTGCGGCGGGAGCAGCAGCGCTGACCGAGCTATTGAACGGCGACCGGGACGACGCGCCGTTGGCCACCGCCGTGTGCGCGCTGCTGACGCACGCGCGTCGACGCGCACACCTGCCGACTTTTTTGGACGCGCTGCGCAATGGCTCAAGCGCAGCCGGTGCGTTGCAATTGGCCTACGGTCTGACGCCCGAGCTGCTACTTACCGAACGCTGATCAGCGACGCACAATGCCGGTAAAATCAGCACCCAAAGCATCGGAACAAAAAGGAGGCCTCAGCGCGACGAAGCGCTCGCCGTGCGATCGCCATCCCCCATACGCTGACTGACTTCGGCAAAACGACGCGCGAGCGTTTCCATGTCCTCACGCGGCACCTGACCGATGTCGCGCCACTGCCGCAGCAGCGCACGTAGATCGTCCTGATACCAGTGCGGATTTTCGCGCGCCTGAATCTCTTCGAGTTCAGTGAGAATCGCCTGTTTACGCGCGAGGTTGTCTTGACGCTCGGCGTCGATCGCGCCCAGATATTCGCTGATCGCAGCGTAGCAGCGATCAGCCGCGGTTTTGAAGCGCGTCCACAGCGCTTCGACATCCGGACGCGGCACATGGCCGATAGCCTTCCATTGCATCTGGATCTCGCGGATGCGGCGCAACACATCCGGCGGCGTGATCAGACCGGTGCGTTCGCGCTGAGCGGTTTCGGCCGAGGTCGCCAAGTGTTCGGCCGCGGTGCACAACGCGGTTTTCTGCTGAAGATTTTCCACCTGCGCCTGATCACGCACTGCCATTTCGGCCTTGTGCTTGTTCCAAAACCGGTCGCCGACGGCGCGGAACGCGTCCCAGATTTCGCGGTCGAGTTCACGCGGCACCGGGCCCAATTCGCGCCATTCGGCCTGGATCGCCTTGAAGCGTTCGACCGCCGTGCGTTTCGTCTGCTGATCGGCGATCGATCCGGCAAGGCCAACCGTGCCCTGATCGGCAAGCGCAGTGGCTTCGACGATCAGCACGCGCTTACGCTCTAGACTGGCTTGACGTTCGGCTTCGCGCTGCGCAAACAGCGGTGCGCAGCGGGTGAATTGATCTTGGCATAAGGTGTGGAACGCGTCCCACACCGCGCGACTGCGCTCACGTGGCAACGGCCCCAATTTTTTCCAGGCTGCTTGCGCGCGCTTCACGCCCTCGACCACTGCGGCCAGATCCTCATTGCTGGCCAGCGCCGCGACCTGCGCGGTGAGCTCTTCAGCCTGGGACAAACTGGCGAAGCGATCCCAATCGCTGGCTTCGCGCTGCGCGCGCACGGGTGCGTAGGCTGCGTCTAACGCCGCGCGATAACGCTCACGCAACGACGCGATCAAAGCCGGGCGCAGCGGGCCAACGGCGCGCCAACGGTTTTGCACGTCCGTCAACGCGTGCGCATGCGCGGCGATCGCGTCATCGGCGTCCGGCGCGAGCGCTTCAGCGGCGGTGGCCAACGCTTCGATTTCGGCGGCCAATGCGGTGAGCACCGACAGCTTCTCAGCGTCAGACGCTTGTCGTGGTTCGCGCCCTTCAAAGCGCGGGGCGGCGAAATGGGCGCCAAACCTCAAGCGGCGGACGCGGGGGAGCGGTGGGGGCTCACCCCAATTGCCCGCGCAAACGCAGCGTTTG
>JBBROQ010000150.1:0-8098 GCA_038229115.1 Planctomycetota bacterium | reverse complement strand
GCCGTGCTCATCAGTGAAGGTGAAGGTCTCGGCCACCGGCAAGGGCTCGCTAATGCCGGTGGATTCGATCAGCAGATAGTCAAAGCGGCCATCGCGCGCCAGCTTGGCGACCTCGATCAGCAGGTCTTCGCGCAGCGTGCAGCAGATGCAGCCGTTGGACATCTCGACCAGTTTCGCTTCGGTGCGATTTACGGTCAGGCCCTGTGCCACCAGCTTGGCGTCGATGTTCACTTCGCTCATGTCGTTGACGATCACCGCCACGCGCGCGCCGTCACGATTGGCCAGCACATGGTTCAGCAGCGAGGTTTTGCCCGCGCCCAGAAACCCAGAGAGCACCGTGACGGGAAGCCGAGTTGGTTGCATGCCGTCGTTGTGTTATTGATAATAAATTATCAATAGGTATTCTGTGCTTATGCTCATCAGCGCCTGAATGCGTCTCTCTGTCATCCCCCACGTGCCGTGTCGCTGGCACATGTCCGGCACATGTCCGGCAAAGGCCGGCTAATGCCGCAAGTACTCGCCATCGATCCGCAGCGCCTGCGTCACGTCCAATTGCTGCTGTGCGACGGCGGCTGCTGCGGCCGGCCGGAAAACAAAGGCACGGTACCGGTGCCGCTGGCACGGCTGCGCGCGCGCTGGAAAGAGCGCCGCCTGACCCCGCAGGTGTCGCTCGCGGTCACTTCCTGCCTGGGTCCGTGCGACGTGGCCAATGTCGCCTGCGTGCTGCATGCTGGCGGGACGTGGTGGTTGGGGCGCTTGGAAGACGCGGATTACGAGCGCTTAGCCGAATGGGCGGAACGCTGCGTCGATGGCTTGGTCGAGTTGCCGGCGGCGTTGGCGGCGAAGCGCTTCACGCGTTGGCGCAGCGATGCGCCGAGCGACGCACCGCCACACCACTGCCCTTAGGGACAGCAGGCCGGCTTGCAGTCTGGCGTCGTCGTCGGCACTGCCGCCGCCGCTTGTTCCGGCGACGTAACTTTTTCCACCCCTCCGGCGTTTTCAGTCGCTGCGCTCATCGCCGCCGCATCGCGCACCGGCACGGCCAACGTCTGCGTTGCGCCGTCGGCGAAGGTCAGGGTCAGGTCCAGGGTGCTGCCGGTGCTCAGGCCATGTTTGAGTCCGATCAGCATCACATGCAGCCCGCCGGGCTTCAACACCGTCTCGCCACCGGCGGGCACCTCGATGCGCGCGACCGGGCCCATGCGCCAGACGCCGTCATCGCCTTTGGTGTGGGTGTGCAGTTCAACCGAGTCGGCGACGTCGCTGCGGGCGCTCAGCAGCGCGCCCGCATTTTTACCGCTGTTTTTAAGCGTCATGAACACGCCGCCGGCGCCGGCGCTGGGCGCGGTGGCGCGCGCCCAGGCGTCACCGGCGGTCAGGTCGGCTGCGGATGCGGTGATGACGACGGACAACAACAGGATGAGCGTGCGCATGGTAGGGCCTTGTGGTTAGAGATGACGGCGGATAGCCGCGAGGGTGGTTGCGGCGGGCTCGTGAGAATCGAATCGCTCGACGATCCGGCCGTCGCGGTCGAGCAAAAAAATGGTCGAGCTGTGGTCGATCAGATAAAAACCCGGCTGCTTGGTGACGACGTTGGCGCGCTGCGCATGCACGCCATAAGCCGCGCACAGCGCGGTGAGGTCCTCGGCGCTGCCGGTCAGGCCGATTAAGCGCGGATCGAACAGCGGCACGTATTCGCTCAGCGCCTTGGCACTGTCGCGCTCGGGATCGACCGAGACGAACACCGGCTGCACCTGCGTCGCGTCCGCGCCCAGCTGCTTCAGCACCCGCGCGATATAGCCGAGTTCGGTCGGGCAGATATCGGGGCAGAACGTGTAGCCAAAATAGAGCAGCACCAAACGCCCGCGCAGATCAGTGTCGCTGACGATCGCGCCGGTGTGGCTGGTCAGGCGGAAGGGGCGGACGCGCTGGTCGCGCTCGTTCGCGTTGATCTCGGCGGCGCGCGCGCTCTGGCGTGCAAGCGCGTGCTTCGCCCACCACAGACCAACCCCGCCGGCCAGCACCATCATCGCGACCGCAATCAAAGGCAGCCATTTCATCGTGATTTTTCCAGCGTTTGGAGTTCGTCGGGCGTCCACGGCGTGGTCCGCGCCGTCAGTGCCGCGCGCACCTGCGCCACCGTCGTAGCATCGATCGGAGACGCCGCATTGCCCCACTGCTGTCGGCTCCAGGTCAGCACCGCGGCGAGTTCATGGTCAGCAAGTTGCGTCGCGAACCCTGGCATGCGCTCATTCCATCGTGACTGCGCCGGCGTCGCGCTGCTGTCGTAGCCGTGCAGCACCGTCGCGATCGCGCCGACCGCCGGACCGGTCAACACCGGGCTGCCGATCAGCGCCGGATAATTACCGGCGATGCCGCGGCCGTCCGGCTGATGACAGCCCTGGCAGAGCGCATACGCGCGCCGGCCCAAAAGCGGATCCGACGGATCCAAACCGAGGCCGACCACGTTGCTCGCTGGCACCGCGCCGCGCCACGCCGTGACCACGCCGAGCGCGGTGGCGCTTAACAGCACTGTCGTGACTACCGTCGGCAGCAGCCAGCGCGTGCGCGGCGATGACGGCGTGGTCATTGGAGTTTGAACTGAATGCTAATGGTGGTGACGCGCTCGGCGTCGCTCGCGGCCGCGAACCGCCACTGTTTCGCCGCCGTCAGCGCCGCCTCATCCAACACCGAAAAACCACACGTTTCCAGCACCGTCACCTCGCTCGGCACGCCGGCCGGCGTCAGCATGATGCGCAGCCTCACCGTGCCTTGCTGACCGCGGCGACGGGCGCGGTCGGGATACCTCGGCGGCACCTGCGTCAGCACGGCGTCGCGTTGCGCCACGTCGACGTCGCTTGGCGCGGGCGCGAGCGGCGCAGCATTCGCCGCTTCCGCGTGGCCGGTGGTCGCGTGCGGTTCGGAAACGTTGGCAGGAACCGGCTCGGCTGACGGCGACGTGGGCGTTGGTGGTTTTGCTAGAGGTTCGGTCGGCGTCGGTTCGGGCGGCAACGCTTCGGCGAGGAGCGCGGTGACCTCGGTGGGCGGTGGCTCGGTCACGCTCAAAGCTAGCGCCGCGATCACCGGCTCAGCGACCGCGACGGGCGGCGGTATGACGAGAACCGCAGTTTCTATCGGTGTTTCGGCGGCACTGTCGGGCCGCGGTGGCAGCATCGGTGCGGACAAGCTAATCGTTGCGCGAGCCGGCAATGCCCATGGATCCCACTGCGGCAATGGCTGCGCGCGTTGAATCCGCCAGCCACAAGCCAGCGCGACCGCCACCGCGCTGTGCGCGAGCAGCGTCAGCACCAGTGGCCATGTCCAGGCGGACTGCGGTGAACGTTGCGACATGATGTTCGAGTATTGATCGATGAATCATCAATGCGACCGCTCAGGCTGTTGCTTGGCCAAACATGCACGCGATGGCGGGGCGCATGTCGGCGGCGGCGCGACCGTCACGCACCTCGTCAGTAGCCGGGGGTGCTGAAACCTGGGCCCATGCGCAGACCGCGTTGATGCAGATACGGATCGTTGGGTTCGGGTGCAGAGCTGATTGCCTCGACCGTGAAGGTACCGATCTGCGATTGGTCCGCGGGCGGCGTGAAGGTGCCCACTGCCTGCACCCAGGTGTCGTCGGGAAATCGCCCGGGGTCGACCCCGATCAGCACCGCGCCCAACGGCACTGCATCGGCCGCGCAGCAGTAGATGCGGAAGCGATACAGCAGCGCCTGCGGGTGCCGTGCCTGCAAATCCGGCGGCATGCCCGCGATCATCTCCGACGTCGGACGGATGATCAGGCCCAGCACCGACACGCGCTTGCCGGTCTGATTCCAGGCTGCGTCGTAGAGATCGCCGAGCGTTGCCGGCGTTGCGTTAGGAAGCGGTGTTGGCGCTGGCGCCGGTGCGACCGCACCGGTGGGCGCCGTCCCGAGCGTCATCGTCGCAGCATGCGCGCTCAGCGGCCGGGCCCCGATCGACCACAGCAGGAACAGCGGGATCAGATGTACCAGGGTCGGTAGCACGGCCGCGAGGCCGCTGGCGTTCGCGGATTCGCTGTGCCCCGACGACGCGCGACCCCAACGCCACGCCATCAGCGCCAGCGCGGCGAACGTCACCATCGCCACCACCACCCACGGCCGCTGCCATGCCACCAATAGATTCGGCAGCGCGCCAAGACGCAGCAGCGCGGCGAAATAGCTCAGCCATAACAGCGTCGGCAGCATCAGATCACGGCGGCTGTTCATGCGGCAGCCACGCCTAACAGCAACGCGTACACGAACACCTGCGCAATCAGCAGCGCGCTCAACAACACGATGAAACGCCCGGTAAATACCGCGCGATACATCAACAGCAGTTTCAGATCCAGCATCGGCCCCAAGACCAGGAAAGCGATGTGGCTGTGGAACGAGAACTCGGTGAACGACGCGCACACGAACGCATCGGCCTCTGCGCACAGCGACAGCACCACTGCGCCGCCCATCAACGCTAACGGTCCAGTTACTAGGCCATCACCAATGCCGTTAAGGACCTGCGCGCCGACGAAAGTTTTGAAAGCGGAAGCGATCAGCACGCCAACCAGGAAGTATTGCAGCATGTCCAGGACATGGGTCAGCGTCTGCGTGCTGATCGCGCCGATGTGCCCGCGCCATCCTGGCAGCGTCAGTGCCACCGGCGCCACGCGCACCGCCCCGCCAGGTGCCAAGGTGAACGCGGGCATAGCGCTGCGCACCACGGTTTTTGCACCGCCGCGAATGTTCACGGTCGGTGGCGGCGGTGGCGGCGGTGCGACCAACAGCGCTGGTTTCAGCACCCATTCCGGCCGCAGCCGCGCCACCACATAGCCGACCACGAGTGCGATCGCCAAGCCGCCGAACGCGCGGCAGACCGGATAGCGCACGTCATGAAACGCCAGCCAAGTGGTGAACAGGACGACCGGATTGAGGATCGGCGCGGCCAGCAGGAACGTCACCGCCTGCGGCAAGGGCAGTCCGCGCGACAGCAGTCCGCGCACCACCACCACCACGCCGCATTCGCACACCGGCAACAGCGGCGTCAGTAACGCGGTGCCCGGCAACGCCCACGGCCCCATGCGCCGGCTGAGACGGCCCAGCGCATCGGCCGGCAGAAAGCGCTCGACCGCGGCCGCGATCAACGCGCCCAGGATCAGGAACGGGAACGCCTCTAGGACGATCGCGTGCACATAGGTGGCGAAGGTCTGATGCCACGGCAACGGCAGCGCCAACGGCGGCAGGAACAGGACCAATGCCAACAGCACGCTGAGAAAGACGGCGCGTTCCATGCGCTCAAACCGCCTGATTTTTAAGGCGCGTGTGCGCTCTGGTCAGGTGCGTGCGCCCCGTCGTCATGCGCGCACGCACTGCGGGCAGCGGCCCGACAGCAGCAGCTCGTGATGTTCCAATTTGAACCCGCGCGGCAGCAGTGAGCGCAGGCTGCCGGCGACGCAGCCTTCGACTTCGAACATGCGGTCACAGGTGGTGCAGTGGAAATGGTGATGGTGATCCAGGCCGGCGAGTTCGTAACGGCTGGGCGCACCGGGCATCGGCACTTCGACCAATTCGCCGTCGTCGAGCAACGCTTTGATGGTGCGATAGATAGTGGCGATGCCGATGGCCGGCACGTCGGCCTGCGCGGCGACGTGCAATTCCTGCGGCGTCAGTGGCCGAGCCATGGCGGTCAGAGTGGCACGTATGGCTTCGCGCTGGCGGGTATTGCGTTCCATCTTGCGGGCAGACTAGGCCGGCCCAGGGTGCGGCAACTGCGACACCAGACCCCCAGTTGCCGATACTGATACGGCGTTATCATTAGCGCATGAACACCATCCCCGCATCTTCTTTCACTTCCCTGTTCACCACCTGGGCTGCCGTCGTCGTGCTGACCGCCGGCTTGGCTGGCGCAGCCGCAGCCGCTGAGCCGCTGCCAATCGTCGCCGGCAGCACCGTAGTCGCCGATCTCACCCGCCAGATCGGCGGCGCGCACGTCAGCGTGCACAGCTTGGTCGCGCCCGGCATCGATCCGCATACCTATCAACCAACGCCGGATGACGCCAAGCGCTTGGCGACGGCGAAACTGGTGGTGCTCAACGGCCTTGGGTTCGAAGGCTGGGCCGAAGGACTTTTGAAAGAGTCGCATTATGCCGGCACGGTGGTGGAAGCGGCCAAGGGCGTCGACTTGCTGCAGATGGACGCCGAAGAAGAAGCGGAAGCAGAAGCCGATGCACATCCCGGCCATGCCCATGTCCACGGCGAAAAAGTCACCGATCCGCACGCCTTCAACGATCCCCTGAACGGCGTGAAGTATGCCGAGAACATCCGCGACGCGCTGACGGCGCTGGATGCGGCGAATAGCGCGGAGTACCAGAAAAATGCGGCAAAAGTCGTCGCGGAACTCCGGCAGATCGATGCCTGGGCGAAAAAAGAATTCGCCGTGCTGCCGCCGGAAGCGCGCAAATTGGTGACCAACCACGACGCCATGCAGTACTTCGCCAAGCAGTACGGCTTCGCCATCAGCGCCCCGCAGACGGCCTTGGAAGATTCGACGCCCAGCGCCAAGGAACTGGCCGAACTGGTGACATTCATCAAGGCGCAGAAAGTGAAGGGCGTGTTCCTGGAAGCCGGCAAGGATCCGAAGCTGATCGAGCAGATCGCACGTGAAGCCGGCGTGAAACTCGGTGCGGATCTGTGGCTTGATGGCCTGAACACGCCGGGCACCGAGCAGGCGACGTATCAGGGCATGCTGAAGTCGAACATCAACGCGATCGTCGCAGCACTGAAATGACCAACCCCGCCACGGCCTCATCGGTGCCCGACGCCGTGGCGGCACGCGACGCAGCGAGCGTGGCGAGCACCCATCGCTTGTTCGCGTGGTCGGGGTGGTGGCGCGCGCTGGCCGGGTTGGTGTTCACCGCGCTCACCTTCACGGCAGTCGTCGCGGTCGAGCATCGCCGCTTGCCGGCGCTTGCCGTAACGCCGCCGGCGCCGACGGCCGCAGCGGCCACCGTCACCATCACGCTCACCATCGAAGCGAGCTATCCAGTGGCCGCGTGGACCGTGCTGGTCAATGCCGGCACGGTCACGCCGAGCACTCAGGATGAGCGTTCGTGGCGCGGCGAAGTGCGCCTGCCGCGCGCGGCGCTGTTGACCGTGCAGGCCGAGCCGACGGATGCGGCCAACGCGCAGCCGCAGGCGCTGCGGCTGCGCGCAGCCTCACCGCAGAGCGTGATCGAACGCAGCGCGTGGGGTTCGGGCACCGTCACCGCGACGCTCAAAGGCACGGATTTTTCCGCTGATTTCAGTGGCATTGTCACGGGAGCAAAACCCTGATGCCGCATCACGCGCTGTTGGTGTTGAAGGACGTCACCGCCAGTTATCGCACCAAACCTGCGGTGCATCACGTCAGCGCGCAGTGGCGGTGCTGCGACTTAGTCGGCATCGTCGGCCGCAATGGCGCGGGCAAAAGTACGCTGCTGAAAACCATCATGGGCTGGCATGCGCTGGACACCGGCAGCATCACCTTGGCCGGTGCGAGCGTGGCCAGCCAATCCAGGCGCCTCGCGTATCTGCCGCAGCGCGCCGCGATCGATGTCGATTTTCCGCTGACGGTGGGCGAGCTGGTGGCGCAGGGCCGGTTCCCGCGACGTGGATTATTCGGCGGATTCGGGCGCGAAGATTACGCCGCGATCGACGCCGCGATTGACGAATTGGGCTTAGCGAAACTGCTCGATCGACCGTTGGCGCAATTGTCCGGCGGCGAACTGCAACGCGCCTTCCTGGCCCGGGCGGTCGCCACCGGCGCGGATGTGTTCCTCCTTGATGAGCCGTTGGTCGGGCTCGACGCGCCCTCGGCACACGACCTGATGCAGCGCCTGAGCGGCCTGCAGGGCCGTGATCGGTTGATCGTCGCGGTGCTGCACGATCTGGCGGCGGCGCGGCGGTGGTGTTCGCAGTTGTTGTTGTTGGATCGCCATGTCGTCGCCAGCGGCCCGACCGCGACGGTGTTCACGCGCGCCAATCTGCGCGCGGCCTATGGCTC
The DNA here is from genome assembly GCA_038229115.1 of Planctomycetota bacterium. GTDB lineage: Bacteria > Planctomycetota > UBA11346 > UBA11346 > UBA11346 > JBBROQ01. Next base: position 49 of record JBBROQ010000150.1, on the reverse strand, counting down.
GGCGATTGATCGCGATCTGCCGAACGAGCTGTTTCCTGCGGATGATTCG
>JBBROQ010000149.1:0-8124 GCA_038229115.1 Planctomycetota bacterium | reverse complement strand
TGTCCGGCGATTGGTTGTAGGTGATGATCGACTGCGTCGCGTCGGGCAGAAACGTGGTGCTCGGCGCGCTGAGTTCATCCGGATGCCATTGGTCGGGATCGTCCGGATCACGCTCGGTGCGGGTGCGCTCAAAACGGTTCTGCGGGTTCAGCGCGGTGCCGCGGCCGTGGTGCCAGGTGCCGGGATCGGCAGTCGCATCAGACAGAGAATCTTGAGCATCTGGCGGCATGCGCCCAGCCTAGCTGCGGCATGGGTCCGTAAACGCCCTATTTCAATCGCGCTGATTTTTTAGGCTTTTTCAGCCAATTTCACGATCAGATCGAAATGCTTCCGCTCGACCGGCTGCACCGACAAACGCGAACGATTAAACAACATCATCCCCGAAAGCGCCGGCACCTGACGCAGTTCATCCAGGGCCAGCACCCGCGCGAACGCGCGCACGAAGGTCACGTCGACCATCGACCAACGCGGCTGCTCCGGCGTGCTGCCCGGATCGAAATGGTCGTTGGCGGAATCCCAACTGGTGTGGTCGGGATAGGCGATGCGCGCGACCGTGGCGAGGCCGGCGACGCCGCTGGGCTTGGCGTTGCTGTGATAGAACAGCACGCGGTCGCCCACGCGCATCGCGCGCATAAAATTGCGCGCCTGATAATTGCGGACGCCGTCCCACGGCGCGGTGCCTTGGGCACGCAGATGCGCGATGCCGAACACGTCGGGTTCGGATTTCATCAGCCAATGCTGTGTCGTCGCTGCGGCCACGTCAGTCGTCCAGTGCGCGTAATAGCTCGGTAAAATCCGTCACAAACCAATCGGCGCCGGCTTTGACTTTCTCGCGCACCACCACGCCGCCATAGCCAATGAACGCATCCGCCGGCGGCCGCGCTTCCATATCGGTAACGCCGTCGCCGATCATCACCAACTGCGCGTAACCAAACTGCGCGCGCAGCTGCGCCAACGCCAACGCCTTGCCGCCGCTGCGCGCGGTCGGCACCGACGGATCAAAGTCCACGAAACTGCCGTCGTCCGCAAAGCGCAGGACGTTGGCGATGATGTGCTCGTCGTTGATGCCCAACTGCCGCGCAGCCGGCGCGATCATCTGCCGAAAGCCGCCCGAAATCAGCCACACCGTCGCGCCGCGCGCGCGCAGTTTTTCCATCAGCCCCGCGATGCCCGGCGACAGCTGCGGCGGATGCGCGCGCAGGCAGCGCGTCAGCAGTTCCGCGCTCGGTCGGATCAACGCCAAGCGCTGCGCCAGCGCGTCTTCAAAGCGCACGTTGCCGTTCATCGCGGTGCGCGTCAGAGCGCTGACCTGTTCACCAACACCGGCAAACGCCGCCAGCACGTCAATGCCTTCCTCGGTGCACACCGTCGAATCGACATCGAAACACACCGCCTGCGCCGCGCGTAATACCGCGCGCGCGGCGGCGACCGCGTTGCCGACTTCTGCGCCACCCGCTGCGGCCACGCTCAACCCGCGATGCTGGCGGTCAGATACACCAGAATGCGCGACAGCTCGGCTTTCAATTCCTGCCGCGCGACGATCAAATCCAACTGTCCGTGCTGCATCAGAAATTCGCTGGTTTGGAAACCTTCCGGCAGTTCCTGCTTAATGGTTTCCTGAATCACGCGTGCGCCGGTGAAACCGATGCGCGCCTTGGGCTCGGCGATAATCACGTCGCCCAAACTGGCGAAACTCGCCATCACCCCGGCCATGGTCGGATCGGTCAGCACCGAAATAAACGGCAGCCGCGCTTCGGCGTGGCGCGCCAACGCAGCGCTGGTTTTCGCCATCTGCATCAGCGACAGCACGCCTTCCTGCATGCGCGCGCCGCCGGACGCCGACACGATCACCGCCGGCATGCGCGCACTGGTCGAGCGCTCGACCATGCGCGTGAGTTTCTCGCCCACCACCGAACCCATCGAGCCACCGTTGAACGCGAATTCCATCACGCCCAAGCCCATGGCGAGGCTGTTCATTTTGCCAGTGCCGCATTGCACCGCGTCCTTCAAACCAGTCTTGGCCTGCTGCTGCGCGATGCGTTCCGGATACGGTTTTGAATCGACAAAACCAAGCGGATCGCCGGAGACCAAATTCGCGTCCCATTCGGTCCAAGTGCCGTCATCAATCAGCGACGCGATGCGTTTGGCCCCGCCCATCGGGAAGTGGTGATTACACTCCGGGCAAGTGTCCATGCGTTCTTCGACCAGACGCTTAAACACGGTCTTGGTGCAACTCGGGCATTTCACCCACAGGCCGTCGGGGATCTTTTTCGGATCCTTAGCACCAGCGTGACGACGCAGACGGTCAAGAACCATGCGGTTTCTCCGGGCGCGCACGGTAGCGGACATGCGCGTGGGGCAACGTTCCGTGCGGGGTTGGCAGGCTGCGCACGACCTCTAGTGTTCGCACCACTCGTCCAGCATCAGCACTTCAGGAGGCTCCCATGCGTCTCGCCCTCGTCAGCATAAGCATTCTCACGGTTTTTTCCGCTTCGACGCTGTTGTCGGCGGCCGACGCTGGCGCGACTCCGGGCGCAAACGACGCGGCCACGCTCGCCGCCGGTAGCGCAGTTTCCGCTACCATGGCCAGCAAAGGCAACGTGCGCTACGGCCCCTCTCTGAATGCCAAAGTCGCGTGCATGTTGGAAGCCGGCGCGCCGGTCGAAATCATCGGCACCGCGCATGGCGTCGCCGATTGGTATACGATCCGTTTTCCGCGCGAAGGCCGCGCCTGGATCCATGACAAAGTGGTCGAGCCGATCGATGGCGGCAAGCGCTGGCGCGTGAAAGTCGACAAGTCGCGCGCGCGCGATGACTCAACCCTGAAAAGCCAGATCGTCGCCGAATTGCAGCTAGGCGAAGTGATCGAAGACAAAGGCCCAGCGATCGGCCAATGGCATCCGGTGTACATCCCGAACGCCGTCGCCTATGTGAAAAAAAGCCTGCTGAAACTGCCGGATTCAACCGCGCTCGAACAGCAATCCGGCCGCGCCAGCGATGCCGAACGTCTGTGGCAGATCGCTCAGGGCAGCTACGCCGACGGCCTGAAAAAAGTCCAAGCTGACGCGCACGCCGCGGTCGCGATCGATTGGAAACCGCTGCTCGCGCAGCTTGACCAAGTGGTCAACGACCACGCCTCGGTCGACGTGCGCATGAGCGCCAAACGCATCCGCGACAGCGTCGCCAAAGTTGCCACCGCCGCCGATCAGGTGGTCGCCGCCAGCGGCAAACCGGTGACCAAGGAAGCGCTGCCGTTGCCGCCAGGATTGGAACTGCCGAAGCCGGCGGACGTCGCCACCGGAACTGCCGCAGCACCGGAAAAACTCGCCGCTAGCGGCGCATTCGCCGCGCAGGGCTTCGTCAACCAAGCGCCCGACAATCTCGCCGCGTTCGGCGTCACGCAGGTGTTGGTCGACGGCAGCGGGAACTTGGTCGCGCTGCTGAAAGAAAAAGCCGGCGCCAGCGTGCAGCTGTCCGAGTTCTACTGGCGCTGGGTCGGCGTGCGCGGCGAACGCAGCGCCGTCGATGGCGCCCCCGCACCGGTCATCACGGTCGAGGACGTCGCGCTCCCCCGCTAAACGACGCGCTAAACGGCTCGATAAAAAACCGCGAAAAAACGCGATCTCGAACGAGCCGCCTTCCTGCCAACATTTTCGCTGCGGCACGTTTCGCCCACCACTTCCCCTGATGTGCCCGCCATGACGCGTCCCCCCTCACCGCTCGATACGCCGATGATGCGGCAGTATCTGGAGGTGAAGGCCGAGCGTCCGGACTGCCTGCTGCTGATGCGCATGGGCGATTTCTACGAGTGCTTCCTCGACGATGCCGTCGAGCTGTCGCGGATCGCCGGCGTTGCCCTGACCAGCCGCAACAAAGACGCCGAGCAACCTATCGCGATGGCCGGCGTGCCACACCACAGCCTCGCCGGACATCTGCCAAAGCTGCTCGCCGCCGGCAAGCGCGTGGCAATCATGGATCAGCTCGAAGATCCCAAAGACGCCAAAGGCCTGGTAAAACGCGGCCTGACGCGCGTCATCACGCCCGGCACGCTGATCGACGAAGACGTCCTCGACGCCGCCAGTGCCAACGTCCTGGTCGCCTGCACCGCGTTGGACGTCAGTGACGGCCCGATCGGCATCGCCGCGTTGGATGTGTCCACCGGCCGCTTCCAAGTCGAAGACGCACTCACCGTCGCAGCCCTCACGCACGCGCTCGCGCGCCTGCGCCCGGCCGAATTGCTGCTGCCCGAAGTGCTGCGCCATCACCCCGACACGCCAGCCGTGCTCGCGCAGTTATGCACACCGGTCAGCGCGCCGACGGTGTCGTCACTACCGCCGTATGCGTGGAAAGGCGCCGACGCGCGGCGCTGGCTTGGACAGCGACTGCGCGTCGCCAACCTCGACGGCTTCGGTATCGCGCCCGGCGAGGATCACCTCGCCGCCGCCGCGGCCGCCGCACTGCGCTATGCCGAAGGCTAAGTGCAGGCACAGCGAGACGACAACAACGGCGGCCTCGCGCATGTGCGCCGCATTCAGCGCCTGCATCACGGCGAGTTCATGGTGTTGGACGCGACCTGCCGACGGAATTTAGACCTGACGCGCAACAGCCGCGATGGCAGCCGTGCCGGCACCGTTTTGGCCGCGATCGACCGCACCCGCACTGCACCTGGCGCACGCTTGCTCGCCGACTGGCTCAGCCGCCCATTGGCCAGCGTCAGCGCGATCGACGCGCGCCACGAAGCGCTCACCGCGCTGGTCGCCGACGACGCCACGCGCGGTGAACTCCGCGACGCACTGAACGAGGTCTACGATCTCGAACGCCTGCTGGCGCGCGTCGCAACCGGGCGCTGCAACGCGCGCGATCTGGTGCATCTCGCCCGCAGTTTGGCCGCCGCGAACACAGTTCGCGCGCAATTGGAGCGCATGTCCTTACCGATCTTGCTCAGCGAAGCCGCGACCGCGCTAACCCCCGACACCGAGCTCGCCCGCGCCATCCGCACCACGCTGGTCGACGATCCGCCACTGCTCACTGGCGAAGGCGGCATGGTCCGCGTCGGCGTCGACAGCGAGCTGGACGAGCTACGCACGTTGCGCAGCGACGCCGGCGCGTGGCTTGCGGATTATCAAGGCCGCGAGGCCGCGCGCTGCGGCCTAAGCAAACTCAAAGTCGGCTACAATCGCGTGTTCGGCTACTACATCGAGATCTCGAAAACCAACGGCGACAAAGTCCCGGCGCACTTCATCCGCAAACAAACCTTGGTCGGCGCCGAGCGCTACATCACGCCCGAATTGAAGGAATACGAAGACCGCGCGCTGGGCGCAGAAGAGCGCATCCGCGCGCGTGAATTGACGCTGTTTACCGCGCTGCGCACCCGCGCCGAAACCGCCACCGACGGCCTGCAACGCTGTGCCACGGCCCTGGCCACCATCGACGTGATCGCGAGCTTAGCTGAATTGGCGCGCGCGAACGATTGGTGCCGACCAGCGCTAGATGACAGCCACGCGCTCGACCTGCGCCAAGCGCGCCATCCGGTGGTCGAGGCCGCCATCGGCCGCGACGCCTTCGTCGCCAACGACTGCCAGCTTGATGCCGATGCCGCAACGAATCCCCGTTTGGCCGTCATCACCGGCCCGAACATGGCCGGCAAATCGACCTACATCCGACAGGTCGCGCTCGCCGTGATCCTGGCCCAGGCCGGCAGTTTTGTACCCGCCGCCAGTCTGCGTTTGGGCGTGGTCGATCGCGTGTTCACCCGCGTCGGCGCCGGTGACGAACTCGCGCGCAATCTCTCAACTTTCATGGTCGAGATGGCCGAAACCGCAGCGATCCTGAATCACGCCACGCGCCGCAGTCTGGTAATATTGGACGAAGTCGGCCGCGGCACCTCGACCTTCGACGGCGTCAGTTTGGCCTGGGCGATCTGCGAATATCTGCACGACCGCACCGGCTGCCGCGCGCTGTTCGCCACGCATTATCACGAGCTAACCGACCTTGCCGGCGATCGTCCCGGCATCGCCAATCTGACCGTCGCGGTCGCTGAACAAGACGACGACGTGGTGTTCCTGCATCGCATCGCCGCCGGCGCCGCGACCAAAAGTTACGGCATCCACGTCGCGCGTTTAGCCGGCGTGCCGCGCCCGGTCATCACCCGCGCACGCGAAGTGCTGGCCACGCTCGAACAGCTCAACATCAGCCTGAGCGAGCGCGAGCGCCCGGCCGCGCGCGGCGCCAGCGGCCCCAATAACAGCAGCACAACTCCGGCAGCCGCGGTGCAGCTCACGCTCTTCCAAGCGCAAGAAAGCGCGACGCTGCAACAATTAAAAGCGATGTCGCTGGATGAACTGTCTCCGCGGCAGGCGCTCGATCTGCTGTACGACATGCAAACCTCGGCGAAACGCGAAGGCTGACGCCGCGCGCAGGCGCTGAGTCAGTTCGGCGGCCGCCCGGTCAACACGCTCGCGCGCGCTTCCAACGCGTGGATCGCATTGGCCAAGCGCAGCCGATCCGCCGCGCGCTCGGCATCCGGCACCTCACCGCCGCGAAACCACAGCGCCTCGCCATACATCAGCGCCACATGCGACAGCGGCACCGGCACGCGGAAACGATCCCAACTGCGCTTGAAGGTCAGCTCGCGCGTCGCCCGCGCCGCCACCGGAATCACCGGCACGCCCAACCGCCGGCCCAATTCCAGCGCGCCTTCTTTCACCTGCTTAAACGGCCCGCGCGGGCCATCGACCGTCAGCACCACCAACCACCCTTCATGCAGCGCCTCGATCAAGCCTTTGACGCCCCCGGCGCCGCCGCGCGAACTCGACCCGCGCGCGACGCGGAAACCGATCTTGCGCAGATAGCTGGTCATAATTTCGCCGTCTTTCGACAGGCTCGCCAGCACCGCGACGCGAAAACTGCGGTGCGGCCCCAACATCGTCAACAAACTTTGATGCCAGCAGCAAAACACCGCCGTGCCGGTCGGACTCGCGCGCACTGCGGCGCGCAAATGGTCGCTGCCGAAGCGATGAAAACGCAGCGTTGCGGTCAGGCCTTTGATTCCCGCCTCGATCAGTATTGGCGACGGTCGATAGCCCACGAACGCAGTGTGCGCCGGCCATCACGCCCGCCAAGCCCATGGACATTTCCGCACGTCGCACTTTTTTCACGAAGCAGGCGCACAGGTCGCGGGCAGAGGCTTGCGCTCCTGGTTCGCCCCTCTATTTTCCGCCCTCCACCCGCCCGGGTGGCGGAATTGGCAGACGCACTAGGTTCAGGTCCTAGCGCCCTCAAAAGCGTGGAGGTTCGAGTCCTCTCCCGGGCACCACACCAAACCCTCGGTTTTTACCGAGGGTTTTTTGTTGGCCGCGGCCTGCGCTTCAGCCCGCAAAACGGTTCAGCAACCGCGCCAACCACGGCATCACTTCCGCCAGTTCGATCTGATAATCGACCAACGCCAACAAATGCGGAATGAACAACACCGGAATGCGCTCGCGCCAGCCCGGTTCCAACGGATGGCTTTCGCTATACGCGTCAAAAAATCGCGGCGGAAAACCGCCATACATCAAACAATTGTGCAGATCCATTTCGGCCCAGCCGTAATGGATGAACGGATCAATCAGCGCCGGCCGTCCATCTGGCGCGCGCGCCCGATTGCCCGCCCACGAATCGCCATGATTCAAGCACGGAGGCTGCGGCGGAATCAGAGCGCGTAAACGCCCCGCCACCATTTCCACCTGCCGCCGTTGTTGCTGCGACAACGTGCGCTGCACATTCGTCCGCCGCAACAACGGCAAATAGCGTTTTTGCGCAAAGAAATCCCGGCTATTATCGCACCAACGATTGTCGAACGTGCGCACGCCCCAATAGGTGACGTGGCATACCCAACCCGGGACAATAATCGTTTATACAAATGCGCTAATCCTCATCTCTACACATCCCGAAACGGATCATCCGTCGGCGCCGGCAATTGATCACTGCCAACCTGTGGGCCGAGAGTCGACCCTGCATAACCCGTCACGCAGCTGTGAGCTGATGCTGCGATGTCTGAAATCTCAAGCGGCAGCGAATTCTGATCGCGTAGAAGGCGATAATCGCCCAGAGCGCAGAAAATCTCCGCAGGAGTTTGCGGAAATT
>JBBROQ010000148.1:0-8204 GCA_038229115.1 Planctomycetota bacterium | reverse complement strand
CGCGCGTCGATGATCACAGCCGTACCGGTCTGCACGCCAGTCCGCGCGCCGCCATCAACTGGAAACCGGACGACGATCAGTTCGTGCTGCTGAGTTATTCCAGCGGCTATCGCCTGCCGTCGCCGATCGAAAGTTACCTCAGCGAATATTATTTTAAAAGCGATGCGAACCTCAGCGTCGAAACCATCAACGCGCTGGAACTGGCGTGGCAAATGCGTCCGACCACCGGTAGCAATGTCGCGCTTGGTACGTTCTTCAATCGTTCGAATCAGCAGGTGTGGTTGCTGCCGTTGGATGCCAGCACCATGGCCACGAACTACCAATCGTGGTTAGCCTCGGGCCCTGATCTGACCCGACCGCCCGGGCCGTTTTTCGCCTACACCAACCTCGACAATCCGGCCACGGTTTTGGGTGCCGAAGCTTCCGCTCGTTGCGCGATCGACGACACCCCGATCACCGTGTGGGGCAACACCACCGCGCAGTATTACCGCTATCAGCACGGCATTCGCTATATGAGCGCGGGCTTCGACGACGCGTTTGGCAAACGCATCTTCGCCTTCGATCAAACCCTACCGAAGGACGTCAACGGACCGCCGCCGGTGAAGGTGAATCTTGGGCTTACCTATGAACGCGGACTCTATTTCGGCGGCCTTGCCGGGCGCTGGGTCGCGTCGCGAAAGCAGTTCAGTTTCGGCAACAGCTTCTTTAACGACGGCGGTCCGATCGCGGTGCAGACCGTACCGTCGTACGCCTGCATGGATTTTAGCGTAGGTTTGACCTTTGGCGGCAGCACTTCCGACTATCGCTTCATTCGTCTGAGCGTGCTGGATGTGTTCGACAGCAATCATTATGAGACGATTCGCGCCGATGCGGCGGCGCTGCGGGTGCCGAGTTCGCTTGAGGATCAGACGTCTAGCGCGATTGGCCGGCAGATCGTCCTGCAAGGCGGCTGGTCTTTCTAAAGCGGGCCTTGCGCCCCAGTCCTATCCGCGCTGCGCGCGGGCGCGCCTTTGGCGCTCTCCGGACTGGGTCGTACGCGGCTGCGCCGCTAGCGTCGCTGCGCGCCGCCAAGTCCCGTCCCCGCTCGCTCGCGCAGGCTCGCTTGGGGGATTGCTGTTCGCAGGGCTTCGCCCCGCTACGCCCCACCAGGGCCTCGCCGGCCCTGGACCCGCACTGTGTCGCGTCTGCGACCGATGCGGACTTTTACGCTCGGCGCGCCGTCACTTCTTGCTGCGCGCTTTGCGCACGCCGCTGTCGCTTTCTTTGGCTGCGCCTTTGGCTTCGGCGACTTTCACGACCCATTTGCCGTTTTCGAAATGTGCGGTCCAGCCGGTACTTTCGCCGTCTTTGTCGCTGGAAAGGTACTGCTCGTGGGTTTTGCGGGCGAAGCGGATTAGCACTGGGTTGCCGGCGGGATCGGTGGCGGGGCCGTCGGCTAAGTAGGCGTATTTCGGATCAACTTCGGTGCGGTGGCGTTGCAGGTCGGCGACTTGTGGCGGGCGGGTTTCGCGGACCCGGGGATATTCGCTGCTGGCCAGGAAGATGCCGGCGGCGCCGTCGCGTAGGACAAAATGGCCGCCCTTCTCGCACTTCAATTCGGGCATCGGGATTGCCGGAACTTTCGGCGGTGCGGCTTGGCCGCTGCGCAGCAGCTTGCGCGTGTTGCTGCATTCCGGGTAGCCGGTGCAGCCGAAATATTTGCCGAAACGTCCGGTCTTCAGCTGCATCTGCTTGCCGCATTTATCGCATTCCAGCGACGGGCCGTCATAGCCCTTGAGCTTGAATTGGCCGAGTTCCACCACGTTGCCGAGGCAGTCCGGGCTGTTGCCGCAGATGTGCAGTTTGCGCTCTTTGTCGACCAGCCACGCGTCCATTGCGGTGGCACAGATCGGACAGCGCTTCTTGGTCATCAGCGCGCCGGCGTCGCCTTCGGCGTCTTCGTCTTCGCCGGTGTCGGCACCGGTCTTCACCGTCTCGGCTTCATCACCGGAAACCAAGTTCACCGTATGGTTGCAGTACAGCGGATCTTTTTTGTCGAGGCTGTAACCGGTGCAGCTCAGGAACACACCGGTCTTTGCCGTGCGAATCGCGAGGGGATGTTTGCCACATTTCGGGCAGATGATGGCGGTCGTCACCGGTGTGTTTGGGCGCATCGCTTGGCCGGCGGCGCTCAACTTGGCGGTGAAACCAACATAGAATTCGTCGAGCTCATGCTTCCAGTCGGCCTTGGCTTCGGCGATCTGGTCGAGGCGTTCCTCCATGCCGGCGGTGAAGCCGTAATCCATTAGATCGGGAAACGCATCACTGAGTCGACTGGTGACGATATCGCCGAGTTTTTCCGCGTAAAAACGCCGGTTAGTCAGGCGTACATAGCCGCGTTCCTGGACCGTGGAAATAATCGCGGCGTAGGTACTGGGGCGGCCGATGCCGCGCTTTTCCATTTCTTTCACCAGCATCGCTTCGCTGAACCGCGCGGGCGGCTTGGTGAAATGCTGTGTCGGATCGAGTTTTTCGAGCGCGAGTTTATCGCCGACCGTCATGGTCGGCAGCACTACGTCATCCTGCTTCGCCGGCGGTTGTACGCGCTGATAACCATCGAAGCGCAACACGCGGCCGCGCGCGCTGAGCTCATGCCGGTTGGCAGTGATGGTGATCGCGGTGGTATCGAATTCTGCCGGCGGCATCTGACAGGCGACGAACTGGCGCCAGATCAATTCGTACAGACGCGCTTCGTCATTTTCGAGCGTCAGCGCATCCGCGCGCACCTCGACATCCGTGGGGCGCACCGCTTCGTGCGCTTCCTGCGCGCCGGCTTTCGGCGCATAAACCAGCGGTTTTTCGGGCACATAGCGCGCGCCGAACTGCGCGCCAACCAACGCCCGGCACGCCGTCACCGCGTCAGCGCTCAGATTGGTCGAGTCGGTACGCATGTAGGTGATGTGGCCGGCCTCGTACAGGCGCTGCGCCAGGGTCATGGTTTTCTTCACCGAAAACCCGAGGCGCACCGACGCGGCAGCCTGCAAGGTCGAGGTGATGAACGGCGCGCTTGGGAATGATCGGGCCGGTTTGTCTTCGCGATTACTGACGGTGTAAACCGCGCCTTTGAGAGCGGCGAGCGCGGTGTCGATGTGCGCTTGGCGGGTTGGCTTAAACGTCTGGCCGTCGGCACGAACGACCTGCGCGCGTATGGCCTTCGCGCCGGTGTTCAGATCGGCGTGCAGTTCCCAATATTCTTCCGGCACAAACGCGCGGATTTCGTGTTCGCGTTCAACGATCAGGCGCACCGCGACTGACTGCACGCGACCCGCAGAAAGCCCGCGCGCGATCTTCGCCCACAGCAACGGCGAAACCATGAAGCCGACCACGCGGTCCAAAAACCGCCGCGCTTGCTGTGCATTCACGCGGTGCGTGTTGACCTGCCCGGGATTGGCGAACGCGGCCTGAATCGCGGTCTTGGTGATCTCGGAAAACACCACGCGCTTGTAGCGTTTGGGGTCGCCGCCGATGGCTTCCTGCAAGTGCCACGCGATGGCTTCTCCCTCGCGGTCCAAGTCGCTGGCTAGATAGATGGTGTCGGCGTCAGCGGCGTATTCCTTCAGCTCGTTCAGAACCTTTTGTTTGCCGGGCAGGATTTCGTACTGCGCCGCCCAACCGTGTTCGGGGTCGACGCCCATGCGCCGCACTAATGCGGCTTTGGCGCGCACGATCTTTTCGGTCGCGGTGGCTTTCTTCGCCGCCGCCTTCTTCACTGGCTTTTTGACGTCCTCAGCGGTTTCGCTTTCCGCGCCGGTCGGCAGGTCGCGGATGTGGCCGTAGCTGGACTTCACGATGAAGTCTTTGCCCAGGTATTTGTTGATCGTCTTGGCCTTCGCAGGCGATTCGACGATGACCAGTGAACGTCCCATGCAGATCCTTTTGCGGTTGATCCGGCGCATGCCGGGCCTGACCGCGGGGCAGGTATATGGTGGCTATGACCTTGTGGTCAAGACCGGGCGTCATCATGCACGCCGGCGGCAGAAACGTCAAACAGCGGTGTTTACCGTGCATTTTGCAACGCCGCCACACCTGTCGCCAAACGTGGCCGCCGCCGCCCGCGCCAGTGGCGTCAACCGCGCCCGCCGCAGCATGTACGTATGAAGCCTGCCGAACTGGTTGACGCCATCGTGCGTCCCGAGCTTACCGCCCTTGCCGGCATCGACGCGCAGGCCGCGCGCACGCGCACCAAAAAGATGGCCGGCGACCCGTTCGCGTTCTATCGCGGCAGCCTCAGTTTAAGCGCGTGGTGGTTGACCGCGCAGGTCGGCACCGGCGGCGCGTGGGTGTGGGCCAACGGCGATCCGCATCATCAAAATATGTGCACGCTGCGGGTCGGCGCGGTGAAGCGCGACGGCGGGCAGGCGGTCACCTATGACCTCAGCGACGCCGACGATGAATATCCGGCGCCATGGCGGTGGGATTGGCTGCGGCTGTTGGCGGGGATCGCGTTGGTGCGTCCGACGCTCAAGCGCAAGCCGTTCGCCGAGCTCATCGCCGCCGGCCTCGCCGACTACACGCGCGTACTGCGGCAGTGGAACACGGACGAACGATCGTGGGCGCGGATCGATCGCGATGGCCTGCCGACCGTCCTGCAACGGCAGCTCGACGAGGATCAAGACGACGCCAAGCGCGACGGGTACATTGAGCGCCTGAGCGACGGTCAGCATTTGCGCCTGGGCCAGGAATGCGCCGCCGACCCCGCCGCAAAAGCCGCGCTGATGCCGCTGTTGCAGCGCCAGTTTGACCACGAGCCCCCGGGCCTGGGTACCGCTAAACGCCCAGCGTTCGAGCTACTGGATCTGGCGCGCAGAGTGGTGCCCAGCGGCCTCGCCTCGCTGGGCCGGCGACGTTGGTTGGCGCTGCTATGCGAACGCTATGCGCCACGGCACGCGCAACTGCGCATCATCGAACTCAAAGAACGCCTGCCGAGCACGCTGGCGCGAGTCCTGGCCGTCACGCCGTTTCCGCCGGCGGTCGCCGGTCGCGCGGACCTGTGCGTGACCATGGGTGGCGACCCATTCCAGATCGTCCTGCGCGGAGCCGGCGGGCGCTATTTGGTGCGCAGCCGCTGTTACACGCGCGAATCCATCGACCCGACCACGCTCGACGACGGCGACGCCCTGCGCGCCTTCCGTCTGTGGGGACATTTGCTGGCGCGCTATCACGCCGACGGCCTCACGTTGCTGGGTGTTGACGTCGCTGCGCACATCCGCCGCGTCGCCGAGGAAGCCGAAGCGCAGGCGTTCATGCTCGCCGAACAGGCGCGTGACCTGGCTGAATTGCACCGCGCGGCGTGGAAGGCATTTCGTGATGCGCGCTAACAAGGCGGTGTTCGTCGCGCTCAATCCGCATACAGGGAGCAGTCGCCATGAATGATCCCTATCGCCCACCGCAAACCGCGATCAACGCCGGCCCTGCGACCAGCGCGGACAGCGGTGCGGAGCTGTTCTCGAACTTGCCGAAGGCTTGTCCGCGTTGCGGAAAAAGTGTCAAAAAGCCGCTAAAATTCAGCAAGACCAGGAAAGAGAAATTCCGTCAGGCGATGATCGTTCTGGCCGCCATCGGCGTCGGTATCACCTCGACGGTGGTGCAAATATTTGTGCTGCACATTTTCAGCATTTGGCTGGCGATCATCCCCGGCATCCTGGTCAGCGCCGCCGGTATGAAGGCCAACCGCCGGCTGCCTAAACTCGGCCTGATGCGCTGCACGGCCTGCCGATGGGAAGAGCAGTATTTGATTCAGGTCGGCAACCGGCGCTAAGCACCAGATGTCACCGCCACGTCAACTTCCCTCGCGCCGCCGAAACCGCCAACCATGAGCACCGAACTCTGGCTGCTGGTGAACGTGGTCGCCGGCGCATTCGGTTTCGGCTATTTCATCTACGGCAAGAAGCAGGGCCGCCCGATTCCGTTGATCGCCGGCGTGCTGCTGTGCGTCTATCCATACTTCGTCAGCAGCACGCTGTGGCTGCTGCTGATCGGCGTGATCCTGATTGTCGTGCCGTTGGTGATCCGCCCGGAAGCATGAGCCGAACACTCTGCACATCGTGATCGTAGACGGCTGAACGCTTACAAATGAGCCGTATTCGCCGGTGTTTTGGGTAGGTTGGGGCGCGTCAGTTGGGCGTCACGGGGTAGTGTTAATGCCAAACCCAAGGGCAAGACCACTAACACCAGAGGTAATTGCAGTGCTAGGCCGCCAATCACCGCGACAGCCAGTGGGCGCTGCATGTCGGCCCCGGCGCCTAGCCCGATGGCCAACGGCAGCAGCGCCAGAATCGCGGCCAGCGTGGTCATGGCGATTGGCCGCATGCGGTTGATTCCGGCGGTCAGCAGGCGCTGCGGTTCGGGCAGATGCGCAAGCGCGGTGTATTCGCACAGCAGCAAGATCCCGGCCTCGGTGACGATGCCGACCACCATGGTCATGCCCATCAAGGCGGTGATCCCGATTTCGACGTTGGTTAGCCACAGCCCGATCCAGGCCCCGATCAGCGCCAGCACGGTGGTGATCAGTAAGACCGCCGCGATCCGCAGCCGCTCGAACAAAAATACCAATAACAGGAATTCGAGCAGCAGGCCTGCGGCCAGCACCACCGCCATGCCTTCAAAGGCGCTACGCTGTTGTTCGGCCAGACCGCCCAGCGTGACCGTGATGACCGCGGGTAAGAGGCCCGGGGCGGCAATCGCGGCGCGCACGTCGCGCACCGTCGAGCCCAGATCACGGCCCTCGATGCGGGCGGTGACGAAGATCGCACGACGCAATTCCGCCCGGGTAATTTGCGGTACGCCAGAAACGATGCGCGGCTGTGCCACCACGCCCAGCGTGGTCAGACGGCCATCGGGCGCGCGCAGGGGCAGCGCCGACAGCATCGGTACCGTTGCAGCTTGACGGCGGTTATCGACCAAGCGGATGGCGACGGTGTCGCGTTCGCGCGGCACCGTGGTCACGACCGCGCCATCCAGCGCGACCGCAACCTGTGCGGCAATCAGCTCGGCGCTTAAGCCGACCAATGCAGCGCGATCGTGATCGACGTGCAGTTCGACCGCGTCGCCGGCGGGCTTCAGACCATCGCGGACTTCGACCACGCCCGGAATTGCGGCCAACGCCGTCGCCGCCCCCCGGGCCGCGGTGCGCAGCGTCGTTTCGTCGCCGCCGCTGAGTTCTAATTCGATCGGATTCGCGTTACCCGTCAGGTCGCCAATAATGTCTTCCAGCAATTGCGCGGTGCCCAATTCCAACTCGGGCGCGGCCACCGCGGCGCGCTGGCGGACGTCGCTCATAACGTCTTCGATCGGTGGTCGCGGACCGTCTTTGAGACGGATGAAGAGATCGCCTTCGTTGGCCTCGGTCAGACCGCCGCCCAGTTGCAGTCCGGTGCGCCGCGACCAGGTCGCCACCGCCGCAGTCGCCCGCAATACTGCCTCGACGCGGCGCACTTGTTGGTCGGTGACCGCTAACGACGTCCCCGGTGGAGCCCGATAGTCGAGCACGAAACCGCCCTCGTCCATTTTCGGCATGAAGCCGCTGCCCACCGCGCGCCAACTGCACCATCCCAACAGCAGCAATGGCAGCAGCAGTGGCAGCAACAGCCACGGCCGGAGCAACAGCGGCCGCAACAGCGTCGCATACCAGCCGTGTACCCGGCGCGTCAGCGGACCGTCATCGTCCACCGCGGTGTCGGCCAAGCGCAACCATCGCGAGGCCAACAACGGCACCGCCAGCCAAGCGATCACGAACGAGATCAGCAGGGCGATCGCCATGGTCAGCGACAGCACCTGAAAAAACGCGCCGGTGACGCCAGATAAAAATGCCAAGGGGGTGAAAATAATCAGCGTCGATAGCGACGAGCCCACCAGCGGCCGCGTGAATTCCACACCCGAGCACAAGGTGAACGCGTCCAGCGCATTCCCCGGCGCTGCGGCCTCGGCCGAGCGCAGACGTCGCACCAGATGTTCGACCATCACGATCGCATCATCGATGATCAGGCCCACCGCGGCCGCTATCCCGCCCAGCGTCATAATGTTGAAACTTTGGTGCAGCAGAAACAAACTCAGCGCGGATGCGGCCAGCACCGCCGGCACTGCCAACGCGGCGATTAACGTCAAACGCACATTGCGCAGAAACAGCAGCAACACGACCACCGCCAACACGGTGCCGATGAGCACGG
>JBBROQ010000147.1:0-8296 GCA_038229115.1 Planctomycetota bacterium | reverse complement strand
TCGCCAAAGACCGCCAACCCGTACGACGACCAGGGCGCGGTCGCAAACGACAATGCCTCTCTCAATTCGGGCGTTGGCGGTTTAAGAAATCCGCGGCGAAAGCGGCGTGAAATTGCTTAAGGAAACGGCGTTGGGTGGCGGGTGGTGCGTCGGTCAACTGCGTTGCCGGTCTTTTTAGCCGCCACATGCGGCGTAACGCAAAGCGCACGGCACGCTCCCGCAAAGGAAGTGACGGCGTACCCTTTATCGGCGCCCAGCGTGCACGGCGACTGCGGCGCGCGTCGCCGCACGAGCATGGTTTTCGCGGCGTCGCGTTCAGCAGTGCCGGTCGCGATAGTGAGTTCAGCATCAACCACGAGGCCATTACGGTTTTCGGTCAGCGCATGCCCGGCGTGCGCCAGACGCGACGCATCTCCTGATGATTTCCGCACTATTCGCGCATCGGGATCGGTTGAGCTGGCATGTGTTTCGTTGCGGCGTTCCTGGCCGCGGAAATCCACCGACGGATTGCGGCCACCGTGGGAGGCACTCGGCGGCTTGTGATCGTCGTCGTTTTTATTCTTCGGCTGCACGCTCTTCTGACTCGCCCAAGCCTGAATATGGGTACCGTCCACTGTCAGATGCTCATCTGAAATAAGCCCCTGCTCACGCGCGATCGCCACCGCTTCGATCAACACCCGGCGAGCGATATCATGCTCAAGCAACCGCGAACGATTCTTGGTGAACACCGTCACGTCCCACACGACATCCGTCGCCCCAAGGCCAACAAACCACCGATACAACATATTATACTGAATATGTTTCATCAACTGCCACTCGCTGCGAATGCTCTCTATCAGCATTAAAACCTGCGCCCGCAACAATTGCTCTGGAGCAATCGACCCCCGCCCTGTCGCTGCATACAGCTGCGCAAAATCACCATCCAACCGCCGAAGAATCTCGTCCAACACCCGCCGAATAAGCCGCAACGGCTCATCCGGTGCAATCATCGACTCCATATCTCCCATCACGAACAGGGAAGTCTGACGAACGTCGCTGCCACGCATAATATCATCTCCTACACAAGCTTATACGGATAGGTGGTGCTTTTGTTGAATTTCCGCAGCCTGCTAGAAATAATTGGCGCCGTGTGGCCTTCTAATTTCGCAAGCTGTGTTTCGACTTCATATGATTTTCCATTTTTGCTGTTTACAGTATAGTAATCTTTTATTACACTCAGATTCTTAGGGGCGGTCGAACGATATTCCTTCCGGACGCGGTCGAATACATTCACATATCCCGAGCTGTCTACAAAGCCGTCTAGATAAAATTTTGGCACATGATGCTGCCTAATCGGATTGTTCACTTCATTCCCTACTCAGTTAGAACTGGCCCAGTCTACTTAATCAAATCTGTAACCCGCCTAACAAATGTGATTTGGCGCACCCACCTGGATTCGAACCAGGGACCTGCCGCTTAGAAGGCGGCTGCTCTATCCGGCTGAGCTATGGGTGCTCGCGGGGCGCATCGTGCGTAGGTCGGGCTGAGGGAAAGCGCGGGGCGCGTGCTGGAAGCGCCACGCGCCTCCAGCACCGCGAACACAGTGAGCGCCTAGAGGATCGACGCGGCGATGCCGGCGAGCTCCGAGCGCTCGGATTTGGTCAGCGTGACGTGGCCGGCGAGGGGCTGGCCGCGCATGCGCTCGACGACAAACGTCAGGCCGTTGGAGTTGGAATCGAGGTAGGGATTGTCGATCTGGTTGGGGTCGCCGGTGAGGACGATCTTAGTGTCCTGGCCGGCGCGGCTGATGATGGTTTTGATTTCGTGGGGAGTCAGGTTTTGCGCTTCGTCGACGATCGCGAATTGCTTGCTGATCGAGCGACCGCGGATGTAGGTGAGTGCTTCGAGGGTGATCGATTCTTCCTGGATCAGGCGCTTAATGACTTCGTCCGGATCGCGCTCTTCGCTGGCCAATAGGAAGTGCAGATTGTCGAAAATCGGACCCATCCAGTGCGCGAGTTTTTCGTCTTTGGTGCCGGGCAGATAACCAATGTCCTGGCCCATCGGCATGATCGGGCGACTGACTAGCAGCTTTTTATAGCGCTCGTCGTGGATGACTTTGGCCAAGCCACAAGCCAGCGCGAGCAGGGTCTTGCCGGTCCCGGCGCGGCCGACCAGCGTGACCAGCTTGATGTTGTCATCCAACAGCAGCTCGAAGGCCATGCGCTGTTCGGGACTTCTTGGCGTCACGCTGAACAGATCCGGCAATTCATCGTCGGCGAGCAGATGCAGCTTGGTGTCGTTGGCGTCGTAAATCGCCAGGACATAGCGCTCGTCTTCGGACAGATCGCGGATGACCGCAAATTGGTTGTGGTTCAGCGGCAGCAGATCCTCAGGAATCAAGCCGACGGGATCGACGCTGACCTGATTTTCCAGGCCATCTAACACACTGCTGACTACCGCGACCGTGACCCAGCCGGTGTAGAGTTCGTCAGCGTTGACCTTCTGATTTTTGAAGTCTTCGCTGATGATGCCCAGGACGTCGCTCTTGATGCGCGCGTTGATGTCCTTCGACACGAAGATGACGTGGTGGCCCTCGCGCTTGAGCATGTGCGCGCAGCCAAGAATGCGGTTGTCGTTGACCCCCGGCAGCATGCCGACCAGGTCGTCGTAACGCAGCACCACCTGCACGATGCCGCCCTGTGGCGTGCCCACGCCATCGCGCAGCGAGCCTTTGGCGCGCAGGCGATCAAGACCGCGTGCGACTTCGCGCGCGTTTTGGCCAAGTTCGTTGTTGGCGGTCTTAAAGCGGTCGAGTTCTTCCAGCACGATCATCGGGATCACCACGTGGTGTTCGGCGAAGGCGAAGATCGCGTTGGGGTTGTGCAGCAGCACGTTGGTGTCGATGACGAAGGTCTTGGCGCGTTCGGGTTGGTTCATGGGGCTCTGTGGTTTCCCTACCGCGTAGCGGCGGCGGTTCACGTCGGAGAATGCGGCGCAGCGTGGCGATGAGACCGTGATGAAAACCCACCCGTTAGCGTTCGACGCTTAAGCGGAATGGTCAGTTGCGTGACCGAGCGTGCTGCCAGCGCGGTTGCGCTCACTGAAAGCGCGGCCGCGGCAACGCCGATAGCGTCGCCTGCATCGGTGCGATTAACATCAGATGCGTGAATGGCTCGGTGATCGCGGCGTTGCCGACCACTTCGCCCTTGGCGTTGAACACGGTTAGGGCGGTGTTGGTGAAGCGCACCGTCAGATCCGTGGTCTGATTCACATCACCCAGCAACGGCACGTCGAGTTGCAGCCACTTCGCCTCGCGGTCGTCCATCTTGCCCAACTGCACGCGCAGCACGCCCTGGCCCTTCACCGTCAGGTCATAGCCGACGATGTTGTCTTTGCGCGTGGTGGCGATGCCGCTGGGTTGCGTGGGACTGGGCGGCAACACCACCGCGGGGCTGTCCAGGTACGCGCCGCCGAGCACTTCCCAGCCCTGCTGGCGCAACAGCGCCGCGTTCGCCGGCGAAGCCTTGCCGTTAGCGTTCGGATTGGCCGGCGCGTTGGCGCCGGGCTTTTGCACTTCAACGGGTTTGTCGCGAATCAGTTTCACGTCGTCGATGGCGATGGCGCCATTGTCGATGGCGATGGCGAGGTTGTCGTCCAAGCCGGCGACCGCGACGTCCTGCGCTTCGACGCCGTTGCCAATCGTGACGCGCACGCTGTTGTCGTCCTTCTTGTCGAAGAACAGGCTTAACGGGGTTTTGGTCAACACCGTGAATGGTCGCGGTTTTCCAGGGTTTTTGCCCTTCACAGTGTAGGTGCCGGCGGCCAGATCGAATTCGACCAGCACGTCACGGAAGGTGATCGACAGCACGCCTTTCGCCTGCTGCGCGATGACGGTGACGGTCGCAGTGTGGACATTGCTCAGGTCATGCCGCTGCAGGCTGGCGCGGTCGCTGAGGTTTACGACGCGGCCCTCTTTCACGTCGACCTGCCACGATCCGGTGCTTTCCGGAAAGGAAGCGAGGTCGTCGGTGGCGGTGAACGAGACGTCGTCACGGCCGGCCGGCACCGCGGCGCGATTGCTTTGGATGCGCGTCAGTGCGGCTTCGATGCTGTTGATCTGTGGTGCGAGCGTGGCCTGCACACTGCGGTCCAATCGCTTGATCTCGGCCAGCGCGTCGCTGAGCGCCTTGGCGTTATTCAAGCGGATCGCGGCCTGCGCCCGGTCGAGGACTTCGGCCGAGTCACGCCGGCGATGTAGCGTCAGCAGCGCATCAAGATCAGCCGCCAGCGCTGGTTCGGCGGAGAGCTTCGCCTTGCGCGCGAGCACCGCAAAATTCGCGCCGTCACCGCCAAGCAGTGACATCACCGCCGCGATCGCTTGTTCTTCGGCGGTCACGTCGGCGAGGGTCGCGGCGGCTTGATAGACGCCGGCCAGATCTTTGCTTCCGAGCTGCTGCCACGGAAGCCCTGAGCGAGCGCCAGAGGGCGAGGTTGCTTCGATGCCATTGGCATCCGCACTAGCGACGTCCCACTGCTCGCCAGTAGTCGGATGGGCGATGCGCAACTTCACGGTCTTCGCCGCTGCCGCCCGATTCAGGAACGGTGCGCGTTTCGCCCACAGGTCGGCTTTGCGGCGCAGCGCCTTGCCGTCGGCACTGTCGTCTCCGATGCCACCGATCGCATGCGGGATCAGCGTCGGCTGATTCTGCAACAGTGCTTGATCCAAGCGCGCATCAGCGCTGGCGGCAGCATCGCTCAGCTGCGCCTCCGGCGCGGGCGCTTCGACCACGGCCGGGACCGGGACCACCGGCGCGACTACCGGCACCGGGACGGGCAACACCGGCGGAACCGCGCCATCATGCGTCAATGCCGGAGCGACCTGCGCCCGAGCATCCAACCTCGCTTGCCATTCCTTCGCCCAGGCCACATCGCCGGGCATGCCCCAGATGCTTTGCGCCTTATTCAGCGCCAAGCGCAGCTGCGTCGAATCGCCGTCGCCAGCGACCGCGGTTTCGAGTTCACGTTTGCGGCCCAGGTACGAATCCATCACAGATTTCTGCCGCGCGGAACGTTCTTCCAGCGGGAAGCGATCACAGGTGGCCAGTGCGCCCTGGTATTGTTCGGCCAGCACCAAATCGCCGATCTGATGCAGCACTTCTGCACGTTGCAGCGGCGTCAGCGGCAGTTCCGTGCCGGGCGGGGCATCAATCGCCTTGGCGACGGCGTCATTCGTGGCCTTGGTCGCGCCGGTGGCCGGGACACTGGCCGGGACAGTGGGTACCGCCGCGGGCGACTTCCGCTCGTGCTCGGGATTCGTGACCGGGGCCTTGGCCACGGCCGGCTTCGCTGGTGGCGTCGGCGTTTCGGCGGGCTTCGGCCGCTGATCGTCATGCCGTGGCTCGATGCCTGGCGCAGTGACCGGATTTTGATTCATCAGGAACAACAGGCCCAGCGCGGCAATTACCAACACCGCGACCGCTGCGACCACCACGGCCGCACCGCTGGAATGGCGCCGCCGCTGCGGCCGGGCCACGGTGGCGACATTGCCGCCCGAGCGCACCCTGCCATAGCTGCCGGTACTAGAACTGAGCTGCCCGGTGCCGACGCGCCGCGGCAGTTGGCCGGTCGAACGGCCGGTGCTCGGCTGCGTGGTCGAGCCGGTCAGACGCAGGGTTTGCCGTTTCGCACCGCCGCCGAATTTATCCAGGGCGTCGATCAATTCGCGGTAGGTCTGAAAGCGATCCTTGCGCTCGGTCGCGACCAAACGCTGGTAAAATAGGTCTAGATCGCGCGACACACCGGCCTGGGTAGCGCGCAGCGGCCGGGCGCCGTTGGCGAACACTTTATGCAGCGCTTCGTGGGCGCTGTAGCCGGTGACCAAACCTTCGCCGGTAATCATGCGAAACAGCAGCGCGCCCAACATGAAAATGTCGGAGCGCAGATCGCTGCGCGCTTCCTCATTCAGGTGCTCGGGCGCCAGGTAGTACTCAGTCGCGGCGCTGGCGCCGGCCAGTTCGCGCACCAAGAAGCGATGATTCTTCGGCAGGCACAATTCATCGACAAGGGTGTTGCCATCGGGACTGACCAGCACCACTTCTGGGCGCAGCCAGCCATGCACCACGCCATGCCGCGCGGCCTCTTCCAACGCCAATGCCACCTGCCGTAACAAACCCATCGCATGCGGCGGCGCCAACGCGCGCCGGCGGGCCAGGATGTGCGCGAGCGGTTCGTGATCAGGCGGATCCATCGACACGAGGACCGCACCATCGCCGGTCGGCCGCAGGCTGGCGAGCTGCAGCACATTCGGGTGCTTAATCGGGGCGGCCATGCGCACGTACGGTTCCAGACTGTCGCGATAACCAGGCTGCCGGATCAAAGTCGGGTTCAGGGTCAGCGCCCGCAGGGTGCGTCCGTTGGCCATTTCGCGCACGCGCATACGGCGGCCCTGCACGCTGTCATCCAGCGCCGCCAACACCTGATAGCCGTCGAGCTGCAAGCCAGACTGCGCCTGCGCCAGTTCTTCGGTGCCACCGCCGCGGCGCACGCCCAGCGCCCCGGTGCCGGCTGGCGTCGGCGTCGGCAGTGATTGCAAGCCATAACGGCTCTCATCGCCGCCAGTGCCGGGCAGCGCGCCACCAAACAACTGATTGCCAGCGCCAGCGTTGTTTCCTGCACTGTTGCGCGCGTTCGGGCCCAAGGTCGAAGTACCACCAACCGGTGACGGTTCGGGCAGTGGCCCGGTGCCGTATTGGCGGGTGCCGGCCGGCGGCCGCGTCAGGCCGCGTTCGCCGTCGTTCACTTCCAATGTACTGCCGCACACGCCGCAGGTGTAGATCGCACCGACGGTGGCATCGGGCACCTCTAAAATGGTCTGGCAGCGATAGCAGGAAATGAGCCAGCTTTTCGGCGGCGCGTCTGGTCCGGCGTCGGGCTCCGGCGCATCCAGGCTCGGCAACTGGCTACGGCCGGCGCGTTCGGCGACCATGCCGGCGACGGCGCGCACGGCTTCGATCACACCTTCGCCCAGGGTCGCGGTAGCGGCGAAACTCGGCCAACCGCGCACGTTCATCAGCGGCTCTAGCTGTTCCGGCCGCAGCGCCGTGGGCAGGTCCTGTTTGTTGTACTGCATCACCACCGGCAGGTCTTCGGCCAGCCCGTGATGGCGAAGATTGTTCAGCATCTCGTTCATCGAGTCGATGTTCTCGTCGAGCGCCTCGCGCCGGCTGTCGGCCACGAACACCACGCCATCGACGCCCTGCAATACCTGCCGCCGGGTCGCCGCGTAATAGTTCTGCCCGGGCACGGTGAAGAATTCGAGCCGTACCTGATGGCCCTGCACTTGGCCCAGTTCCAGGTTCAACCAATCGAAATGCAGCGTGCGTTCCGAATGCGTATCGACGCTGACCAGATCGCTGACCTGCGCCGCCGGGCTGCGGTCGTGCACGACTTGCAAGTTGGTGGTCTTCCCGGCCAGGCCGGGCCCGTAATAGACGATCTTCAGAATCACTTCGCGGGCCGCGGTGTTATAGCGCATGGAAACTCCGCGATCAGCCGGCCGCCATCGGCCGAGCATTGGGGGTCACAAACGAACGAAGCAACAATACCGCGAAACCCACAGTGATGCCCGCATCAGCGAGATTGAACATCGGCCACGGCGCGAATGGCCAGAAGCCCAAGTCGACGTGGATGAAATCGCGCACGCCCGGAAATGCGCCCGCACGCGCGGCGATGCGATCGATCGCGTTGCCAACCGCGCCGCCCAGGATCAACCCGAATGCGAGGTTCTCAAACCGTCCAACACGCCGGAACGACCGCCACCACACCAACGCCAACACCGGGATCAAAACCAACGTCGCCAACGCCACCACGCCCGGCATCGAATCGAACATGCTCCAGGCCACGCCGGTGTTGTAGGCCCATCCAATCCACTGTGGCAGCGGGGATCCCTGGTCGATCAGACGGTGCACGGCGAACTTCGTAAGCTGATCCGCGCCAAGAGTAATGATCAAAGCAGGCCAGAACCAGCGCGCCCAAGCGTCGAATCCCAGCGCATTCGCTGCCGGCTGTGACACCGGCGCGGGGCTCACATTCATGCGCCGCCCGTGGCAGGAAAACGTGGGGAAATTGGGCTGCGCGGCATCATCGCAGCACTCGGCAAATCGCGACACAGGACCATGGCAGAGTGGTAGCAGCGGCCCACGTGACTGCAAACACAGGCGGACTGCACGGCTTGCATCAATACGGTCTTCGGCCGACGCTGCCGCGCGTTGCGTCACCAACGCCACCACGCCCGGCATCGAATCGAACATGCTCC
>JBBROQ010000146.1:0-8349 GCA_038229115.1 Planctomycetota bacterium | reverse complement strand
GATCTCATCGTACTGTCTCATGCGCAGATCGACGATGAAGCCAAATGACCAGTAGCCCTCTTCCGGATATTTCACCGCGTAAGCATTGGCCAGTTCGACCGCCTTGTCATAGCCCTTGTCCTGTGCTTCGGACAAAATGCGGTTTTTCTCCATGCCCTTGCCGACGCTCTCGGGACTGACCTTACCGGCGGCATCCACGATATCCGAATACAGTGCCTGCGGGCCGTTGCCCTTCGAGCGCGATAGCAAACTGCTCGCGAGGTTTAGGCCATTGTTGGCCAGGCGCTCGACCGTCTTGCCACCAACGGTCCAGGTGCCGTCCTTGGCCTTCCATGGATTGGCCTTGTCGGTGATACGGCGCGCCACCGCCCGCAATCCGGCATCGGCTGCGATCGCCGCCTGATAACGCAGTTCACAGCGCGACAGGGTCACGGCATAGGTGTCGTAAAGTTCCGCGCCGCAGACGACAAACTGGTCCTGATACTGCGTTTCCAGGCCTAAAACGCCGTTCCGCAGAATGCCGGCCGCATTCAGATAATGCCCGCGCGCGACTTTCGGGTCGGCAGTTTTGCCAGCCTCGCTAATGAAGGCCTTGGCCAGATTCAGCGCGCGTTCCGGTTCGTCGGCCCGCGGACGTTCGCCCCAGGTGCCGCCGCCGGCGCTGTTTTGCTTGTTGAGCGCCGCGATCCATTTGCGCGCGTTATCAGCACACGGATTGTTCTTGGCCGCGGCAACTTCACCCAACAGCACAAACGCCGAGTTTTTATCCTTTGCCGGCCCGGCCAAAAAGCGCGCGGCAGCGATGTAGGCCTGCGCGACTTCGCTGGCGCGAGTGGGATCAGCGGCGGTGGGGCGCAGGTTCACATCGGCTTTGGCGCGCTCCTGGAACTGAGCCCAGACCTCCTTGCCGTGCTGAACCTGTTTCGGCACTTTTTCGTCGACGGTTTCCAGCTGCAGCAGCATCAGGCTGGCCCAGGTCTTCAGCTGCAGATTGATGATCTGCTCGCGCACGCCGCGATCTTTGTACAGCTTCAGGTCGGCATCGATGACCTGGAACAGCAACGTTTCGACCTCATCACGATTGACGTTGGGCAGTTTGAAGCGCAGGCCCTCGCCCAATACATCGGCGCTGCGCGCGCGCAGCGGCAGGAAGCTGTCCCCGTACTCGTAGTCCCACTGTTCAAGGTCCTTCTTATGGTCGGTTAACACCGACTTCAGGAAGGTTTCCACCGGCATTTTGTCGATGCCGTGCAGGTCACCGCGGGTCAGGATTTCACGCATGACCAAATGCGGGAAGTACAGCTTATCGATCGCGTCCAGCCGCAGCATGGCGGCCTGCTGCGCCAAAACCTGATGCTCGGGCTGATCGTCGGGAATCTCCCAAAGCTTGGTTTCGTTGGCCTTATTGGCGGCCATTTTCGCCAGCGACTTTTCGAACTCGGCCTTGGTGCGTTCGATCAGCGCCACCACCTGCCGATTCAACGCGGCTTTGCGCTCGGGATCAATCTTATCGGCACTAAGTACCGGCGGCGGAGTCAACGGACTGATCTGCTTGGCCAGATCGTTGACCAAGCGTAGCAGCGGACTGTTACCGCCGCGAAAAGCGTCCTTCACCACGTCGGGTGCGTCAGCGCGTGTCGGCACTTCATCCGGCAAAGTTTTGAGTTTTTCCGCGGTTTCGTCGAGCGCTTTGCGCCGTGCCGGATCTGGATGACTGGTCCGGAACCGATCGGCGAACAGATACGAGAGCACGTCGCCGGACAATTGCGCATCGGGCAGCCCGGCGCCCTGAAATTCAGCCAGTTGCCGTTCGGCCGGCAGCAACAGATCACGCTCAATCAACGTGCGCACCGCGATGAAGCGCTGGTCGCGATCAGTGACCGTCGCCGTGGCGGCAGATAGCGCGCCGCAACTGCCGGCCACCAGGGCCAGGGCGACAAGCGTGGGCGAACGAAAACGGCGGGACAGGATCATGGCTGGCTCTCGGCCCTGGTGTGAACGCACGCGTGGTCACGGCGTTCAGGCTTTGGACGGGAACGCGAGCCTAGTGTCGGAGGAGGTCGCCCACCGGAGGTTTTGCGGGTCAGCGTTGGCGGTGTGACATACCGTTGCAACTGTGACAGGAAGGCGGTCAACGCCGCGGAAAAATGCTGAACACGAGCGCTTAACGGACGCTGAAGTTGCTCCACGCCAGCACCGACGGCACCACCGCATCAGCGCGATCGATCCAGGCCGCCAGCGCCGCCGGCAGCAACGCCCCCGCATGCGTCTGGCCCAAACCAAATCGCGCCAGGAAACCACCGCGACGCGGCAGCCGCTCGAACGGCAGCGGTTTCTTCTCGCCGGCCAATTCGCGCGCCAATGCCACTGCACTGGTAAAGCTGCCCAAGCCATCGGCGAGGCCGTTGGCGATCGCCTGATCGCCGGTGAACACGCGGCCGCCGGCGAGCTTCGCCACGGTGTCCGCGGGCAGATGGCGATTAAGCGCGACTACAGACTGAAAGCGGCGGTCGATGTCGTCGATCACCTGACGGATCGCGGCTTCTTTGTCGGGCGTGAATGCGCCGGCCAGCAGATCGGCGCGCGGCCCGGTGGTGACCACGTCGCGATGCACGCCCAACAGCGCCAACGTGCCGCTGAAATCTGGCACTAAACCAAACACGCCGATCGAGCCGGTGATGGTGGTGCGGTGCACCAGAATCTTCCGCGCCGCGCAGCCGATGTAGTAACCGCCGCTAGCCGCTACGCCGTCGAACAGCGCCACTACCGGCTTTACCGCATCCAGCCGCTTCAACGCGCGATGAATGCGATCGCTGGCGCCGGCGCTGCCGCCGGGCGAATTCACCCGCACCACCACCGCCACCACGCGCGCGTCATCGGCCAAGCGATCGATCAACTTCACGGTGTCGCCGGGTGCGATGCTAAATCCGGGCGAACTGTCGGCACCCTCGTTGATCTCGCCTTCCAGCTCGACCACTGCCACCACTTTGGGTGCGCGGGTGTTGTCATCGCCGCCCAACATTTTGCGCCAGAACGCCATCATACCGCCCAATGACGACAGGTCGGGCACCTCATTGTCTTCGCCCACGGTGCGCACCGGCGCCGGTTGCTGCGCCAACCAGGCGCCGGGTTCCACCGCGGTTTGCACCAAGCCACCGGCGACCGCCAACGCGCTGGTCTGCGGCGCCTGCGCACGCGCGGCGGTCAGCTTTAACGCGTCCAAACCCGGCCGCGTGCTCAGCGCGATCAGCGCTGTGTCGAGCGCGGTCGCCAGTTCCTGCCGCTCCTGCGTGCCCGCAGGGCTCGGCCCGTTGCGCGTCAGTGCTTCCGGCGCGGTCTTGTACGGACCGCTGGTGACGGCATGGAAATTCAGACCGAGTTTCGCCAACGCGTCAGCGAAATAGAGGCCCGACAGCGCCAAGCCATCAACGCTGATCAAGCCGCCATCGACCATCGCCACTTCGTCGCAGGCCGCCGCCACCACCATCGCGTTGTCCTCGACCGCATCGAGCAAACATGCCACCGTTTTCGTCCCTTTGTTGTCGCGGATCACCGCCGCCAGTTCTTCCGCCGCCGCCAACCCCGGCGTGAAGTCGCGGTCCAACAACAGCACCACGCGCGGCTCTGCCGCGGTCAGCGCCGAGCGCAGCGCCAACGCCACATCCGGCAGCGATTCAGTGTTCTTGCTAAACAGCGACCCTGCCGAGCGCAGCGGAAAGCTGCCGAGCAGCCGTAGCACCACGGTGCCGTCGGCGGCGTGCAGCGCCGGCACGCCCAGCAGGATGAGAAACGCGAGGGCAAAGCGGGCGGAGCAGTTCATGGTCACGGCGTAGTCGCGCGCGGCTGACGAGGAAGCACGGCCTCGCGATTCGGCGCGCACGGTATGCGCTCCCGCGTGATTGCACCGCGCGCGTCGCCTCGACCATCCGCTTCATGCCCACCTACCGCGTGCCCGCATCGACCACCAATTTGGCCCACGGCTTCGACTGCCTGGGCATCGCCCTTGGCTTGGCCAATCGCATCACGGTCGAGCGCATTGACGCCCACGCAGTCACCGCGCCTGACAGCGCCGCGCCGGGTTTAGCGGGATTGGCCGAGCGCGTGCGCGACGCCTGCGCGCGGGCGTGGAACACGGCAATTCCCGCGTTTTCCGTGCGCGTCACCGGCGACGTGCCGATCGCGCGCGGCATGGGCTCGTCCGCCACCATCCTGGTTGGCGTCGCCGCCGCCTGTCGCGATTTGGCCCAACTGCCGCCGGATTCGGGCGCGGTACTGACGCTCGCCGCCGCGCTGGAAGGTCACCCCGACAATGTGGCCGCGGCCACGCTCGGCGGTTTCACCGTGATCGGTGCAACGCCGGGCGGTTTACGTTGGGCGCGATTCGCGCCGCCACCCGGCCTGACCGCGGTGGTCGCGATTCCCGACTTCGAAGTAAAGACCACAGACGCGCGCAAAATTCTGCCGCACGAACTGACGCGCGCCGACGCGGTGATCGGCCTACAACGCACAGCGCTGCTCACCGCCGCGCTGGCGCAAAATCGCCTCGATGATTTGCGCGGTCTGTTCGCCGATGGCTGGCACGAACGCTATCGCGCCACCATGAATCCCGGTTTCGCCGAAGCCCGCGCCGCCGCCGACGCCGCCGGCGCGTTGGGCACCATCATCAGCGGCAGCGGCAGCACGGTTCTGGCGCTGGTCCGTGACGCCGACGCCAACGCCGTCGCGCAGGCTCTGACGGTCAGCTACGTCGGTCGCGCCGCGCAGGCCGACGTGCGCGTGGTCGGGTTCGATCATCACGGCGTGACCGCCGATTAGATCGTGGCACATGCTGCTTGGCGAAGACCTTTTTCGGCCAGGATACGGTCTCTTGGAGCGCCCCATGATTATGTCCGTCAAAGCTGTCAGCGCGTTGAAGGCGGGCATGCCTGCGGTGCTCAAAAGTATCAAAGAAAGCCGTCATCCGGTGTTGGTGGTCAGCAAAGGCCAGCCGCAGGCGGTGCTACAAGATGTCGAATCGTACCAAGAAACGCAGGACGCCCTCGCGCTCCTGAAACTGCTGCTGCACGCCGAAAAAAGCGTCGCCGCCAAACGTGGCCTCAGCACTGCGGCGGTGCGCACGCGACTGCTCGCACGCGTTACCGCACGGACTGCCGCTCGGTGAGCATTCGCCATCGCGTGCGCTGGACGCCTGAGGCAGTCAGTGATGTGGAGGCGATCGTGGATTGGTTTAACGATCCGGTAAATGCCGGGAAAGTCATCGCGCAACTCACCGACAAGGCCGACGCCCTCGCGATGTTTCCAGCGCGTGGGCGCACGGTGCCGGAATTGCAGCGCATCGGCGTCACGCAATATTTCGAAGTTCAGGCACGGCCATGGCGAATGCTCTATGCGATTCGCGGGCACGACGTCTGGATCATGGCGGTGGTCGACGGTCGGCGTCGATTGGAAGATTTGTTATTTGAACGCCTAGTACGACCTTTTGCTTCTGACTGAATCCCGGCCTCGCTTGAAATCACACTTGGTGATTTCAAGCCAACGACTCGTCGCCTGCGCCCATGCGCAAACGACTCCGCCCGGCGCAAGGCCGGGCGGAGGACGAAACGCTGGATGAAACCCGCGCTTATTTGCGATACGGCAAGTACGTCGCACTTGCCGGAGCGCTGATCAAACCCGCGCCGAACATGTCGGTGCAGGCGGTAGCCGCGCCGCCGGTGCCAACCGTGGCGCTGGTCGAAGCGGCAGCATCAGGCTTCGACGAATAGATATTGCCGGCCTGATTGATGCCGAAGAACCGACGGCCCTGTTGGTCGTCGGACGGGTAGGAAATAACGCCCCAGGTCTTCTCGGCGTTGCCGTCGGTGGGGGTGGCCAGCACCGGCGCAACGTCGCTCAATGGCACCTTGAATTTGTAGCCACTGACGGACGGATATTCACCGGGAAGAACACCAGCCACGTAAGCTCCCGTAACCGCATAAGACGGGGCAAGCAGGTTGAGCGTAATGCCGCCTTTAGCGAGCGCTTGGCCGCTCAGCAGATTAAACGGATTAACCACCGCTGGGGCACTGCTCTGCACCCCGTTGACAGCGTACGTACCAACACCATTGCCGTCGAAGTCATTGTATCCGCCAGCCTGAAACTGGACCTGCGCCGGCAGCAAGCCGCTCTTCAAGGCAGTGGCCGCCGCCGCTTCCTGCGAGGTGACGCGAGATTCGAGTAAGTTCGGAATCGCGATGGCCGCGATGATGGCGATGATCGCGATCACGATCATCAGTTCGATTAGGGTGAAGCCTTGGTTGCGCATGACATGCTCCGATGGGTGTGGGCTGTTGGTGGAAAGGTTGAGCGGACATGGCACATGCCGTGCCATTCAAACGTAGGCATAATTCGCGGTAAATTACGGGTTCTTCCGAGCGCATCGGCCGACGGTGACAGGCCGTGGCCACACGGTGACAAGCCATGGCACGCACGTCGAAATAAACGAAACCACCCAGCCAAAAGGCTGGGTGGTTCGATACAGCGATGCTCTCGACGGAGATTAACGGCGGTAAGGCAGGTAGTAGGTGCTCGACGGGGCAGAGGTCATGGTGACGCCGAAGACCGCAGTGGCGGCGACACACACCGAAGTCAAAGCACCACCCGTACCAGCGATACCAGTCGAGGCGGTCGCAGCCGGCTTCGAGGAATAGATGTTACCGGCCTGATTGATGGCGAAGAAGCGGCGACCCTGCTGGTCATCCGACGGGTAGCACAACACGCCCCAGGTTTTCTCGGCATTGCCATCGGTCGGCGTGGCCAGGACCGGCGCTGAGTTGCTCAAGGGGACCTTGAATTTGTAGCCGCTGACGGACGGAAAGTCGGCCGGCAGAAGGCCAGCAACAGTGTAAGCGGTGGGGATAGAGTAGGACGGAGCCAAGAGGTTAAGGGTGATGCCGCCTTTGGCCGTCGCGGAACCAGTCAGCAGGTTATACGGGTTCACGGCCAAAGGAGTGTTGTCCTGCACACCATCTACCGCATAGGTGCCGACGCCATTGCCATCGAAGTCATTGTAGCCGCCGGCCTGGAACTGGACCTGCGCCGGCAGCATGCCGCTCTTGAGCGCCGTGGCCGAGGCCGCTTCCTGCGAGGTGACGCGGGATTCGAGCAGGTTGGGAATCGCGATTGCCGCGATGATGGCGATGATCGCGATCACGATCATCAGCTCGATAAGGGTGAAGCCTTGGTTGCGCATGGGATGCTCCGGGGTGTGGGTGTTGATGCGTGGACGAGTCACTCATCGCATGCGCCGTGCCATCGCCGCCTCCGACGTAAAGCCGGCAAAATGCGCGTAACCTCGGCAAAAACCGTCGGCCGTTCTCCGAACGCTGACAGCTTGCGGCACTGGCGTTGACACGGGTTGTCACTGCGAGGCCCGCGTGACGATGCGGCGCATGAGCGTGCCGTCGGCAGTCGTGTCAGCAGTAATGGCAGCCGTTGAACGCAATTTCGCGGCCACGGGCGAGCGCCTGAAACAGTCGGTGCGGATTCCGTCGTGCAGCTTTCCCGGCTTCGACCCAGCGCACGTCGCGGCCAGTGCCGATGACACTGCCGACTGGCTGCGCGCGGCCGGCTATCCCGAGGTGCGCGTGGTCAGCCTTCCTGGCGCGACGCATCCGTATGTGCTGGCACGCGATCATCGCGCCGGCCCGAATCGGCCGACGTTGCTGCTATACGCGCATCACGATGTACAGCCGCCGCTGCGCGAACATTTGTGGCTGTCGCCGCCGTTCACGCCCACCGAGCGCGATGGCCGCCTGTACGCGCGCGGCGCGGCCGATGACAAAGCCGGTATCGCCGTGCACGCCGCCAGCGCCGCGGCGTGGAATGCGGTCGCGGGACAGCCGCCGGTAAATCTGACCGTGCTGATCGAAGGCGAAGAAGAGATCAATTCGCCGCATTTTTCGACGTTTTTAGACGCGCATCTGCCGGAACTGCGCGCCGACGCGTTGGTGATCGCGGACCTCGCGAATGTCGCCACCGGGTTGCCGTCGTTAACCACCAGCCTGCGCGGTTTGGTCGCAGTCGAGGTTGAACTACGCGCGCTCCAGAGCCCGCTGCATTCCGGCATGTGGGGCGGCGCGGTGCCGGATCCGACGCTCGCGTTGTGCCGGTTGTTGGCATCGCTGTCGGACGAGCGCGGCGAACTCACCATTCCCGGCGTGATGGACGACGTGCGCCCGCCCAGCGCCGCCGAATTGGCGTCCTTCGCGCGCCTGCCCTACGACGCCGCAGATTTCACTCGCGCGGCCGGCGCGCATGCGCCGCTAGACACCGACGCCGTGCGCCTGCACACGCGCTTGTGGAAACGCCCAG
>JBBROQ010000145.1:0-8401 GCA_038229115.1 Planctomycetota bacterium | reverse complement strand
CGACCCCCATCGCCTGCGCCAAGGCGGTGCGCGTGCGATCGTCGTCGGTAGGCCCCAAACCGCCGGTGCACACCACTAGGCTGGCGCCGGCGGCGGCAGCGCGCAGCGCCGCAACCAAACCGTACAGATCATCGCCCACAGTCTGCGTACGCTCGACGCGCAGACCGCGATCAGAACACCAACGTGCGAGATGGGTTGAATTGCTGTCGACGGTTCGGCCCAACACCAATTCATCGCCGATCGCCAGGATCCGGACGAGCGGTAGAGCGG
Source organism: Planctomycetota bacterium (assembly GCA_038229115.1). Lineage (GTDB taxonomy): Bacteria > Planctomycetota > UBA11346 > UBA11346 > UBA11346 > JBBROQ01. The sequence goes on along the minus strand of JBBROQ010000145.1, from coordinate 8,131 downwards.
CGGGTATGCGGATGGTGGCCATAAGCGGTGGTAAAGACGCTGCGCGCGGTTGCCAGCATCGCCGCCGGTCCATGCTGCCGCGCATGCGTGTGTTGCCCCCTTTTCTGCTGCTGTTCGTGCTGCTGGCCTGTTCATCCGGGCTCCACGCCGCCGGCGAGGCTGGCAATCCCGCGGCTGACATCACCCCGGAAGAACTCGAAGAAAAAGCCTTTCAGGGCGTGCAGGAAGATGCCGCCGCCTACCGCCTTAAACGTTCGCGCTATGTCGCCAACGCCGCCGATGACGCGGGCGCCGCGCAGAAACTTGCCGAGGCCCAAAACTTCCTCGCCGAAGACAGCAACCGATGGGCAACGCGGCGGGCACACAGCGGTTTTGACACTTATCCGTACAGCGCCCACGCCGGCGAACTGCTGCACACTGCGATGCGCGCCTACATCGCGCGTAAAAACCTGCCCGGCGTGCGCGATGAACTGCTGCGTCTGTGGTTCTATCTGCCTGACTATCCGGATATGGGCCAGGCGATGAGCGAAGCCCTGGACTGCGTGGAGCACTATCAGGACTTCAACGCACAGGTGAATCTCGACGCCCAAGATCCGCGACAAGTGGTGCGCCTGGGTGGCGAATCCTTCGCCGATGAAATCAATCGGCTGTTCCGTTTCCTGTCGCTGCACGGCGACCGCATCACCATCGCACCACGCGCATCATTGGGCCTGGCGCGCTCGCTGCTGTTGGCGGGCGGCAAGAACGACGTGTTCGCTGCCCGCCGCGCCTATGAAAAATTCCTTGAGGATTATCCGACCAACGAACTGACGTTCACCGCGCTGTGCGAACAGGCCCTCAGCCATCTGTTCACCTACAAGGGCGACCAGTACGACGCCGGCGCGCTCAGTTTTGCCGCCGCCGTGATCGAGCAGGCGGCTCTAGAAACCAACGGCGACGCGGCCAAAGACGCCAAGATCAAGGCCTATCGCAATCGCATCCGGCAGTGGCAGCAGGATCGCGACTTGGCCATCGCGCAGTGGTATCGCGCGCGTTGGCATCCGTGGCTGCTCGAATGGCTGCGTCTGCCACCGGGCTTGCACAACGCCGATAACGGCGCGCGCTTCTATTATCGCGAAGTGATCAAGCGCGACCCGACCTCGAAGCAGGGACTGATCGCCGAGCGCGAATTGGCGGCAATGCCAGCGCCGGGCGCGGACGTGCTCACGCCGTTGAATCCATGATGCGACCAGCGTTGATGAAAACCGGCGCCGCGTGGTTGCTGATGGCCGTCATCGCGCTGTTTGGCTCCGCCTGCTATCGCCTGGAAGCGCCGCCGAAACTCGATCAGGCGGTGAACATCATCATCACTGGCAATCAGGCGCGCTTGGTGCGCATTCAACCGTATCTGCACGCCGCGGTCGGGGCCGCGCTCGAACGCCGCTTCGGCTGGCGCATCAGCCCCACCGGCAGCGCCACGCTGCAACTTGAGATCAGCCTTGAGGAGATCCGCGCCACCACTGACGACCGCCGCGGCGTGCCCAATCGCTGGCGCGTCTCCACCGTCGGCAACGCGCTGCTCAACACCAACCGCGGCAACCTCCTCAGCGGCTTCCGCGGCGACGGCTACGCCGCCGACCTGAACACCGAAGACGACGCCCTGCGCGCCGCCGCCAACAACGCCGCCGACAATCTTGTCGCCTGGCTTGAAGCCGCGGCGCAGAGTTGGAAATAAGCGGCTGTTCATCGGGGGCCTGCTGCCCCCAAACCCCTGCCGGTCGTACATTCATGCGCGCGGCTGAGCGCGCTCAGCCAATCAGCTCGCGCATCGCCTGTGCGCACGTACTGGCATCCGGCGCAGTGCCTCCAACGCCACCGGCCACGTGGCGCGCGCGGGCATTCGGCGGAAGTAATTCCTGCACCAATGTGGCCACATTCACCGCGCCGCTGCTGACGATCAGGATCGGTGCGGTCAGCACGCGCAGTTCCGCGACCGGCAACGGGATCAAGCTCGACACGTGATAAACGCCGACGTGAGTGCCGCCTGCACGCAGCACGTCGGCAGCACGCAGGCAGATGTCGGCGCTGTCGTTCAGGCACACCATGCTGCCCTGCGCGCCACGCGTCAGCCAACGCCCGGCGCCGGGCACCCACGGCGCCGGCTGTTGGCTGACGGTTGGCCAAATCGCCAACTGCGCCGGGGCGGCGGGCAACAACAGCAGCGCCGGATCTTCGTGATCCATCATCCGCGCCAGGATCGCCGCGGCCTCGTCCTCTTCGGCGGCGGCGCTTACCCACCACTGCGACAACTCCGCGAGTGCGGTCAGGGACACCGGCGCGGTCACGATCAGCTTCAATCCCAACCGATACGCCGCGAGTTGCCGCAGCGTCGGCATCAACGCTACGAGATCAGCGCCGGGTGGCAGCAGCCAAGCAACGCGACGGCCTTCAGCGCAGCGGGCGGCCCACCACCACAGACTTGCGCCGCTCGGCCGCCAGCTCCACCCGGGCGTGCGGTGTGGCAGCAACACCCGCGGTTCACGTTCAGCCAGCCAGCGCAGGTGCGCGTCGATGCGCGCGTCCGGCGTACCGTGCGCGCGCGGCCAGGGCGGCACACCGCCGGTGCCGTCGAGCGTTTCCAGATGCACCGGCGGCCATTCTTTGCCGAGCGCTGGGGTGGTGCTCGGCGTCACCGCCGTCGCCGGCAATTCAGGAATGCAGCGCGCACGCGGAGCGCCGGGCCGATTCCATCCGCAGGCCACGATCACGGCCTCATCCGCTGGTAAGCCGCCACTAATGAGCAGCAGCAGATTATCCCCAACCACTGCACCGGCCGCGCACGCGGCTTCCAAGGTGTCGGCGTGCGCAAGCACCCCACGCGGCAGCACCACCGCCACGCGACCGCCGCGCGCTTGTTCGGCCTCGGCCGCTGCACACGCGACCGCCAACAGCAACGTCACCGGCAGCGCCGGCCATTCGCCCGCACCCTCCCCTGGGCCGAAAACAGCGGTGAATTCCGGCGCAATAAAGCGCCGCGCGCGACCCGGTAGCGTTATGCCGTGGTCCCATTGGTTCAGCAGCTCGCGGATCAGATTCGCCGTCACAGCATCTCCGTTTGGCCGCACGTTGGTTCGGCCCTGGACGCTTATGCGCCGCGCGCGCATGCTCGAAATGCCCAGCGCTAGAAAAGCCCTTCCCCGGAAAACCGCCAACCCATGCCCACCGTCGCTATCATCGGCGCTTCGCCCAACGCTGAACGTCACAGCCATCAAGCCGTGCTGCGCTTCGCCGCGCGCGGCTACACCGTGTGGCCGATCCATCCGACCGCGCCCGACATCGCTGGCCATGCGGTGTTCCGGACCTTGGTCGAGCTGCCGGCGCGGCCGGACCTGATCACCATGTATGTGAATCCGCAGATGGGTTTGGCGATGCTCGACGCGTTAGTCGCAGCGCAGCCGCAGCAACTGTGGCTGAACCCGGGCGCCGATGGCGAGCCATTGGCCAGCGCCGCGCGCGCGCGCGGGTTGCGCGTGATCGAAGCGTGTTCGCTGGTCGCGCTCAGTTATGGCGATCCATTGGAAGTCGCGACGCAGTTCGAAAAGCCCTGAATTTTCAGGGCTTTTTTCCTGCGAATCGCCGCGCTCGTCTTATTGCCCGCTGACCTCGAACGCCTCAACCAAAATCGTCGGAAGGCTGTCATCCAGGGCTAGGATGGACCTGCCGCCATCGCTGAGCGTGCCGCGCTGACCGCTGAGGCTCAGGATTGCGCCGACTTTTAGATCGGGCAACGCGCCTGACGACGGCATCAAATGCAGCACCACGGTGTTTAAGTTCGGACTATCGATCTCGGGACGTTCGCCGGCGAAGTTGGCTTTCACCGTGGCAAAAGTGTCGTCGTTCGCCGCCGCCTTACCCAACGCCAAAATCACCGTGCGCAGCGTCGCGGGCTCGGCATGCGTCAGCACCGCCGCCACGCGACCGACCACCGCGACACGTTTGCTGCCCAACCACTGCCGACCGTCGACATCTTTGGCGGTGGCGCCGCCAGCCTGGCGCAACGCACTGTCCAAATGCGCGGCATCGGCCGGCTTCATGGTCACGTTGGCGCCGGGCCAGAACGTGAACACCAGGATCAACAGGACCACCACACCACCGATGGTGCCGACGTTCTTCGGCTGCTTGAACCACGGGATCGCCACTGGTTCGTCGGGGCTTTTGCCGCAGGCGCGACAGGTGGTGCGGCCAGGCTTGTTGCCCGAACCGCAATGCGGGCAATTCCACAGATCTTTGCCTTGGCCCGGCTTGATGTCGGCGTCGACGTCGGCCTGCGCGGCGGCGACCGATGCATTAGGCGCGCTCGCACCAGCTGCAACCGCCGGCGGTGCAGCTGCCAAGGCCGCCGGTGAAACATCCACGGGCGTATCGAACGGATTGAACGCAGCAGCCGGCGGCGCTGCTGATTTTACCGGCGGTTTCGCTGCAGCTTTGCCACGTTCACCTGGTTTGAGCGGCGCCGGTGCTTTGCCCGGCGCGGGCGCCGGCAGGGGCTGGGTCGGCGCATCTTCGAACGAATAGGCTGGCGCCGCTGGCGGATTTTTCGCTGGCGGCTTAGGCTGCGCGGGCTGGTCGTCGCCTTCAAAACCGGGGAAGTTGGCGTTGTTCATGGCGTCGTCCTTTAGCGCACAGTCGGAATCGAAACGGCGGCGCAAACACTGCGCCGCCGCGCTCAGCTGTGCGAGCCCGCGCTCAGCTCCGCACCGATCGCGGCGCGGATGCTGTCAGCAAGCGCCAGCGCGGCAGCGGCATTTGGGGCTTCGCTGATGATGCGACTGACAGGCTCGGTCCCCGACGCGCGCAGATGCACCCAGCGATCGGGCCAGCTCAATTTCAAGCCATCGGTGGTGTCGATGGTCGCGCCCGCAGCCGCGACATGCCCGCGCAACTGCACGATGCCGGCAGCGACGCCGGCGCGGTCCAGTGCGACTTTTTCTTTGTGGATGTGGTAACGCGGAATGCCGGCGATCACGTCGCTCAAGGGCTGCTCGGCGCGCGCCAGCAGTTCCAACACCAACGCCATGCCGATGTGGCTGTCGCGGCCCATCACCACGCGCGGATCGATCACACCGCCATTGCCTTCCCCGCCGATCACCGCGCCGTGCGCAATCATCCCATCAACGACATGCGCTTCGCCCACTTTGGTGCGCACCACGCGCCCGCCGAGCTGCGCGGCGACGTCATCCAACATCCGGCTGGTCGACAGATTCGTCACTGCTACCGGCGTGCTGATGCCCGCGGCTTTGGCCGCCGCTAAACGCGCCGCGGCGCACAGCACCAACGTGTATTCCTCACCGATATAGCAGCCTTTTTCATCAATAATCGCCAACCGATCGGCGTCCGGATCCTGCACAAAACCCAACTGTGCGCCGACCGCTTTTACCACCGCCGCGGTGTCGGTCAGGTTGAACGCGGTCGGTTCTGGATCGCGCGGAAACGGCAGGTCGGGACGCGCATGCAGCGTCACCACGTCACAGCCAAGCGCGTGCAACAACAGCGGCCCCAGATTCGCGCCGGAACCGTTCACGCAGTCGATCACCACTTTGAAACCCGCGCTGCGAATCGCAGACGCATCGACCGCGGCCAGCACCCCTGCTTGATGCCGGATCAACGCCTGATCGTCAGCGCGATAACCGCCGACGCCGTCCCAACGCCGTTGCGAACCCACCATCGGGTCCTCATACGCGTTCATGATCCATTCCAACTCATCGACGGTAATGTTGCGCGCCTCGCGGTTGAAAAACTTCAGCGCATTCCACTCAACCGGATTGTGACTGGCCGAAATCTGCATGCCGCCGGCCGCGCCCAACGCTTTGATCGTCATCGGCACGGTTGGGGTCGGCACCACGCCGATATCCACCACGGTGCAGCCGACCGCGCGCAAACCGCCGGCGATAATCTGCGCGATCATCGCCCCAGTCGGCCGACTGTCGCGGCCCAGCACCACCACCCCGCCGCCGGCCAAAGCTGAACCAAAGGCCAAGGCCAACTGCAGGAGCTGATTCGCATCTAAGGTGTCACCGATGACGCCGCGGATTCCGGAAACAGAAACAACACAGGCGAGTTTGGGTGCAGGCATGGACTAAACAAAACCTCTAGCCCGCATAAAATCAAGACGGGCCATGTTTTCCGCGCGCATCACCGGTGCGCCGATGACGCGGTTCGCAGCGCAACGCGCGCACCACACCGCCCGGATTCAGACAAACGCTGCAATGTCCTGATAGGTTTTGTTCAGCCAAATCTTTACCCGCTGCCGCTCCAGCATGCCTAAGGCCCCTTCGCCGCGGTTGTTGATGGCTGACCAAAAGCTGGCGTTGTACGCGTCGATCTTGCGCATCGACGCCTCATGCAGCGCACGCAGTTCGATGATCGCCGCGCCGGCGTCCAACGCCTTGGCCTTCACCGCTGAGTCATGGAATGACCGGAAATCCCCACCGCGGCCGTGATTGAGTACCACCGTATAGGACACCTGATTTCCGAACGCAGCCAGTAACCGATCCAACAGCGCCAACGAATCCGCGCCGTCATCCATCACATGCCAGAAGCGCACCGGAATGTGCTGCTCGGCCAACAACGGCAGCAACCCTGATTCATCGATCCAGCGTCGCAGCGGCGGCATCGTCTGTGCGGCCAGATCGACCAACACCCGCCGCTCCCCATCTCCAGACAACGCCTCGGCGATCGCATCCAGGCTGACAAAATCATCGACGATGGTCTTTGCCGCAAAGTCGCCGTAAAAGCGCAGAAAAGTCGAATGCGAGCGATCGGTATCGAACCCGACAAACGGCTTGCCGTGATCGATGCAGTACTGCGCCAGCACCCGCGCCAGCACCGACTTGCCAACCCCACCTTTTTCGCCGCCAATAAAATGAAGCTGAGCCATGATCGCAATCTCCGGGCGCGGCAGATACGGGAGTTTTCCCTCAATCACAAGCCGTAAAAAACTGCCGCACCGCGCAGCGGAAACCACCAGCGTAGCGAAAACCAAAAGCGCAAAGGGCGGGTGGCCCAATGCGCCTCGGATTATGTGCGCCGCTGATTAAGAAAGATTAAGTGTCATAGGCTTGGTCTTCCCAACACCCGCGCTAGATCACGGCGTTGCTGCAATCAGGGCGCCTGAAAACCAGCAATTCGCCACATAGATTGTATCTTCGTTTCCGTCCCGTCCGGCGTTCACCGTGACCTGATCCCCTGCGGCTAGGATTACTGAAACGTTCAGTTTCACAAAATGATCAGGATGAAAGGGGGGGAGCCAAGTCGCGTAGTCGACACCGTCAAAGGAATCAACGTCGAGTACGCCGATGAGCGACGAGACCATACTCGCCGAACCGCCAGGATTGGTCTCTTGAATTGCAGGGAGTCCGCCTGCGTTACCTTGGGCAACCTGGACGTCACCTAGCTGCAACTTGAAATGAACCATCGCATTCAATTGGTAGAGTCCGGTGACCGGGGCTGTGAAGACCCCGGAAGCAAAAGCATTCCCGACATTGTCCAATGCGACTGCGTCGGTGCCGATGGGTATGTGAGCGTTATTGGTGTTGAAGGGCAATAACACCAAGGTGTTGGATTTGGCACGAAACCCGACAACGGTGGCGCTTGATCCGGCCGGTCCCCTGCGGACCGAGCGGACCGATCGATCCAGCAATCCCCTGCGCTCCGGCCGGACCTACCGGACCTATTGCACCTACCATACCTACCGCACCCGTATCTCCCTTTACGCCGCCAAAACCACGCATTGAAACGCCAAGGCCCCACGAACCGGCACCCTTGGGGCCGTAAAGCCGCGACACCGCCGTATCGATATAAAAATCGCCATCGGCGCCAATGCCCACATCAGGAACACCGGCACCGTTGAGCACCGTCTTGCCGTCAGCACCTGCGGCCCCGGCAGCACCAACAGGCCCCGTCGCACCCGCCGGCCCGCTTACCGCCACGCCCGGCGCGAGTTTCGCCGCAGTCTGATCCTCCCCCGGTTTTCCGGACGCCCAGATAAGCGGGAAACCGCTGTTAGGATCGGCAACCATGACCACCACCACGCCAACATCACGCCCTGCGAAGCAGCGGCGGCGTAAGCACACGAAGGAATTCAAGCAGGAGG
>JBBROQ010000144.1:0-8475 GCA_038229115.1 Planctomycetota bacterium | reverse complement strand
TGGTGCGCGTGATCGGACTCGACGGGCTGATGACGGCTGAGGCCGGCGCATTCGCGGGCCAGGATCGCTTCGCCTGCCGCAAGGCCCTGCTCGCGGAGTTCGAGCGCTCAGGCGTCTTGATCGGCAAGACCGAGATCATCCACGCGGTCGGCCACAGCGAACGTTCCGGCGAACCGATCGAGCCGATGGTGACCGAGCAGTGGTTCGTGAAAATGGCGCCCCTCGCCGAACGCGCGGTGAAGGAAACCAGAGAGAATAGGCTGCACTTTCATCCGGAACGCTGGACCAAAGTGTACGAGCACTGGCTCGACAATGTGCGCGACTGGTGCATCTCACGGCAAATATGGTGGGGTCATCGCATCCCGGCTTGGCACTGCGCGGCCTGCGGCAAAGATACGGTGGCGACCGTCGATCCGCGCGCGTGCGCGCACTGCGCTTCAGACCAAATCGCGCAGGATCCGGATGTGCTCGACACCTGGTTCTCGTCGGCGCTGTGGCCGTATTCGACCTTGGGCTGGCCGGAAAATACGCCGGAACTCGCGCGGTATTTTCCGACCTCGACCTTGGTCACCGATCGCGGGATCATTTTCTTTTGGGTCGCGCGCATGGTGATGACCTCGCTGTTCGCGCTGGATGAACGCCCGTTCAGCGACGTGTACATCCACGGCACCGTGAACGACGAGCGCGGCGAAAAAATGTCGAAGTCGAAGGGCAACGGCATCGACCCGATCATCATGATTCAGGGCGGCACGCAGAACTATTTGGGCAAAGATTATCAGTGTCCCGGCTACGGCGCTGACGCCGTGCGCTACACGCTGCTCGACATGACCACCGAAGGCCAAGACCTGAAACTGTCGCCGGCGAAATTCGAAACCGGCCGCAACTTCGCGAACAAGGTCTGGAACGCTGGACGGTTTTTGCTGATGAACCTGAGCGAGCGGCCGTTGTCCGCGGCACCGACCGCAACTGAGTTGGCGCAGCTTCCCCTCGGCTTTCCCGAGCGCTGGATTTTGGATCGCCTCCAAAGCGCAATCGACGACGGCACCCGCGCGCTCGATGGCTGGCGCTACAACGACTACGCGAACAGCGCTTACCGTTTCTTCCGCGACGATCTCTGCGACTGGTATGTCGAATGGGCGAAGCGGCAGTTTAAGGCCGGCGGCGTTGATGCGGAAAACGCCGGCAAAGTCTTGTCGTTTTGCTGCGAGCGCGTGCTGCGGCTGCTGCATCCAGGGATGCCATTCATCACCGAATACCTGTGGCAGCATTTGCAGACGACGGTGGGTGGGAGTGCCTGGAAAGATGGGCAATTCCTAATGCTCAGCCCGTGGCCGGTCGCCGACGCAGAACTACGTCACGCGACCGCAAACGCGCGCATGACCGAACTCCAGGCGATCGTCATCGCGGTGCGCAACGTCCGGAATCAGCAACAGCTCGCCGACGGCGTGGCCCTAGCCGTAGTGATCGCCATGCCCGACGCAGCAACCGCTGACGCCCTCATCAGCGACGCCGAATTCCTACGCGACCGCGGCAACCTGACCGAGCTGTCGTTCGCCGCGCACGCACCGCGACCCGTTGGCGCAGTGACGACCGTGGTCGGCGCGCTGAAAGTCCACGTGCGCTTAGACGGTCACGTCGACTTGGCGAAACTGAAAGACCAACTCGCCAAGCGGCAGCAAGCGCTGAGTAAATCGATCAGCGGCAAGGAGGGCCGGCTCAGCAACGCCGACTATCTCGTGCGCGCACCGCAGGCGCAGGTTGATGAGACCAAGGCGATGCTGGCGAAAGAAGAGGCCGAACTCGTCAGCATCAGCGAGACGCTGCTCGGCTTGGCATAAAAATAATATGGTCGCCCTGTGGCCCTGGCCGGAAGCGCGAGTGCGGGGCATACTCGCTGCATGACGCGATTTTTAACCGTGGCGGATGGGCTCGGGGCGTGGCTGTGCGCGCTGGTCGTGTATGCGCTGGATATCGCGACTTTGATCGGTCACGGGCTGTTCGCCTTGGCTATGCCATGGCGGATGACGCCGGTGGCGCGCACCGTACTGGTAAAACAGGTGCTGTTCACCGGTGTTGAAGCGCTGGCCTATGTGCTGCTGGCCGCGGTTTTGACGGCGTTGGTGTTGGTGGTGCAGGCACAGGTGCAGGTCGCGGGCTTAGGCCAGACGGATTTGTTCGGGCGGTTGCTGGTCGTGGTGGTGATCCAGGAGGGCGGGCCTTTGCTGGTCGCGCTGCTGGTGATCGCGCGCAGCGGCACCGCAATCGCTACGGAACTCGCGACCATGCAAATTGGTGGCGAAATCCGCGCGTTGGATCTGTCCGGCATCGATCCGTTTCACTATTTGGTCGTGCCGCGACTTGGCGGAGTCGCCATCGCGGTCGCGTGTTTAGTGGTGCTATTCGTCACCGTGACTTTCGGCGCAGGCTTTCTTCTCAGCCGCGTCATGGCGCCGTCGCCGCCAGATTTGGCGCAATTTGTCGGTATTTTGGCGCACAATCTGCATCCGGATGATCTGCTGGTGCTACTGGCGAAAACCGTGGTGCCGGGGTTGCTGATCGCCGCGATCGCTTGTCATGAGGGCTGTGCCACGACGCCAACGATCACCGGCGTGCCGCGCGCGACGACCCGGGGAGTGGTGCGCCCGATCGCCGCGGTGCTGCTGTGGAATGCAGGCGTGACCACGGTCGCATTCCTGACATGAGCGCCCCACTGCTGTGGTTCGATGCGGTGTGCGTGCATGACCCGGACTACGCCGAGCCGCTGCTGGAATTTCTGCGCCTGCAAATTCGCGCTGGCGAAGCGGTGGCGCTCGTTGGCCCGTCGGGCTCGGGCAAAAGCACGGCCTTGGCATTGGCGCTGGGCGAGAGTGAACCGACCGCCGGCGCGGTACAGGTGCTGGCCTGGGACCCACGTGCGCTTGATCGCGCCGGGCTGCGTGAATTGCGCCTGCGCGTCGGGCATCTGCCGCAGCAGGGCGGCCTGCTGAGCAATCTGACGCTGGCTGACAACATTGCGTTACCGCTGCTGTTTCACCGGCGTTTGGAGGAAGGCGCGGCCCGCCACGAAGTCCGCGCGCTGTGCCGGCTGTTGGACCTGCATGAGCTACCGGCGGTGATGCCGGCGCTTGCACCACCGCTGTTGCGACAAGCGGTGGCGTTGGCGCGGGCGCTGATTTTGCAGCCGACGTTGTTACTGATCGACGAGCCCGATGCCGGGCTGGGCGGCGACGCGCAGGAGGATTGGTGGCGGCTGCTGTGGCGCGTGCAGCAGGAGCTGGGCGTGGCAATGCTGGTCGCTACCGCCGACCGCGAGCACGTGCAGATTTTGACCGGCACGGTGGTGCCGTTGCAGAAGCGCCGCACCGCGACTTTCCGGCTGCTGTAGTCACTTACGCTGACGAGCATTTGCCGCCGCCGCGATTCATCGCGTAGACTGCCGGATGCCGATCTCCGCACGCCAATCATCGCACGCCGCCCGGCTGTCGGTCTAAAGCCCGTCGTGCCGCAGCCGTTCCGATTCCGTCACCTGCATCGCATCGTCGGTCTGTTCGTGTTGACCGCGGTCGGCGCGTTGCTGGCGGGCGTGTTGTTAGTCGGCAAAGCCAGCCATTGGTTCGAGCGCGCAATGACAGTAGAAGTCGCGTTCGGCGCCGACACGTTGGGCCTGCTGCGCCCGGGCATGCCGGTGAAAGTGCTGGGTTCGGAAGCGGGCCAGTTGCTCGACGCGCATTTGGATGGTCCGGATCGGGTGCTGGCGCTGGTGCGCGTCCGCGAGGATTTCCGTCGGGCTCTTCGTGCTGACGCCTACGCCGTGATCCATACGCCGGTGGCGGGGCTGTTGGGCGAAAGCTTTGTTGAGATCTGGCCGGGCCAGGCGACCGCGGCGCTAAGCGACGGCGCGCGATTACCGTCGAAAGACAAGGAAGACCTGATGTCGCTGGCGCGCGCGACGGTCGAACGTTTTGGCGCGATGGCCGACGAGATTCGCGGCACGCTGTCCGACAACCGCCAGGAACTGTCGGCTGCGATCACCAATCTGCGCCGCATGTCCGAAGCCGTCGCGGCGATCGCCGAAGACAACCGCGCGCTGGTCAAAGACAGCCTGACGCGGGTCGAAAGCATGAGTCGCGAAGTCGAGACGATGGTCGCCGAAAATCGCGCGAATGTGAAAGCGACCACTGAGCAACTTCCCGCAGTCGCCACCAACGCCGCAACGGCGACTGCCAACGCCGCTGCTGCTGCAACCAGCGTCACCGCCGCAGCCGGCCAGATTCACGACACCGTGGCCGAAAACCGCGACGACCTGCGCGCCGCGACCGCGAACGTGCGTGCGCTCAGCGCGAAAGTCGATGCCCTCAGCGCCGATCTGGCGCGCGTCACCGCGCAGATTGCCGACGGCAAAGGCACCGCCGGCAAACTAGTGATGGACGACACGCTGCACGAAAAGGCGGTAAAAACCGCGGATAATATCAATGCCCGCATCGATGAAGTGAAGCCGATGACTGCAGGCCTAAGCGCGCTGAAGCTCTACGCAGGCCTGGATGGCGGCTACAATACCAGCACCGGTTCCGGCACCGGCACCGCGTACTTGATGCTGGAACCGCGGCCCTGGAAATTCTACCTGGGCGGCATTTCCTATCGCTCGGCACCAAAAGATCGGCCCGCACCAGCGGACACACCCAACGGTCTGCCGGTGGATTTCAGTCTGCTATTGGGCTGGCGGTTCTTTCCGAAAGCGGTCGACGACGATTACGGTCTGTCGTTCGGCGTCGGCATGATTGAGACGCGCTTAGGCGCGGTCGTCGATACGCCGCTGATCAGCGAACGCTTTCACCTGCGCGCGATGGTGCGCGGCAAGCACAACAACCGCGATCCGCTCGACCGACGCTATGAGGACGGCACTGCTATGGTGCGGCTGACCGGCAACATTCGTCTGTGGGAACGGATCGTGATCACCGGCGGCATCGATGATGTCATCGATCATCGTGCGCCATGGATCGGGCTGCGCGCAGAACTGCTCGACAATGATCTGCGCAACCTGACCTCGCTGTCGGGCATCGTGCGCTGACGAACTTGGCCAGAGAACGCCAAAATTAAGCTATTTTACCGGGAAATACTTAATCGCGACGACGCGATTGCCCTTGGCGTTGTAGACCAGTTTGTCCATCAGATGTTTGATCAGATGGATGCCATAGCCGCCGATGCGCTTCTTGGCTTCCTTGCGGCTCTCGATGTGCCGCAGGGGATCGATGCTGGGGTCGGGCACCCGATCAGGATTGAAGCCTGGGCCTTCGTCTTCGATGTAGACGATGATTTTGCCGGGCAGGATGCGCGCGCCGAACGTCACTTTTTTGCCGCGGTCGCCGGCGTTGCCCCATTCGATCGCGTTGCGGCCGAGTTCTTCGAGTGCCAAGCGCACTTCGCTGGCCGCGGGCTCGGGCAGGGCGAAGCGCTGCAACAGGCCCAAAAAACGCCGGTAGGTGTACAGCACCGACGCGTCGCTGCGCCCGGTGATCTCAAACCAGCCGTGCGAATCGTATTCGATCGCCAAGTCCTGCGCCGCAGCCGGCGGATGTGCCAACGCGTTCGCCGCCGCCAAGCGCAGGACATCGGGGCCGGCGCCGTCGGGTTTCACCAAATAATCGCACGCGCCCAAACGCAGGCAGCGCACCACCATGTCGTCCTGCCCCAGCGCGGTGAGCATCACCACCGCGGCCGGATACTGCCGTTGGCGCAGCTCGCGCAGCAGCCCCTCGCCATCCAGGTGCGGCATCATGATATCGCTGACGATCAGGTGGTACGGCGCGGCGGCGGCATCGATCCGGGCCAGCGCTTCGCGGCCATCGCCGGCGGTATGCACTAACGGTTCAGCCCCAACTTCGCCCATGGTTTCCGCGACCATCGCCCGCAGCGACGGCATGTCCTCGACCACCAAAATGCGTGCTTGGTTAAGGACGCCCGCTTGGCTGATGCTCGACGTGGTGCCCGATACGGTGCCGACGCTCGCGTTGGCCGCAGCCATGGCTCAGTCCGCCTGAGGAATCGTGATGCGGAACGTGCAGCCCTTGCCGGCTTCGCCGCCGATCACGATCTCGCCCCGATGCAGCGCCACGATCTCTTTCACGATCACCAAACCCAAGCCGACGCCTTCGCCGCGCATCAGCATGTGGTTCGGCCGCTGATAATATGGCTGGAAAATGCGCTCACGTTCGTCGGCCGGAATGCCCGGGCCGGTGTCGGCGACGGCGAACACGATCTGCTCGGCGTCGGCACCCATGCTGATGGAGACAGTGCCGCCGGCCGGCGTGAACTTGCGCGCATTGTCGACCAGATTGATCAGCACCTGCAAGATGCGTTTGCGATCCAAGTTTGCGATCACGGTGGTGGCGACGTCCGGCCATACCACTTTTACGCCCGCCTGGTCCAGCACCGGCGTGGTCGCGGCCTTCAAGTCGTCCAAAACGATGCGCAACGCGATGCGATCGCGGCGCAGGTGCATCTGCTTGGATTCCAGCGTCGACAGATCCAGCAAGTCGTTAATCTGCGCCAGCAGCGTGTGCCCATTGCGGTTGATCGCGGCGATGAACTCCGCGTGCTTGCGGTTCATCTTCCCGCCTTCGCCGGCGATGATCAGGTCGCTGAACCCGATGATGCTGTTGAGCGGCGTGCGCAGATCGTGACTAAGTCGGGCGAGGAACTCATTCCTGAGCTTCTCGTTTTCCAAGAGCCGCACGCGCTCGCCTTCCAAACGCTCTTTCTCTGCCAGCAAGGCGACATTCGCCTGCAGAACTTCGAGCGTCAGGGGATCATGCGTCGGCTCAGCCAAAGAAGTGTCCTTCACCGGTTACCTCGGTTTCAGCCGAGTGTACCTCTGTTTGGTCGGGGGCGCTGCCCCCAACCCGCGAGGATGATAGCGGCGGTGGATATCGTGCAGACGTTTCGCATCGACGTGGGTGTAGCGTTGCGTGGTGGTTAGGTTGGCGTGGCCCAACAACGCTTGCACTGCCAACAGCCCGGCGCCGCCTTCCAGGATATGCGTGGCGAAGCTGTGCCGCAGCAAATGCGTATAAACCGGACGGTTGATCCCGGCCAGCACGCCGGCATCGCGCACTATCCGCCACAACACGGAACGGCTAATCGGGCCGCCGCGCGAGGACAGCAACAGCCGCTCACTCTTGGTGCGCGGGTCCAGACTTGGGCGCAGTTCTTTCACATAGCGCGTCAGCGTCCGGCGCGCGACCGGGTTCAGCGGCACCATGCGCTCTTTGCGGCCCTTGCCGCGCAGCCGCACTAAACGGCCGTTTTCTTTCAGATCCGACAGCCCAATGCCTACCACTTCGCTGGCGCGTCCCCCGCAGGCATACAGCAGCTCCAACGCTAAGCGGTCGCGCAAATGCATCGGCCCGGGCGGTGCGCTTTTAAGCAGCCGCTCGACTTCCTCAATCGACAGTACCTCGGGCAGGCGCTGCCATAAATGCGGCAACGGCGCCAGGGTGATGCGATCGCTGGTCAGTAATTTTTCGCTGACCAAGTACCGCGCATACATGCGCCAGCAGACCAAGCCCATGGCCAAGGTCGCGGCGGCATGCCCGCGTTCGTCACGACACCACGCCAACAACTGCGCCACTTCATCGGGACCAACCTGCTCGACCGTCAGCCCCAATGCCTCCAACCCGGCATACAAATGATCCAGCGCGACTCGATAAGCGCGCACCGTGTTCAGTGACAGGCCCAGATCGAGTTGGCAGTGCGCCAGAAACCCCGCGCGCGCATCAAGCATGCGCGAGCCTCGCACCTGCGCGCCGGCGGGAAACAGCAGGGCGGGAAACAACGGCGACCAACCACGGCGACCACCGCCACGTCGCCATCGACAAGCGAATGACCTGGGCCGAAGCCCGAGGATTTTGCCGCGTCGCTTCCCCACTTCCGGTTTTGTTCCAAGCCGCGCGTATGCCTCATGCAACGCTTCGGAGACGACCGTGCCGCACCAGACTTGGCCCCGCCTGACCGCCCGCCGCTCCGCCCGCACCCCGCGGCCGGTACGCTTACGCCTACTGCGCCGTCGCCTTGACCGCGACCGCTTGAGCGAACACAGCGGGCCGAGATCGCAACGTGAACGCGCATCGGGCTAGACACGTTAACGCCTGTGCGCGGCGGATAGACGCAGCGCCGCTTGCAGTGGAATGTTGGGCGCAGCGAAGCCTGCCGAGATGCTTCTTTGTTGCGCTCATATTAATTCGCAGTCACCGCAATTTGCAGACGCCCTTTATTTCCTACGCCACGCACGGACTGCCTCGCCGTGCGCGTGACGGCACGCGCAGAACGCGCAGCGGGCGAGCATGACGGCGCGGGCATGGCTGGAGAGTTCGGTGGACGGCTCTATAGACTCGAAAGCGGTAAGCGTTCAGCTGCCTGAACTAGCGGCGTGAGCACCTACGACAGATAATCTTCGAGTTTGTCGTGGATGGCGAGGAG
>JBBROQ010000143.1:0-8525 GCA_038229115.1 Planctomycetota bacterium | reverse complement strand
TTCCGAGACCAGCGGCCGCTTGATGATGTCGTAGTGATTCACTTCGCGGCCTCTTTCGCTTTCACATCCGAGGCCTGCTTCACTTCTGACACCAGCGCGTCAAGCGCGCCGCGGGTGAAGACCAGGTTGCCCTGCTTGAGAATGATGCCGGCGTTCAAATTGCGGCGTTCGGTGGTGACCACACGCGGCAGATTGCGCGTCGACAGAGCCAGGTTGGCCTGATTGCCCTCGCTGACCACCAGCGTGTTCTTGCCGTCGAGTCCGGCTTTAGCCAGAAACTTGGCGACCGAGCGGGTGCCGGGCTTGCTCATCGCGTCGAAGCCTTCGACCGCGATGATACGGCCTTTTTCAAGCTGATAGCGCAACGACGTCATCAGCGCAGTGCGACGCTGCCCAGCCGGCAGTTGATAGGCATAGTCGCGCGGTTTGAGCGAGTGCGCGTGACCGCCGCCAACCCACTGTGGCGAACGTGTCGAACCCTGACGGGCGCGGCCAGTGCCTTTTTGTTTCCACGGCTTTTTGCCGCCGCCGGCGACTTCGCCGCGGTCCTTGGTCTTGTGCGTGCCCTGGCGCTGGCTGGCCAGAAAGGCGATCAGCGCCTCTTTGAGCAGGCCGCGACGCACGGCTTTGTCGAGCAGCGCGGGATCGAGGTCGACCGAACCGGTCTTATCGCCTGCGGCATTGAAAATGGTGATGGCTGCCATGGTCGTGCTCACGCCTGCTTGATGGCCACAAGGCCACCGTTGGGACCGGGGATCGCACCTTTGACCAGCACCAAATGCTGCTCGGCGTCGATCGACACGATCTTGAGATTTTTGATGGTGACCTGCTCGTTGCCCCAACGGCCAGCCATGCGCTGACCTTTGAACACGCGGCCCGGATCCATTCGGCAACCAATCGAACCCGGGGTGCGATGACCCATGGTACCGTGGGTAGCTTTATGACCGCTGAAATTGTGGCGCTTCATCACACCGGTGAAACCGCGGCCCTTAGAGTGGCCGACCACGTCGCACATGCGTTTGGCGTCAAGCATGCCGACGGTGATCTTAGCGCCAGCCTTGGCTTCGCCGACCACCGGGACTTCACGCAGCGCTTGGCGCGGGGCGACGTCAGCTTTTTTATATTCGCCAGCCAGCGGCTTGGCGACTTTACGCCGCGCAACGCCGACCGCGACCTTAAGTGCGTTATGGCCGTGTTTGTCAGCGGTCTTTACTTCGACCACTTCGTTGGGGATGCACTGAATCACCGTGACGGGAACCGCGACGTCGCCGTCGTAGATCCGGGTCATGCCGACCTTGGTGCCGTAGAGGACGGTCATGACCGCTTACCTCACCGTCTGTTTGATAGTGATGTCGACGCCAGCAGGCACGTCGACTTTCGAGAACACATCGTTGGTCTTGGCCGTAGGCTCCAGGATTTCGATGATGCGTGCGTGGGTACGCAATTCGAACTGCTCGCGCGATTTCTTGTCGACGTGCGGAGAGCGCTGAACCGTATAGCGCTCAATCCGGGTCGGCATGGGCACCGGACCAGCCACCTTGGCGCCGGTGCGCTTGGCGGTGTCAACGATGTCCTGCGCAGCTTTGTCGAGGATACGGGTATCGTACGCCTCGAGGCGGATCTTGATCTTTTCGTGCACTCTAAACTCCAACGACGCGGATTGCGTCGAGTCAGCCTGGTGGCTGTTGTGGGCCCTGGAACCTGGCTCGATCGTGGTCTGCAGCGATGGGGGAACATCGCGCAGGATCGTGCCTCACAGACGGAACGGGCTTGGGTTCCGTCTGCGGCCCCCAGAGGTCGGGTTATCCCGACATGGGTGGAGGGGCGGAGTGTGTAAAGCTTCTCCAGGGCGCAAGAAAATTCCGATGCCGATCGTGCGCATCGCGGTCTGCACCGGCTTGCGGCATCGTTTCGGCCTCGACACTGCCGCGCATGTCACGCCGAACCAGGCTTCGTTTGCTGATCACGCTGGCCGTGCTGGGCGTTCCGGTGTCGGCGGTGGTGGTGGCATTTCTGTGGTTAAGCGCCGGATTGGAGCATCGCGTCGAGGCTGCGTATCGGCGGCGTCTCCCCGGTGTGCTGACGGTCGGGAAGATCGCATTTACCAGTGCGAATGAGATCGTTGCCACCGACCTGACCATCAGCGAATCCGGAAAATCTCCGCTAATTATCGTGAAACGCGCGGTTGCGCATATTCGGCCCATCGCCGGTCGGCTAGACGATCTGCGCCTTGAGGGCGTGCACATGCGCCTGGATGCTGGCGGTTGGAAGTTGATCAACGCGATCCTGGAGGCCGAACGCGCGATCCCGGCCACGCGCGCAGCTAACGAGCAAAAGATCACCGTCGCCGACGCCAGCCTTGAGGTTGATGGCGGTCTACACCTCGAACAGATCGCGGTCGACATTGTCAATTTCGGCGCGGTTCTGCGCTTCTCCGCTACCGGCAAATATGCGGCCGAAGACCTGCGCTTGGGCTATGACACGGAACAGCTTGACGGCGGTGCACGACGCGCGGTGGTCTCTATCGAGCGGCTGCGCGGCAGGCTTCCCGAGATTCTTGACGGTGTAGTCGCGCTTGGGCTGCTGAAGCCAATTCCGGTCTGGCTGCGGCGCTATTTGCCCGAAACCGTGGACGGCAGCGGCTCGCGCATCGTGCGCGACTACCACGCCCACGCCTGGAGCGGCGACTGCACCGCGACCTGGCCGATTGATGGCGCGAACGCCGGGAAAAGCCGCATGCAGGCAAAGCTCGCCGCCGATTTGCATCGGATCACGCTGGAGCAGCTGCACTGGGACGATGCCAGCGTGCTGATCGGCGACGGTCGCCTGAATGCTGACTTGGATCAGGACACCATCGCCATCGATCTGGATTCCTGGAAGCCCGGCCCGCGCTTGCCGATCCCGGCCGCGGTGCCGGTCGAGGCATTGCTGCAGTCACTGCCGACTTTGGCGGTGCGCGCACTAACGCGCACCGGTAGCGAAAGCATCACTGCAACACTTAGCGGACCGACCCAGTCGAGCGTCAGCTTAACCTGGGCTCACGATCAGGATCTGCGCGTCACCGCCACCGAACTGCCGCTGACCATGGCGCAGCCATTCCTGCCGAAAGATCTGGTAATGAAGGGCGGTCAGGGCGAGGAAGTAAAGTTGACCATCGCCCTGGGCGGTGATGCAAAAAACACTGATAAATCAGGCGCTTTGCGCGATTTTTATCTGAAGGCGCGGCAGGCACGCTTCAGTATCCGCGATTGGGCTTTCGGTCCGGCCGACGGCCAATGCGCGCTACTACCGACCGCCGACGGTGGCTTCAGTCTCGCCCTCAGCCTGCCCATGGGCACCATTGGCTACAGCGGTAGCGCCGCCGCGGGCACGCTGACGCTCGATTTGAAATCGGCCGAAGCGTTGTTGGCGCGGGTGCGCGGGCCGGCGCCATTGCCGGACATTCGCGGCAGTCTGGGCGCTGAAGTCGCGCTCACCACCGCAGGCGAAGAAATCAGCGGCACGGTCAAGCGGCTGAGCCTGCGCGGCGTCGGCATTCCCGATTTGGTCCAGTCGGTCGAGGCCGATCTCAAAGGCGTGTTCACTTGGAAACCGTTAAGCCTGAGCGCGCGCGCCGGCGGGCAGCTGCGCTCGGGGCAGTTGTATTTTCTCGATGGTTGGTTGGACGTCGCCAAGCGCACACCGCTGTTTAGTGCCGACGTGGTGGTGACGCCATCCATCGGTTATGCGCCGGCCGCCTTTGACGTGACCGAGATTCTGGTGCGCGCCGCAAACCCAAAAGGCGAGCCGATCGAAGGCGCGTACAGCGCGCAATTCACCGGCAATCTCACCGCCACCGGCACTGGCGCGATCCATGGCGTGATCGACCACGCTGATCTCGGTTGGCTGGCGACGCTGGTCAAAGGCCAGGATACGAAGCTGAGCGGTGAAGCCGCGATGGTGGTGTCGGCCGACTTTCGTTTGGGCGTTATGAAGCGCGTGGAAGGTTCGTTTTTACCGTTGAACGCCGACCTATCGCTGGGCCGCGATTTCAAAGCCACTGGCATCACCGGCGCCGTTCAATTCTTGCGCGAAAGCCGCGTTGCGCCAACCACCTCGGAACCGAAATGATCACAACTCTCGCCGATGAAACCGCCGCCGCGGCGTTGATCGCCTCGCCCAAACCGGCTTGGTTGTTTAAGCATTCTGCCACCTGCCCAATCAGCGGCGCGGCGCTGGAAGAAATCGAAAACTATCTCACCGCGCATCCCGGCACGCCCGCCGGCATGGTGGTGGTACAGAGTCAGCGCCCGTTGTCGAACTGGGTCGCGTCCACGCTGAAATACACCCACCAAAGCCCGCAGTTGTTCCTGGTGAAAGGCGGCGCGGTGCTGTGGCAGTCGACGCATTGGAGCATCACCGCCGCCGCGATGGCGAAGGCCACGGACAGCGCAGTCGCCGGCTAAGCATGCTCAATCGCTTGGTTTCTTCCGTGTTAATTGCATCACTGTCCAAGTCGCGATGAAAGCTCACGCGCTGTATCTGCACGGTTTTGGCTCGGGACCACTGACGGCTAAGGGCACGGCGCTCGGCGCCCGACTGCGCGAGGCAGTGGCCAGCTACGGCATTCCCGATCTGGAAGGTGGGGATTTCCCCGGCCTAACCATGACCGCCATCATCCAACGCGCGCGCGCCGCGATTTCCGCGTTACCGGACGATGGCGCGCCGGTGCTGCTGATCGGATCCAGTCTGGGCGGCTACACCGCGGCGATAATTGCCGGCGAAGATGCACCGCCGCGGGTGCGCGCGCTGCTGTTGATTGCGCCGGCGTTCGGCTTTCCCGGCTCGTGGCGCACGCGTTTGGGCGAGGCCGGTATCGCGGCGTGGCGAGCGGCCGGCAGTCGGCCGTTCTTCCATCACGGCCAGGGCCAGGAACTGCCGTTGGGCGTCGGCTTTTTGGAAAGCTGCGAACGTCTGCCGGATCTGCCGGCGCAGAGTGCGGTGCCGGTATCGATCGTGCATGGTCGTCAGGACGAGACGGTTTCGTGGCAGCAATCGTTGCGCTATGTGCAGACGCGGCGGTTTGCAGAGCTGCACCTCATCGACGGCAACCATCGCCTGACCGCGCCGCGGCATGAAGAGCTGATCGCGTGGTGCGCGCGTGATCTGCTGTCGCGCTTAGACTGACAGAAAAGGCACAGCCGCGATCACGCGCTGCCACTGCGCCGGCACGGTTTTTTCCGCCGTAGGAATGGTCACCAACGTCACCTGCGCGCGCCCCCGCGGTTGCCATGCGATCGGGAAAGCCGGATCGGCAAAGCCGGTGAACGCGACCACCACCGGCACGCCCAACGCCGCGGCCAAATGATGCCCGACGCTGTCGTAACTGAGCGCGATTCCGCAGGCCGAAGCCGCCGCGGCCCAGCCCGCGATCGAGCCGTGAAAGCGGATCACCGGCGCGTCGGCGAGTTCACCTGCGGCCAAGGTGGCCACCGCGCGGCCGAGATTTTTGCCGCTGTCGTCCACATCCACCGCGGTCCATTTCAGCTCGCTCAAAAGCGCGTCAGAATTGGCGAGTTCGTCGGCGCCAAAGCCACGATCCAGCAACACGCGCCAGCCGTTGTCGCGCAACGCGCGCAGCACCGCGACCTCGCCTGCCCGCGGCAGCGCCTTGGCCGCATTGCCGCCGTGATCAAGTTTCACCGCCGCGATTGGCATGCGCCCGAAGGCAGCCACCAACGTGCGCTGCATCACCGTGGTCGGCGCATCCAACGCCAAGCGCGGCACAATTTCTGGAGCCACTGGAAGTCCCAGCCGCTCGGCGAGCCAATGGTCAAGCAGCGCCGCGAGACTCTGCGGGCTTTCGCCTTCCGGCTGCGTGTTTTCCCACAGGAGATATCGAGATGGATCGTGAATCACCGGCAGCACGCCGAGTTGATCCAAGCGCGAATCCGGGGCAAAAACCAGCTCGGCGGCTTCGGCGCGCACCGCGTCGACCACCGTTAGCCAACTGGCCAAGCGCTCGCGCAGCGGCCCGCGCCGGGCGTAACTGAGCGCGCGCACGCGCACTTGCGGCAGTCCTCCGAACAAGCCCGCGAGCTTGCCATCGCCCAGCAGTATTAGCTCGGCGGTCGGCCATTTCTGATGCAGGCGTTGGAGCGCGACGCTGGTCAGCAAAATGTCGGCGCCGATGGTCACGCGACTAAGCACCACGATGCGTTTTGGTTCTACCGGCAACGGCGAGCCCGACGCGCGCGCGGCAGAATAGCGCGTAAAAAGTGCGGTTTCGTCCGTGATGTCGAAGTCGGCCAAGGCCGCGCGCAGCGCCGGCACACGCGCGCCGATGCGCCAGGCCAGGTGCGCGAAACAGCGTGCATACACCGCGCGTCCGGCGGGCGTGAAGCCATCATTGAGCGGTTCAATCAGGCCGCCAAACAGCGCGCCCAAACCCGCCGCGCGCTCGGCATCATCATCGCTGTCGGCGGCATCGGCGATGGCGTCGACGTGCGGCAACAGCGCATCGTCCCAGGTCGCCTCGATCGCCGCCAACGGGCGACCGGCGAACAAGGCAAGAATGGCAGCGGCGTGATCGGATGGCGTCATGGGGCGCGGAGCTTCGACCGCTCAACTGCCTCGTCTAGCGCACAGAGCCCGCGTCCAGCGCACACGCTTGGCCGTATGGGAAGCACGCGGAGGATCCGGCCATGCGTGGACTGCTGCTCATCGATCACGGTTCGCGCCGTGCGGAATCCAATCTGCAACTCGGCGACATGGCCGCGCGCGTGCAGCGCCTGCGGCCGCATGACGCGATCGCGTTTGCGCACATGGAAATCGCACCGCCGACCATCGCGGATGCGTTTGCGGAACTGGCAGCGCGCGGTGCGACGCAAGTTGATGTGTTACTGTATTTTTTGAGCGACGGTCGGCACAGCCGCGAGGACATCCCGCGTTTGGTCGCGGAAGCCGCAGCCGCGCATGCCGGCGTGAGCTTCGCGATAGGTGCGGCCTTGGGGCCGCACGATGCGCTGGCGGCGCTGCTGTTGGAACGCGCCGGCGTCGTGCCGGCGGCCACCTGATGGCGCGCGTGTATCTGGATTGGAATGCGACCGCGCCGCTGTCGACAGCGGCGCGCGCGGCGTGGTTGGCAGCGCAGGATGAGGCCTGGGCCAATCCGAGTTCGGTGCATCGCGAAGGACAGCGTGCGCGTCATCACCTGGATCAGGCGAAGCTGACGATCGGGAAAATTCTGGGCGCACGCGCGCACGAATTGGTGCTGACCAGTGGCGGTACCGAGGCCAATGCCACCGCGATCCACGCCGCGATCACCAGCAACGGCGCGGGCGTGATCGCAGCGTCGGCGATCGAGCACAGTTCAATTCTGCGCAACGCGCAGGCGCATGCGGGTTGCTCGCTGCGCCTGCTGCCGGTCGACGCCAACGGCGTGCTATCGCCGGCGACGGTTGCGTCCGCGATCGACGCCGACACGCGCCTGCTGTGCGTGCAATTCGCCAACAATGAATTGGGCACCATGCAGACGGTGGCAGCACTCGTCGCGGCGGCGAAGGCGGCAAATCCAGGGTGTTTGGTGCTGCTGGATGCATGCCAAGGCGCGGGGAAGGCGGCGCTGGATCTGACCGCGTTGGGCGTGGATTTCGCCGTGATTGCGGGGCACAAGCTGGGCGCGCCGAAAGGCGTCGGGCTGTTGTACGTGCGCAATGGCGTGCGCGTGCCGGCGTTGCTCTCGGGCGGACGACAGCAGCAGGATCGGCGTTCGGGCACTGAGGATCCGCCGTTGGCGAGTGCGTTCGCAGCGGCGCTGGTTGAGGCCGACGCGCACCGCGAAACCGAAAGCGTGCGGCAGCGCGCGCTGCTCGACGTTCTGTGGGCGACCCTGCGCTCGGCGTTGCCGTCGGTGCAATGGCTGGCGCACAGCGCCGCGCGGCTGCCGAACACCATCAGCCTCGCGCATCCGGGCGTGCGCAATGAACCATTGGTCGCGCGCTTGGACTTGGCCGGATTCGCGGTCGCCACCGGCGCGGCGTGCATGGCTGCGCGCGGCGAACCCAGCCATGTCGTCGCGGCGCTCGGCATTGCGCCAGACTTGGCGCGCAGCGTGGTACGCGTGTCGATCGGCCCGGCGACCACCGGCGCAGAACTGACCGCGTTTGCGGCGGCGTATGTGCGTGAGGTCAACGCGCTGCACGCGGCGGCGGTACGTTGCTGAACGCTGGCGCGCGCCGTACTTTCAGCTCGCTTCGTCTTCACTGCCGCCTGCTGTCTGCTCACTTCAAGGAATTCGCCATGTCCCGTTACGCGTTCGCCTTTCTGCTGCTGGCTGTGGTCGCGCTTGCTGGCTGCGGTTCGTCGCATCGGCATTCGTCCTCGTGCTCATGCCAGACTGACCTGATCGATCGCGGCCTTGATCGGCCGATGCGCTAAACGCGCTGCACGCTTAGCGAAAACTCTGAAAATATCAGCGTGTTGACGCGACCTTCATCATCGCGCCCACGTCGTGGACGCTGCCACTGCGCGTATTAGCGTGCCGC
>JBBROQ010000142.1:0-8573 GCA_038229115.1 Planctomycetota bacterium | reverse complement strand
TCACAGTCGTTCTACTTGGGCCTGGGTCTGGGCGCGGTCTACAACCGGGTCGAGGATCATCGCACCGATGATGGTTCAAAAGCGAAGAAGTGGGGCATCGGCGGCAAAGCGATCGCAGGCATCAATCTGTTCGACGCGGCATTCGTTGAAGGCGCGTGGTTCTACAGCGGCAAAGCTGGCGGCGTGAGTACGTCAGGTTTTGCCGCTGGCTTGGGTTTCTGGTTCTGAGCTGAACATGGCGCAACCGCCCGGCTTCGACGCCCGCGACGAATCATCGGACCATGCTCTGCGGCCAAAGCGGCTGGCAGAATTCGCCGGTCAGGTGCCGGTGACGCGCAACCTGTCGCTGGCGATCGCGGCGGCACTGCAGCGCAAAGAACAGCTCGATCATGTGTTGCTGTCCGGCCCGCCAGGTTTGGGCAAGACCACGCTCGCGCACATCATGGCGGCGGAAATGGGGGCCGAGATCCGCGAGACTGCTGGCCCGCTGATCGACAAGCCTGGAGATCTTGCTGGGATCCTGAGCGCGCTTCGGCCCGGTACGGTGTTGTTCATCGATGAGATCCATTCGCTCAAACGTGTGGTCGAGGAATATCTGTATTCGGCGATGGAAGATTTTCGCATCACCATCCAACTGGGTGAAGGCGCGACCACGCAGACGCTGACCCTCAATCTGCCGCCCTTCACGTTGGTGGGTGCGACCACGCGTGAGGGTAATCTGACCGCGCCGTTCCGTTCACGTTTCGGCATTCGCGAGCGTCTGGACCTGTACGACGCGGCCGAGCTGACGCGCATCCTGCGTCGCTCGGCAGAACTGTTGGGCGTGAGCAGCGACGAGGACGGCCTCGCCACTATCGCCACGCGCAGCCGCGGTACCGCGCGCTATGCCAACAATCATCTGCGCCGAATCCGCGATCTGGCCCAGGTTCGTTATGCTAACCGCATCGATCGCGCGGTAGCTGAAGAGGGGCTCGAGATGCTGGGCGTCGATCATGCTGGGCTGACCGAGCTGGATCGCAGGATTTTGCAGGTGTTGGCACGCAATCGCCGGCCCGTGGGGCTGAAGACCATCGCGATCTCGGTCGGCGAAGACGAAGCCACCATCGAAGACATTTACGAACCGTTTTTGATCCAGGCGAATTATTTGCTGAAGACGCCATCCGGCCGAACTATTACCGTCGCGGGTTATGCGCATCTGGGCCTGACTCCGCCTGTGGACGAGGCGCCACAGCAACGCTGGACGTGATGGTGATGCAGCGGCACTGGACCTGAACCAGCGCCGTGCGGTACTCTCCGCTATGTCCGATTCCGGCGAGCCGACCCCGAGCGTACGCGAGATCGTCGCTCGTCTGAGCCAATCACTCATCGCTGCGCCAGCGCCGCCGGTCGTCAACATGCGTGCGCTGCCGGTGTGGTGGGTGCGGTTGGTGCTCAGCGGCCTAGTGGTTTTGCTGGGCACCATGGCAGTCGGCACGGTGGCGTTCCAGCACGTGCTTGGCCAAGGTCTACAACGGGTACGCAGCGTCGCAGAAGAGCGTCATCGCCTTCCCGTCCCGCCGCTGCCCGCAGATTCTGATCTATTGAACGATGATGCTTTTGCCGCGGCTCTGCAACATCTCCCCGAGCGCGAGCCGCGGCTGTGGCTTGGTCGCGGTCGTGCGCTGGTCGCGGCCGGACGTTCTGCCGATGCCATCGCAGCTTTGGCGCTTGCGGTGCCTAATGACGCGGCAGCTGATTCCGAGACGTTGTTGTTATTGGCGCAGGTTCAGCGCGACATCGGTGCAATCGTCCCTGCGCGGGTGACGTTGCTACGCCTCGACTGGCAGCGCTGCTCGCCCGCGCAAAGGCAGCAGGCCGTGCACTTGCTGGCAGATACCGTGACCGGCAAATAAACGCATGTGGGTTCGGACGGATCCGCGTTTGAAATACAATCGCAATGGCAGGCTACGGGAATTGCAGAAAAGCTCGGCACATCTACGGTCCTGCAACGCTACGGAGATTCCCAAACCATCATGCCAAACTCGCCCGCCCCGGTTCGCGACAATCACCGTCAACATGAGGTCGTCGATCCTCATGCCATCATGCATTTGGCGCTCACGGTCGATCGTCCCGACACCATGGTCGCGGAGATCATTACTAAATTGAAGGCTGGCAACACGCTCACTGCGGCCTTCGCAGGCAGCGAGTTGAATTACGAGCAGCGCCAACACATCGTCCGGCATATTGGATGGAACCTCGTTTGGCGAACCAAGGGCTTGCGTCGCACCGAGTCGGTCGGGCGCATCACCAAGGAAGAAGCTCTGCGACTCTTGGACTCACGTAAATCACAAGTCGAAATCGCGGCCCTAGCCGGCGTCAGCCGGCAGCGCATTCAACAGGTCGAAAAGGAAGCCGGACGCCATCGTCGCCAGGGCCATACGCGGCCGCTGAAACAACTGACGCAGACGGCGCTGACCTCGTTCATGCTTAAGGCCAAGGCGATGCTTGAAAGCGGCGAATCGGTTGAAGCAATCGCCGAAATCTATCAGGTGACCGCGCCGGTCATGTTGTC
Source organism: Planctomycetota bacterium (assembly GCA_038229115.1). Classification (GTDB taxonomy): domain Bacteria; phylum Planctomycetota; class UBA11346; order UBA11346; family UBA11346; genus JBBROQ01. Next base: position 6,022 of record JBBROQ010000142.1, on the reverse strand, counting down.
GTACCTGGGCTTCGCGCGCCGACGTCTGGGCACGGGGTGGATGCCCTCAAGTCACGGGCGTCCGCGTTCGGCTGACGATCTCGCTGTGCCCATTGCAGCACTCGAAGCGCACATGCGTCTAGCGCAGGAATTGTGGACCTCGCGCGTGCCGCTCACCGACATCGCGCGCGAATATGGATGGACGTTGCGGATTTTGAAGAAGCACATGCGCGCCTGTCGCGAACGTCTGAATTTGCCATGGTTCAAGCATCGCTTGGCACCATGGGTAATCAGCGCCGCAGCCACCGCGGCGCAGACTCAGCCGCAGTCCTAAACGGTCGTCCAGCTGCGTTCGGTTGATACTGGGCGCAGCGGCTTCAACACGGCCATCAACGCGGCTAGGCGCAGTGCGCTAGCCAAAGCGATCAACACCCAAGCGCTTTCCGGTATCCACGGCCAAGTCACGCGGGCGTGTTCCAGGGCCGGAACCAAGCCCAGCAACGCGATCGCCATGATCAGTCCGGCTACCCCGCCGGCGGCGTGAAACAGCGCCGGCACACGCGGGTCGCCCGGTGGAATAACCTCCTGCAAGCGGCCGAACCAAGCGACGCCCAACATACCGCGACCGAGTCCAGCCAGCGCTAAACATGCAGGTAATAACCATGCATGATTGCTTGGATTCAAGAGCAGGAATGACGCCTCGCCGATGGTCACCGTTAACTGCGTGGCGATCAGCACGCGTGCGCCGCCCCATCGCTGCAGGCCATTTCCGGCGATGACGATGCCCAACAGCATGGCCGGATAGAGCATGCGACTGGTCCATGCAGCATAGGTGGCGGTGGTGACTCCAGCGGCGTCCAGCACCTTCGGCAAGTACGGCAATGTGAGCGCCAAGGCGGCGGTCACGAGCCAGTTCCAGCCCATCAGTCGCATCATCGCGCGAGCCTGCAGCATTTCGCGCACCAGAGTTTTTACCGGTGGTCCCGGACGCAGCGCTAGCGCGGGCGCTGGCGCCTGTGCTAGCAGCCAAGTGCCCATCACGCCGGTCATTGTGGCTAGGCCGATCAACCACATCAGGGCCGTGCGCTGTGTATCGGCGTGACCGCTGACATTGACTGGCCACAGCCATGCCAGGGCCTGCACCACCGTGGCGACAGCGATGAAGCTGGCCAGATTACGCCAGCGCAGAAAATCGCCGCGTTGGTGTGGCGGCACCACCGCCTGCATCCATGTCACGAACGCCGCAGCACCAGCGAAATGAATCAGCTGACAGGCACCGATAGCAACGAACACCCCGGCCAGCACCGCTGCAGTCGGTAGGTTCAACCACCACGCAAACAGCGGCCATGCGACCGTGCCTAGGAAGCAGGCCCGACCGATGAGCGTGTCGCGAACGCAGGTACGTTTGACTGCATTCGCGCTGGGTGCGCGCATCAGCACCACGAACGCTGCGCCGATGATGCCGACGAAGAATACAAACGGTAGCCACGCCAACTGTCGGCCGGTAGCACCCAGCGCGGTCAGATACGCGACCAGGTAATAGCCCTCCATCGACATGCCACCGGTCAACTGAGACCATACGCCGGCCGGCACCACTTCGATCAACAGCCAGCCGCTGCCCGGCCGCCCTTGCACAAGGCGGCGCGCGCCGAGCGCGGTCACCACACGGTCGATCAGCAGCATCTGTGGCAGGGTGGACGATCAGCCGCGTCCGCAAGTCGACCACTCGGCATCATCAGCTGGCTCGGCTTACTTCAGTTTAAGCCCTGAGACCGTCACCTAACCGTACCATGCGCCGCAGTTGCCAGCGGTCGGGACGGTACCAGATCAGTGCGTGTTCAAGCGGTTGCTGTCGCGCATCCCGTACCGTGCGCCGCCGCAACAGCAGCGCTTCGCCGCGACGCAGATCCAATAGTGGCGCAGTCACGGCATCAGCTAGGTCAGCGCTGAGATCGTGCTCAATGCTGGTCGGCGTTGCGCTGTCGGCTGTCAGCACCGTTGCCCATGAGCGCCCCATGTCGTCATTGCGGCCCAGTCCCAGGCGCGGGTGCAGCCACGAACGCATCGCCAGCACCGGGCCGTCGTCATCGCCGCGGACCCGCAGTGCTTCCAACACCTCCTGTGTGGCTACTAGCCCAAGCGCCTTGGCTGCGACCAGATCTGGCCGCGCCATGCGGCTGCTGACGCGCAGCAGCCGCAAACTTGGCGCGTCGCCGTCGAGTTCTTCATCACGGTCCGCCGGCGGTTGATGGCGATCCGAGGCCGCCGGGGCCAAGCGAGTGCCGACGCCACGGCGGCGGATCAGCGTGCCATCCTGTACCAAGTGTTGAATCCCGGCGCGCACCGTGTTGCGGCTGACGCCCAGGCGCGCCGCTATGGTCACTTCATCGGGCAGCAGACCGCCGCTGCGGAATTGCTCGTCGCGCAGTAATCGGCGAATCAGCGCCTCTATCTGCGCATGGAGCGGGAGCGAGCTGCGTGGGTCGATGTGCCAAGCTTTCATCAGTGGCCCTCCATGTGCATATGGTTAAATGTTCAGACAAATGAACATAGGTGCAAGTCGCGTTCAGTGCACGGACCGACCAAGCTCCGAAGCAAGCCTAGAACTAGTGATGCGTCCGTAAGAAACGTTGCAGGAAGACCTTGGAGTTTGGCGATCAATGCCCTGCCGACGAATCTCTGAGGCGTTTAGCACACGACTGCGTAAGTGGCTTGAGAACTGTTAGTTGCCGCAGTTTTCCTGAACTCTAATTTACCTGACTATGCCGGATGTGACCTTCTGGTGTTCGCAATGCGGACACCGTCAGCAAGTCCCCGATCGGTTGATCGGGCGTAAAGTTCGTTGTCCGAAATGCGACACCAAGCAGATCCTGCGTGTTATTGGTGGCACCACCTCTACTGGTTCAGGCGGTGCCGGCACTACCACGATCATGCGCCGCGAGACCGCCACCATTTCGCGACCAGCGCCAGCGCCGCCTAGCCAACCGGCCCAGGCCAGCAGCGGCAATGATCCCAGCACCGCCGACGAACTGAGCTTGGATGGCGTTGAGTTCGAGCCGCATGCAGATGATTCGCGGGCCGCTGCCAGCGCATCGGTGAGCTCTGCGACGTTCAGTGCCAATGCGCCCGGCGGGACCTTTGGAGGGTCGCTGGCCAAGAACACTTTGCCGGTCGATCAGCGCAGTCTGCAGCGTCTGGGCCAGTCCGGCTCGGTCGGCAACGACCTGATCACCATCCGCCCAACCGGCAACGAACCGGCGGCACCAGTGGCAATCGCCGCTGGGTATGAACTCAGTCGCGAACTCGGCCGCGGCGGCATGGGCGCGGTGTGGTCATCGACGCAAAACTCGCTCGCCCGCACGGTCGCGATCAAGACCTTGTTGGCGGGACAGGAAGGCAATTCTGCGGCCAACCGCTTCCGCGCTGAAGCCATGATCATGGCCCTGCTTGAGCACCCAAACATCATGCCAGTGCATGATCTCATCGTCAGCGAGCGTGGCGAACTACAGTTGGTGATGAAGAAGATCGATGGCTTGGCGTGGCGTGACCTGCTGTACCCGGCAACCGAAACGCAGGTTAAACGCAGTCTGTCGATGACGCTTAATGATCATCTCGACATCCTATTGAAGGTTTGCGATGCGCTCGCCTTCGCACATACGCGCGGAATCCTGCACCTCGACGTTAAGCCGGCGAATGTGATGGTCGGCGCCTTCGGCGAAGTGCTCTTACTCGATTGGGGCTGCGCCTTGGCCTACCGCGACCTGGGCAACGCCGCACTTCCCAATGTGGTCGGTTATCGCGGTCTATCGGGCACGCCGGCGTACATGGCTCCGGAAATGGCTAAGCAGACCGGCGATCTAGGCCCATGGACCGACGGCTATTTGCTCGGCGCAGTACTGTACGAATTAGTTACCGGCACCGCGCCACACAAAGCCGAGACGGTGCATTCGAGCCTGTCCTTGGCGGCAGCCAACACCATCCATCCACCGTCGCGACAGCGCGGCAAAGCGATAGCGACGGAACTGATCGAACTTGCCCGCGGGGCACTGGATTCCGACCGCAACAAACGTCCGGCAACGATCGAGGTTTTCGCACAGCAGGTACGCGGCTATCGCGCCCATGCCGAGGCAATCACACTGGTCGAGACCGCCAAGCATCACCTAGAAGACGCCCGCCGCGGCGGCGACCGTGCGGACGATGGCTTCCGCTTGGCCTTGGCCGCGTGCGATCAGGCCCTGGCCCTGTGGCCCGACTATCAGGCGGCGCAGGAAGAGCAGGCACTGATCACGCTCGCATATGCCGATTTCTCGCTCGCTAGCGGCGCCTTCCAGGTCGCGCAGGCCAAGGCGCGCGCGGTCGAAGCCACCGCCACGCGCTTGAAACTGGATGATCTGGTTAAGCGCGCGCAGCAGCTACACGACCAAGCCCTCAGCGAAGAACGCTTTCAGCATGCCCGCTCGCGTAACATCCGCGTGCTGCTGATTAGCATCGGAACGTTGATGGCCGTTGGCGTGGTGGTGTTGATCGTGGGGCTGTCGTTCATGGGCGACGCAAAGGCAAAGCTGAACGAAGAAATGAAAGGCGCAAAGGCCTCGGTCGAGGAACTCACGCGCGAGCGCGGCGAAAAAGCGAGCATGCAAAAGCGGGTTGCACCGGTGCTGTTGAAGCAGGCACAGCGCGACCTGGATGCACGCCGCCTGGATGACGCGCTGACCTCGATCGATCAGGCACTCGACTTCTATCCCAAATTTGACGATGCGCTGTGGCTGAAGGCCAATGTGCTCGCGGCGAAGAAGAATTACCCGGCCGCTGTTATCGCAGTCGGCGCCTATCTGGCACGCAAACCTGATGTGGCGGCGGCCAAGCGGCTGCAGGAACTGGTCACCGCCGCGGTAACTAAACCGACGCCGCAATTGGAAGCGCAACTGGGCGAGTTCTTCATCGCCAATCGCCTGATCCCGCTCGCCGATGGCCGCAAACTGACCAAGGAAGCATTAGGGATATTCTATATTTCGGCGTTTGACGCGTTCTGGCCCGGCGCTGGGCGGTTCGTGCAAGTCGATGACGAGCGTATCCTGTTCGCGCATCCATCGGGTCCGGGCGGTAAGGATCCGCTTTCAGGCGCAGGTATGGTGGTCGATCTGTCGCCCCTGCGGGATCTGCCCATTGCCGAATTGGCCTTGGCCGACACCCGCGTCACCGATCTCGCCCCGTTGGCAGGCATGCCGCTTAAACGCCTGGATTTGACTCGAACGCCGGTGCGCGACCTCACACCACTCATTGGCATGCCGCTCGAACGGCTTGAGCTCGGCGAAACCAATGTTGTCGACCTCGCCGCGCTCACCGGCATGCCGCTGCATACGCTCAGCCTGGCCAAAACCGGCGTCGCCGATTTGCAGCCGCTGATTGGACGACCGTTGAAACAGCTGGATCTGAGCGAAACCCGAGTCGCCGATCTGTCGGCGCTCAAATACCTGAAATTGGAGCGCCTCAGCCTGGATGGCACGCGCGTGGCGCGTTTGGATATGCTGCAGCCGATGCCGTTGGCGTGGTTGTCGCTGCGCAATGCCGGGATCGCCGACCTAGCCGACCTAAGCGGTGCGCAGGTGCGTGGCTTAGACCTTAGCGGCAATGCGAATCTGCAGAATCTGGCACCTCTCACCGGGCTGACGCAGTTGGAAGAGCTGGTTCTGGATCAGTGCCCGAACCTCTCCAGCGTCGAGGCTTTGGCTAAGCTGCCGCTCAAGCGTTTGAGCATCGTCGGCACCCGCATTACCGATTTGTCGCCATTGGCCGGACTGCCACTCGAACGCTTGGATTTCGAGCCGAAAAATATCACCAAGGGCATGGATGCGCTGCGCGCCATCGGTTCCCTTACCAACTTCGGTCCGGCACCGGTGCAACCGGCGGCCGCGTTCTGGCGGCGGTATGATCAGGGCCAGTGAACTGTTTCGCGACCGACGTGATGCGCGCAGCGCCCAGCCCGCCCACACCGTGAACGTAGCGCGCTAAGCCCATGCTCTCGCCTGCCGTCCAAGCGCTG
>JBBROQ010000141.1:0-8639 GCA_038229115.1 Planctomycetota bacterium | reverse complement strand
GACCGAACCCGGCAACCTGCGCTTCGATGTCGCGCGTTCGCTCACCGATGCCAACCGCTTCATGTTCTATGAGGTCTACCACAGCGAGGTCGCTTTCCGCGCGCATCAGCAGACCGCGCATTATCACCGTTGGCGCGCGGCCGTTGATGGCCTGATGGCGGTGCCGCGGGTGGGCGAGCGGTATGAGAGCGTAATGCCGGAGCCGTACGCGTAGTTGCTACGCGTACGGCTCCGGCAACTGCGTCAGTGTAGTTCGCTTAGACGGTTCCAGTGGAAGTAGACCTCCAACGTTAGGCACGCGTAGGCAGTGCTGAGCGTGCGTCCCACATCGTTGCCGGGGAACTTGGTTCCCTCCCAATCCCAACTGCCATCGAAGCAGTCATCGCTTTGCCGTTGGGCGCTAATCACCATAGGAATCGCCTGCTTTTGCCAGGTTTTCCATTTATCGCCGCCGACCTGAAACATCGCCATGGTGTTATAGTACAGGTAGTACGTGTTGCAGGGCCACGCCGCCGGCAGCTGATGTTTCAACGTATAATTGGTCAGGGTTTCCAGCATCGGGTCGCCGGCGAGATGGCCCAGGAACACCGCGCACATGCCACCGACGCAGGCCAGATCCTTTTCATCCGCCGGGCCGGGGCTGATGTCGACGCTGTTAGTGCCGGTGGTCCAGGTGTAGGGGAAACGCGATTCGCCGTGATACGGATCCAGCTTTTCCCAACCCGGATTCGATGCCTTCCAACTCGCGTCCAGCCAGCGCTTCGCGCCCTGCAGGCCGGTCTTCACTTTTAAGCCAGCGGCGAGCGCACTTTTGAGCGCCATGGTGTTCCAACCGGTCACCGAGGCATCGTTGCGCGCACTCGCGTCGACATAATCCCACCCCAAACCGCTGCCGTCCGAATTGGTGGAACTGCCTGATTTCGCCGCGATATCCTGATTCTGCCGCTTCAAGATTACATCGACACCGCGCTGTGCCGCTGCACCCACGACGGGGTCCGAGGTCATCGCGAAGTCTTCGGCCAAGGCCATGGTTACGACCGCATTTTCATAATTTCGCCCCCACGAACCGTCAGCCGCTTGGTGATCCAACAGCCATGCGACGGCATGCTTCACCGTGGTCTGATGCACGTTCGGGGTCGCTTGGTCGTAGCCCGACACCAGGAAACACAGCAGTGCATAGCCGGTGATGCCCGCGACTTGGCCGTCGCGTTGGCCGGGGGCCGGCTCGCACTTCGTGCCGGTAGTACAGTTCTTAAAGTAGGTCTGCGGATCCCACTGGCCGGTCGGATGCTGATGCCTTTTGAACCAGCGCAGGGCGCGATCGATGGTCGCCACCGTGCCGATCGGCCCGCTCATTTTCCCGATTATCCCACGCCGATATTTACCGCCGCCGCCGGGCGTGCCGAGTAAACCTGCGGAATTTCCGGCCGGACCGATCGCCATCACAAAGGCGTTGCTGTCGTTGGCCGTAGCGACGTCCGCCACCGAATTGGTCCCTTTGGGGACCTCTGATTCGATCTCAGTTTCGCGTTCGACGATGTGGTCGTCGATCGTCATTAACTCTTTCGGCGTGATTTCGGGAGCCTCGGGCAACGGGACCTGCACCTGCGTTTGCGGCGTCTCGATGGGCGTGGGTGGCAGAGGTTTCACGGGTGCCGGCGGCGGCGGTATCGCCCGAAACGGCGGCGGTTCGAACACGGTTTCTTGCTTCACCACTTGATACGCCAGCGCCAACAGCGTGATCACCAAGGCATGCGTGGTGCCGCTGATCAGCCAGCCAGTGACGCCACGGCGCGACGACGGCTGTTCGGGATGCTCAAATTCGGGGGCGGGCGTGGCGGAATCGATCGGGTCGAGCGTGGACATGGCGTAGCCTTTCTCGTCGGCACTTTCTTTCGAAGAGTGCCGAGCGCGCGGGTCGCCGCGTGAGCCGCGGTGGCGGGCGAGTGGTGGTTGGGACAGAGCCGGGCAGGTCGCGTTCCGCCGGTTCTGACAGCGAGAGAAACGCCGCTCATACGCAAAGGTTCACGCCTGACACCGACGCAACGCGCGAGCGTCAACGACGCGCGTGATGCGGAAAAATCAGGGCTTCGCGCGCACCGCGGCAGAAGGCACCGCCGTATAACCCGTCAACTCGACATAACCGCGACCCGCGTCAGCGCCATCAACAGCAGTGATCGCCACCGCGCCCTCCCAATAGCGCACCGCTAAATCCAATTCCTGATCAGCCACCAACGGCCGCACGCGCACGTCAATGCCGGCCGACGGCACCTGCACGCGCCAGGCCGCAGGATAGCGCGCGCCGTTGTGCGGACTCGTCCACCACGCGGTCGGCGTCAGCGTGAATGCCGACAGCGGCAGATGCCGCGCGCTGCCATCACGCTCGATCACCGTACCGCTGGAATTCGGATCGGCGCCGGCGTCAGTGCGCAGTTGGTACAGCATCAGCTCGCGCCCATCGGCCAACTGCAACGCGAACCAATCCCACCCGCGCTGATCCGCGGCCAAGGCACTGGTCGACCACTCGCGATCCATCCAGCTATCGCCGCTCACCGCCACGCGTTCGCCATCGGCCAGCGTGACCACGCCACGCGTCGGCATCCGCGGGATCGAGTAGTACCAACTCGCCGCGCCCGCGGCCGAGGACTTGCGGCTGAGCCCGCCATCGCCGTTGAGAATCAGGGCTTTCCCTTCATCGAGCGTCAGGTCCAGCCGCACCGCGTCGGCATTTTTTCCGATGGAAAAAGTCAACGTGGTCGGCGCCATGCCGTCAGCGCGCCAGTCATCGCACCACACCGCGAACGGCTGCGCACGCATCCCCGCCAAATCCAACGCCACCCGCGCATAGCGATCCTCAGCCCGAAATCGCGCCCCGGCGACATCCGTGAACGCCGCATGCGCCATCGCCACCTGCGTCGTCGCCCACGCCGACGTTCGTTCGACCGGCTGCGGCCGCATGCCAATACGAAACACCGTGAACTGATACCCAAACTGCCGGCCATCCGCGGCGCGCAGATTGCCGGTCCAATACCACCATTCCGTGCGGTACTCGGGATGCGGCCCGTGATCGACCGGGAAGCTGAACGTGCGCGAACCGGCCGCGCGCGCGAAGCCATCGACGTCGCCGCCCAACGCATTCGCCACGCCCATCCGCCCGTCGTCATGTACGCGCGCCGGCCACGGCACCGCCAGCCACAGCACCGCGAACGTCAGCACCAAAGCGCTGAAAAGCGCGCTGAAAATCCGCATTGTTATCGTCTTCCGTCCCGCTTCGTTATCGCCGGTGAGATATGCTTAGACCACTGTTCGCTCACCCAATGGCGACGCGCGACACGAGCAAGGTGAACGTCAGCTCCGACGGCGAACTACAGCGGTCGAATTACGCAGCGAAGGTCGCGTAGGATGACCCGCGCAACGTGATCGCGTTCAGCGCCCTGCCGGCACCGCCAACAACGGCCGTGCGGGAATCGTTAGCAGCAGATTCGTGAACAGTTCGTCCGGAAAGTTGACCTGCGACCACTGCGCGGCCGAAAGATCCAGCGCCGCCGTGGTCCAGGTCTTGCCGCTGACATAACCCAACCGCGCCGCATCCCACTGGCGCGTTTCGACGGACAAAACCACAGCGGCATGCACGCCCGAACGCCCCAACGGATTGCACCACGACAGCACCTGCCGGCGTGGCGATGGCGTTTGGATTCTTGCCATGATCGGCCTGCGCCGGGCCACGACGTGCACCGTGATCGCATCCGGTCCGGTCACGGTCAGGTCCTGCACCGTGAAGCGCACGTCGTCCATCACCACGCCCGGGCACAACAACGTGATGGTGTCATCGTCGGATGCGATCTGCGCGTCCTTCGCGACACAGGTGCTCAGGTCGGTATCGAGCGGCGTGTGGGTCCAGGCCGCCACATCCTGTTTTCCGCTTAAGCGCAGGTCGAAGCCGTCGGCATACGGCGGCGCGGATTGCCGGCCGGCGTTCAGCACCAACGGCGGCAGACGCAACGTGCGCTTACCCGCCGGCGGCACCGGCAGCCCCGATTCGCTGAGCGTAGTCACGACCGTCGCCGGCGGCGCTGTGACTCCGACCGCTGCCGCGGCGAGCGTGACCACGGATTCCGACCAGCGCACCCGCTCCAACGCGTACGAGCCCGCAACCCAGCCAGTTTTCTGCTGCAACGCTTTGCCCGCTGCCAACCAATCCTGCTGCGCCGCAGGTGTGTGCTCTTTCCACCAGATCCGTTTGGCGTCCTGTTCGTGCGCTGCGAATTCGCCGATAAAATCAGCGGGAATCGCAAAGCCGCGTTCAATGACGCGTACCTGGATCTGACCCTTGGGCAGATCGTTCACGCACAACGCCAGTACCGGCCGGAATGGAATATTTTTCCTCCGAGCGACATACGCATCGGTCCACGTATCGACCACTACCGTCACCACATTGCCGTCGCGACTGACGCGGTACGGCGAAGCCATCTCACCGCTGTTGAGCTCTGGCCCGGTCCACACCACCCACACTGGCTGGCCGCCAATGGGCGCGGTCATGGCGGCAGGATCAGTGGCCAGCGCAACGATCGCGGTGCTGCCTTCGTACAGACCACTGTGATAGATCAGGAGTGGCGGCGACATCGGATCCAACGGTTTGGCCAAGGCCCCAACGCGCAGCGCCGCCGCTTCGCTGTCGAAGTGCAGTGCAGCGCTGTATCCGACACCCGGCACATCGACGCCCGGCAGTACATCGGCAGCCGCGTCAGCAACCCAGGCCGGCGCGTCGGCCAGATGCGGTGCTTCAGCTAACGGCGGTGCTTCAGCTAACGGCGGCGCTTCATCTAGCGGGGGCGCTTCAGCTAGCGGTGGCGCTACGGCCGCCATCACCACGGCGGGCCACCAAGCCGCCAAGCACACGAGGCCAACGCGGCGAATCCACAGACCGATCGACATGCGCCAGCGTCTTTCTGAAAGAACGTCGACCGTCCGTGATTTGAACGACCGCATTCAACCCTTGGACAGCTTGGCCGCGGATAGGTTCGATCATACCGCCCAGTCAGCGGGGTCCGACTCCACCCGTTGGAAATCCGTTAGCCGTCAGATCACTCGCATGGTCAGTAACGACCAAGCCTTCATCATTCATCTCGCAGCACCGCCGCCGGCGAGGTCCGCGCCATCCGCCAAGCCGGATACACGCCGGCCAACAACGCTGCGATCACCGCCAAACCCACGGCCTGCGCCAGCAATCCCGGCGGCAGCGCCAACGGAAAGGTCCAACCAAAACTGCGCCGGTTGATGACCGCGGCCAGCACCTGCGCCATCGCCAGGCCCAACGGCAGACTGAGCAGCCCCGCGATCAGTCCGGTCGCGCCGCATTGCGTCAGCACCAGCGCGACCACCTGCCCTGGAGTGCAACCGTGCGCGCGCAGCACGCCGATCTCGCGGGTGCGTTCCAGGCTCAGCGCCATCAGCGCGCTGAGCACGCCGATGAAGGCGACCACGCCGGCCAAAATGCGTGCCACATCGGTGATCGCGAAGGTGCGGTCGAACACTGCCAAGGACGTGTCGAGCAAGTCGCGGCTGGCGGTGAACACCACGTCGTCGCCGCCGGCCTGCGCGCGCAGCCGGCGTTCCAATTCGACGCGGCCAACGTCCGGCGTCGCCGTCAGCGACAACGAGGTCACGGCGGTATCGCGCCACCACTGCCGGTACAACGCACCACTGATGAACACCTGGCCCTGATCGTTGGCGTAATCGACCACCACGCCGGTGATCGGAAAATCATGCTCGCCCTGCGCGGTACGCAGGCGCAGCGTCTGCCCGGCATGCAGATGCTGCCGCCACGCGAGCGGTTCAGTAATCAGCACGCCGTTGCCCGCGACATAGCCCTGCCACGCCGCCGCGGCCGACGCACTCCCTACAAAACTGGTGACGCGAAAACGGCCCATCGCGCGGTCGTCATGATCGAACGCCGACAGCGACACTTCTCCCCACGAAGAGCGCACTTTCACATCGCGTTTCGGCACCGCTGCGGCCACGCCCGGGGTCGCCAACAGCCGCGTCACCAACGTCGGCGACAACGCCTGCGGACTGGCCTTAGCCGCGATCGGCCGCGGCGCGGTGACGTACAGATCCGCGACCAAGGTCTGCGTCAGCCATTCGTCCACGGTGGCGCGGAAAGAGGCGACCATCACGCCGATGCCCAAACTCGCCGCGGCCGCGATCGACAGCGCCGCGACCGCGACGCCGGTGCGGCTCAGCGCGCTGACCACGCTGCGCACCCCCATCGCACCGATCGGTCCGAACAGCGCGCGCGCGATCGGCCGCAGCAACCACATGCCCGCGACCACCCCGATCGGCACCACCAACGCATAGCCGGCGATCAGCCCGCCCAACCCGGCGAATCCCACCGCGACACTCCGTACCGACGTCAACATCACTGCGCCCGCAGCCGCCATCAGCACCACGCCGCACAGCGCCAACCACGGTAAACGCGCTCGAAAAGCGCTCTCGCTGTGCGAGCGCCCCAGCGCCACGCGCGGTGGCACCGTGGTCGCTTCCCACGCCGGTACCGCCGCCGCCACGACCGTCGCCAGCACGCCGACCAGCAGATCGCAAAACAGCGCCAGCGGCTCGATCACGATGCCGGCGTCGGGCACGGTCGCGTACAGTTCGCCGATGGTGCGGGTCATGCCGCCGATCAGGCCATGGGCGAGCGCGATGCCGGCACCGATGCCGATCAGCGACGCGACCAACCCGAGCAGTGCGGCCTCGCCCAACACCACGCCGGCAATCGCCGCACGAGTCGCGCCGGCCGCGCGCAGCCGGCCGATCAGGTCGCGCCGGCTGACGACGGAAAAGGTCGCTGTGTTGTAGATCAGAAACATCGCGACCACGACCGCGATCAGGCTCAGCGCCGACAAGTTAGTGTGAAAGGCCGCGGTCAGATTTTGTATCGCCTGTGCGCGCGCGCCGGACGGTTGCAGTTCACTGTCGGCGGGCCGCAGCAACACGGCCAACGCAGCTTCACTGCCGGCGGGAACCAGCAGATCGATGCGGTCGAGTGCACCGACACGGCCCAGGATTTCCTGCGCCGTGCTGATGTCGGTCAGTGCCAATCCGCGCAGCGCACGCGCGTTAAAACCGGCCGCCGGCTGAAACGTCGAGAGCAGCTTCAACGCCACCCGACGCCCGCCGACGCGCACCAAAAATGTCGAGCCGGGGGTCAGGCCCAACTCGGTGGCGGTGTACTGCGCCAGCACCACCGCGCCGGGTTCGGTCAGGAATCGCGGCAGCGAAAAATCGCTGCGATCACTGCCGCCGATCGGCAGCAGGCCACTGCGAAACGCGCCTTCGGCGAATGGATCAACGCCCAGCAACCGCAGCACGCGGCCCGGATGATCGGCGACCATGACTTCGGCCTCGATTACCGGCGCGGCCTGCACACCCTGCGGCAAACTCGTGCGTAAACGCGCATAATCCGCGTCGTTTATGCCGTTCGGCCCGGGCAGCACCTGATGCGTCGCGGTGCCAGTGACGGTGGCAATCGCGTCCGCGAACGCGCGCCGCGCGGCGCTGTTGGCCAGGTCGATCCCGGCGACCATCGCCACGCCGACCGCGACGCCAATGACCGCCAAGGCCAACAACCACGGCGAGCGCGCATGATGCCGCCAGCTCGCGCGCCAGATCATCCACGAAGCGTTCAAACTTCGCCTGCGCGTTCCTGAATCACGCCGTCATGCAGCGTCCACACGCGGTCGGCGATCGCGGCCACCTCGCTGCTATGCGTCGCGACCAACATGGTCGCACCGGCGCGGCGCACGAGCCGCGCCAACAACGCCAGCATGGTCGCGGCGGTGTGCTCGTCCAGATTGCCGGTCGGCTCATCGGCCAGGATCAATGCCGGTTGATGCACCAACGCCGCCGCGACCGCGACCCGCTGCTGCTCGCCGCCGCTGAGCCGATCGGGAAAACTGTCGGCGCGCGCAGCCAAGCCAACTTCGTCCAACAGCGCCGTCGCGCGCGCCCGACTGGCGGCGTCCGCACGCCCATCCAGCTCGACTCTGAGCAACAGATTTTCCATCGCCGTCAGGGTCGGGATCAGATTGAACGACTGGAACACAAAGCCGATGTTCCGCCGTCTGAACACCGTGCGCGCGCGTTCATTTGCCGCCGCCAAATCGGTTCCGTCGATAACCACGCGCCCGGCATCCGGCGGATCGATACCCGCCAGCAAATTCAGCAGCGTCGACTTGCCCGATCCGCTGCGGCCGAACAACGCGATGATCTCGCCCTTGGCAATATGAGCCGAAAGCCCTGAAAAAACCGTGCGTCCGCCCGCGCCTTCGCGGTAACGCTTGGTGATCGCATCGAGCTGAACGAAGGCGGTGGTGGGTGCTGAAGAGAAGGGCACGGCGAGATTACGGCGCCGCAACCGGCACGGATGCCCGCGCCCCAAACCAGCCCGACACGCGCCGCGAAAAGCGATCAGCGAGCACGTAGAACGCCGGCACCACCAACAGGCTCAACACGGTCGAGACGAATACGCCGCCGAGGATCGCCACCGCCATGGGCTGCCGCACTTCGGCGCCGGCGCCCAGGCCCAATCCGGTCGGCACCGCGGCCATCACGGTCGCGGCCGAGGTCATCAGGATTGG